>JAGCXU010000156.1 GCA_017961145.1 Bacteroidaceae bacterium | reverse complement strand
TCGGTCTGAACATGGGTTGTGACGAGGTTTTCGCTTGTCATCACGTCTTCGACGGGACGGTCTATATTCTGTTCGAAACGGAGATCGCGATTGGTTACGATGCCTTTGAGGTGACGTTCATCATCCACAACAGGTATTCCACCAATGTGATATTCCGACATCAATTCGAGAGCATCGCGAACGCTGCTGCCCAACTTGATGGTGATGGGGTCGTAGATCATGCCGTTTTCCGCGCGTTTCACGATGGCAACCTGTCTGGCTTGCTCTTCGATGCTCATGTTTTTATGGATGACACCAATGCCACCTTCGCGAGCAATGGCAATTGCCATCGGAGCTTCGGTTACCGTATCCATCGCTGCTGTCACGAAGGGAATCTTCAGTTCTATGTGTCTGGAGAACCTTGTCTCGAGCGATACTGTGCGAGGGAGAACCTCTGAATAGCCAGGAACTAACAGGACGTCGTCGTAGGTGAGGCCGTCCATCACAATCTTGTCTGCAATAAATGATACCATATCCTTCTAAAACTTTATTATTGCGGGCAAAGATACGAAAAATTTGCTTAAGTTGTATTTGCTGACTCACTATTTTTTTTCTTATCCGCACATTATATATTTATTAAGGGGCAAAATGCAGGGTCTGGAAACGTGGCTAAGGTCGTTGAAAAAGATCACTAGTGAAGTTTGCAAAGTTAAAGTGTTACGATTGCATTTTACTAGTGTGACGTTTGCGATTAACTAGTGTTATGATTGCAATCGTAAAGTGTTATGTTTTGGACGGACTCTAGTTCCTTTCCGACTCAGTCCACATATAATTGCACTTTTTTGGCAAATTTCTGGTAAAATTTTGCACGTTTTCTCATTTCTTTTTAGTAACTTTGCCCCAAATGTTCAAATAAAATCATCATTTACAAGTATGCTGAAGAAAATCCGTTTGACACTTGCCATCATCTTCTGGGCGCTGATTACATGGCTCCTGCTCGACTTTACGGGGGTAGCGCAAGCCTATCTGGGATGGATGGCAAAGATTCAATTCATTCCGGCCTTGCTGGCTCTGAACATCGGAGCCTTGCTTTTCGTCGTCACACTCACCTTGCTGATGGGACGCATCTATTGCTCCATCATCTGTCCTTTAGGTGTGATGCAGGACTTCATCTCCTGGCTTCGTCGGAAAAAGAACAAGTACAACTTCTCGCCAGCCCTTAACACACTTCGCTTCTCTGTGCTGGTAATTGCCTGTGCTTCACTGGCTTTGGGCGTAGCCTGGATAGGTGGACTCATCTTTCCTTACAGCACTTATGGCCGCATCGTCTCAACCATCTTCGCTCCTCTCTACAAGCTCGCGAACAATGGTCTAGCAGCTATTTCAGAGCATTTCGGCAGCTATGCCTTCTACGAGGTTGAGGTCTGGTTCAAGAGCATCATGGCATTCGTCGTGGCTCTGCTCACCTTAGGCATTATCGCAGTATTGGCCTGGAAGAACGGACGAACTTGGTGCAACACGATTTGCCCAGTCGGAACCCTGCTCGGCCTCATCAGCAAGCAGTCGTTCCTCAAGATAAATATCGACGCGGAAAAGTGCAAGAACTGCCGCAAATGCGAGCGAAACTGCAAAGCAGCCTGCATCAATCTCGACACTCACACAGTCGATTATTCCCGCTGTGTTGTCTGCGGAAACTGCCTCGAAGAGTGTAAATTCGATGCAATGAAGTTTACCTCCTGCTCCACAGCCAGCAGTTCCACCCCACAAAAGACAGATGAAGGGCGTCGAGCTGTGCTGACAGGAGTCGCTCTCCTTGCAGGAACCGCCATCGCAAAAGCGCAAAGCAAGGTCGAACCAAAGACGACAGATGGAGGTTTTGCTGACATCATCAAGAAGAAGAAACCTCGTCGCAAGAAACTCATCACACCTCCAGGTTCACTCTCGATACGCAATCTTCGCAGTCATTGCACAGCCTGTCAGCTCTGCATCGATGCTTGTCCAAACGATGTACTGCGTCCCAGCAGCAGTCTCGACCGCTTTATGCAACCAGAAGTCAGCTTCGAGAAAGGGTACTGTCGCCCAGAATGTAACCGTTGTTCGCAAGTTTGCCCAACCTCTGCAATACAGCCTGTCACCATAGAACAAAGGACTGCCATTCAGGTTGGACACGCAGTTTGGACACGCGACCTCTGCATTCCCGTCAAAGACGAAAAGCCTTGCGGACTCTGTGCCCGTAAGTGTCCTGCACAAGCAATACAGATGGTACCTCTGCAGGCTGGTGTTCATCAGGATGGACGACGTTGGAGAGATGCTGACAACCAAGAAATCCCAAGAGAAAAAGTATTGCTCATACCCGCCATCAATGAAGAGAAATGTATCGGTTGTGGCGCTTGCGAAAACCTCTGTCCCTCAAATCCTCTCAGCGCAATCTACGTAGAAGGACACGAGGTACATAAAGAAATATAAAAGAAGAACAGGCTATGAAAGATATTACAAGACGAGATTTCCTCAAAGTCTCAGGCACAGCAGCAGCCACAACGGCTTTGGCATCTTGCGGCATACAAGGTGGCAACGACGAAGGCGAAGTGGATTACATGGGACATCACGAAGGTCCTATCCCAACCGACAAGATGACCTATCGCACCAATCCCAAGCAAGGCGACAAGATTAGCCTGCTCGGCTATGGTATGATGCGACTGCCCAACACAAAAGATGAAGACGGACGAGATATGATCGACCAGGAAGAAGTAAACCGTCTCTGCAAATTCGCCCTCGACCATGGCGTCAACTACTTCGACACATCACCAGCCTATTGTCGTGGCAAAAGCGAAGAAAGCCTCGGAATTGCCCTCGAAGCAAGCGGATACAAACGCAGCGACTATTTCATCGCAACCAAGCTCTCGAACTTCTCACCCTCGCAATACGACTTCGAAGAAGGCAAAGCGATGTTCGAAAGAAGCCTCGAATACATCCGAACAGACTACATCGATTACCTTCTCTTGCACAGTATCGGAGGCGGAGGAATGCAACCCGTTCACGAACGCTACCTCGACAACGGACTTCTGGATTGGCTCGTGGAACAACGCGAAGCAGGTCGCATTCGCAATCTCGGCTTTTCTTTCCACGGCGATGTGGCAGTCTTCGACTGGGCTATGGCTCATCACGACGAATATCATTGGGACTTTGTTCAGATACAAGCAAACTATGTCGACTGGGAGAACGAAGACAAAGGTCGCTCTGGCAAATACCTTTATGAAGAACTCGTAAAGCGCAACATCCCTGCCGTCATTATGGAACCTTTGCTTGGTGGCCGCCTTTCCAAAGTGCCAGACCACGTTGTCGCACATTTCAAACAACGCAAACCAGAGGATAGCGTTGCCTCTTGGGCCTTCCGATACATAGGTTCAAAGCCAGCAGTACTTACCGTACTTAGTGGTATGACCTACATGGAGCACTTGGAAGACAACCTTCGCACGTACTCTCCCCTTGAACCTCTCACCGAAGAGGAACAGGTATGGCTCGAAGAAGAAACAGCAACACTCATCAAAAGCTATCCCACAATTGATTGCAACGACTGCAAGTATTGCATGCCTTGCCCGTATGGT
>JAGCXU010000155.1 GCA_017961145.1 Bacteroidaceae bacterium | reverse complement strand
GGAGCCCAATTCTTGATGCCTTTCATCGTTAAATATCTGTTGTCGGTAGTCCGTTGTCTGTTGTCCTTATTTGTAGAAATTATCTTTAAACGCCTGCAGTTCCTCGTTTCGGCCGCAAACACACCTCAGCCACCAGGCACGCAGGAATCCCGTGCCGTAGCCGATGAGTTGGATGAAGCTTGCCCAAATGGAGAGGGCGCCTATCTTTGCACTTCTGTTCCGAATAGAACTATCCACGAAGACGAGCAACGAAAAGAGAAGAAGCGGAAGCAGGAATAACAGCATCCCGCCTATGCCGGCAAAGATGCAGAGCATCGGGCCATTGGCGCAACCGGGCTTGGGCATTCTCCATAAGGCAATAAGGCCCAACAGAGCTAAGAGCAGGAACAGGAAAGCGAACAACAGGCATAGGAAGGTTCCTACGGTAAAGACCATCGGCAACAGGTGTACGAGCTTTAGGCTACCGGGATGTCGCTTCATCAGGTTGATGCGGGCAATGCCTGAGTTGTGAACTTGCTTGAAGAACTTCTTGAAGTCAGTCCTGCGCTTATGCCAAACCCATGCTTCTGGGAAGAGTCGACAACTCGCTCCACTCTTGTAGATGCGCAGGCTCAAGTCGATATCCTCGCCGAAACGCATGGAAGAGAAGCCGCCAAGCTGTCTGTAAAGGCTTCTGCGAATACCCAAGTTGAAGGAACGCGGGTAGAACTTTTTGTCCATTTGCTTCTTTCCTCCACGAATGCCTCCAGTTGTAATAAAGGAAGTCATGCTGTAGTTGATGGCTTTCTGAACAGGCGAGAAGCTTTCGTGAGCACGGTCTGGACCGCCCCAAGCATCACATTCTTTCCTGTTTAGCTCAGCATCAACCTCTTTCAGGAAGTCAGGAGGCAGGACGCAATCGCTGTCGAGGAAGATGAGGAACTCGCCCTGACTATGCTCTGCGCCAAAGTTTCGCGTCTGCCCTGGACCGCTGTTCTCCTTCGTATAATAGCGCAATTCGAGTTTGCCAGCATATTTGTGCACCACATTCTCGCAAGGCTGAGTCGAACCATCCTCAACGATGATGACTTCCATATCGCGGAAAGTCTGCTGAGTAAGGCTTTCGAGCAGTTCTTCGACCTCTTCCGGACGATTAAATACGGGCACTATGATTGAGTATTTCATCTTGCAGACATTATTTATTTATAAGGAATATGGCAGGAATCTTGCTCAGGTCGGGCAGACTTTTCTGCTTCCATTCCGAGATATGAAGGGTGCGAATGTATTCGTCTTGGGTAGTGATGCCGGCTGCGATACAGAGTCGCGTTTGGGGACGAAGGCAGCTGAGAAGCGTCTGAAACATCTTCTGATTGCGATAAGGGGTCTCGATGAAGAGTTGTGTTTGCCCTTCTGTCCAGGCTCTCGACTCGAGCATCTTGAGCTTTTTGGCACAGTCGTTGGGATTGACAGGCAGATATCCGTTGAAGGCAAAGCTTTGTCCGTTCAGTCCGCTCGCCATTACAGCCATAATCATACTGCTTGGCCCGACCAAAGGCACCACTCTGAGTCCCTCTCTTTGGGCAATCTTGACGATGTCTGCTCCTGGGTCTGCGACTGCAGGACACCCGGCTTCGCTGATGACACCTACGGGCTTTCCTTCCCTCAAGGGCTGCAGATATTGGCTGAAGAGCTTTTCGTCTGCGTGCTTGCCCATCTCGAAGAAGGTGCTTTCGTCGATAGGAAACGCCTTATCTGTCTGGCGAAGGAAGCGACGGGCAGAGCGAATGTTCTCGACGACGAAGTGCCGAATGCCCATGATTACCTCATGATTATACGAAGGCAGGACTTGCTCTATCGAAGTCTCGCCAAGCGTAACAGGTATGAGATACAGGGCAGCTTCCATCAGTTCAAAGCAGATAGGAGTTCTTCTGGCGAGAGGAGTTGCTGCTCGCCGCTTGTCATGTTCTTGAGCATCACCTTTCCAGCCTGCATTTCCGTCTCGCCAGTCATGATGACGAAGGGAATGCCTTTCTGGTTGGCATACTGCATTTGCTTCTTCATCTTGCTGGCATCCGGATAGATTTCGCAGCGGATACCTTGTTTCCTCAAAGCTGAAATGATGGGAAGAGAATAGTCTGTTTCCTTCTCGCCAAAGTTGATGAAGAGCACTTGGGTTGCTGTCGTGACCGCTTCCGGATAGAGGTTCAGCTGGTTGAGGACGTCGTAGATGCGGTCCGCACCAAAGCTAATCCCCACTCCACTCAGGCCAGGCATACCAAAGATGCCAGTCAAGTTATCGTAGCGACCACCTCCTGTTATCGAACCTATCTCGACATCGAGGGCCTTCACCTCAAAGATGCAGCCCGTATAATAGTTGAGTCCGCGTGCAAGCGTCAAGTCAAGTTCAAGTTCGGAATTGAGGTTTGTAAGTTTCGAGAGCACAAATTCCACCTCATCAATGCCTTTCTGTCCTACCTCGCTACCAGCCAAAGCCTCTCGCATGGTCTGAATCTTCTGGGCATTCGAGCCGTTGAGGTTGATGATGGGCTGCAGTTTCTGGATGGCTTCCTCACTTATGCCGTCCTCGCGAAGCTCTTCGTTCACGGCATCGAGGCCAATCTTGTCGAGCTTGTCGATTGCAACTGTGATGTCCACTATCTTGTCGGCCTCGCCAATCATCTCAGCTATGCCGGAGAGAATCTTGCGGTTGTTTATCTTGATGCAAACGCGGATTCCAAACCTACGGAACACCTCGTCGACAATTTGCATCAGTTCCACTTCGCAGAGAAGCGAGTCGCTTCCCACCACATCGGCATCACATTGATAGAACTCGCGATATCGTCCTTTCTGTGGACGGTCGGCTCGCCAGACTGGTTGGATCTGATAGCGACGGAAAGGTAAAGCCAGTTCCTCGCGATGCTGAACGACATATCGGGCAAAGGGGACAGTCAAATCATAGCGCAGGCCCTTTTCACAGAGCTGTGCAGCTAGGTGACCAGTTGCTCCGTTTGCAAGGTCGTCGGGGCTGATTCCACGCAGGAAATCTCCACTATTCAGTATCTTGAAGAGCAGTTTGTCTCCCTCTTCACCATACTTGCCCATCAGGGTCGAGAGGTTTTCCATTGCAGGTGTCTCGATTTGCTCAAATCCGTAGAGCGAATAGACCTCGCGAATGGTGTTGAAGATGTAGTTACGACGCGACATTTCCTGTGGTCCGAAGTCGCGCGTTCCCTTTGGTATGCTTGGTTTTTGTGCCATTATCTTTGTTTTATTTTGCTTTATTTCGGATGCAAAGGTACGAAAAATAAATCAATAAGTGACGTTTTTGTAGCTCATTTCTTCAAACAAGTTACTGAACATTACCTTTCGTGGATAAAGATTTGTAAAGATTTTTGTATGCTTGAGTCACTTCGTATATAAAGTTGTATGCTGAATACTCGTATCTTTTAACGGAAGTTGAAAGGACTCTTATTCAGTCGATAATAATGATTTTGAAAGTTTGGCGTAACCTCTTAAAACAGAGCGAGTTCCGATGAGGCTCAAGTTAATCGAAAACTTAGCCTTTTACGTTGGCCGATTTAACGTGTGATGATTGCATTTTTAACGTTTCAAGTTTGCAATTTTAACGTGTTAAGTTTGCCAATTACACAAGTGAAGTTTTCAAATTACCTTGCATAACTTTCCTTTTTACTCGTTTCACGAGAGCAAACGTCACTTGATAAAGGACTGAATATGTAAAGAAATTTCCCACAATTTGACATATTTCCATATTGAAAAAGACTCAATAATATTTGTCATTTCGCTCGCTTATTCGTACCTTGACCTTCGTTCGAGCTACTGTCTTCGCTCGGAAATTAAAAGAAAAACTTTTGTTTTCCTTTTGTATTTCGCTCGCTTATTCGTACCTTTGCATTCGTTAAAGACAATAAGTAATGAATTTCTTTAGGAAAAAAGATAAGGGGGTGAGCTTGGAGACTCCTGCAGAGAAGCCCCAAGAGAGCCAAGAAACAAAGGTCGAGATACAGGAAACGATAGATGGCGGAATTAACTTCAACCTCGAAGAACTGGCTTCAACCAGTCATCCCAGACGAGATCCGCGAATCCTGAACTCTACCCAACTGCAACGAGTTA
Organism: Bacteroidaceae bacterium; assembly: GCA_017961145.1. Lineage (GTDB taxonomy): Bacteria > Bacteroidota > Bacteroidia > Bacteroidales > Bacteroidaceae > Physcousia. Next base: position 11,195 of record JAGCXU010000155.1, on the reverse strand, counting down.
AAGATGCTAAACGACTGGCAGAGACAAAGTTGCAGGGTCTGGAAGAAAGCCTCGGCAGACTTCAAGTTCAGCAACAATGGCTTCGTAGATACAATGAGACGAACATGGCTCTACAACGTGAGAAGAAGCGTCTCTTCGAACTCAGCAAGCAGAAGGCAATCTACGCAAAAGACTCGAGCATGCTTGAACGCTATGACCTCTTTGAAGGCATTCATGGCACCTATCAGAAACTGGCTGTCGTAAAAGACCAGATTGGCAGAGATAAACGGGGACTGAGCATCTTGGAGCGCGAAGCTGACGTGAATCGTCAAAAGATGATTGAGCAAGAAAAGCGCCAAATACAAGCTCGCGAACAGTTGAAGATTGCTACTGAAACACTTCAAAACATCTTCGATCACGTTTGTTCGGCCTATCAGCTGACTGGTTCGAACGAATCGATAGAAGCAGAAACGACATTCCTGCTCGAATATAATAATAAGGTAAAGGAAGAGATGACAGCACTCTCGTCGATGATTGCCGACAAGGAGAAAACGACTGCTCAGCTCTCTTCCGAGCTTGAAAAGCTTCGCATAAAGCATCAAAGTATGGAGATTCACGAGAACATGCTTCAACATGGCGAGGCTGTGCTCCTCCAACTCAACCTTTTGGAAGACAGGAACAAACGTCGTTCTGAACTGCAACAACAGAGTCAGCAAGCCCTGAAACGGCAGAACGAAGAAAACGAGATGCTTGGAAAAGCTTTCGGTCAGTTTCAAGACCTCGTTTCGCAAGCAGAAACGGCCGAAGCCGAACTGAGCATGCATCGTTCCTATATACAAGGTCAGGATGGTCTGATGCTGCAGGAACGCGCTCTTATGCTGAAGGGAAGACGCCAGCAACTGCTTTCTGCTCTGTCGCTCTGGAAGCGCATCAGTACTGGCTACGAAAGCATCGAGGAGAAGAGCAAGAAGGTAACAGCACTTCGATTGGACATTCAACATTTGGAAGACAACGTTCGTGAGCTGGAAGACGAAGCAGGTAAAGCACAAAGGCTCTGCAAGGAAAAGGAGTACACCTACTTGCTTAGCAAAGGCCAAGACATCATTCAACTTCGTGCAGACCTTAAAGAAGGCGTCAGTTGTTCAGTTTGCGGAGCCACGCATCACCCTTATCATAGCGACACGATGCTCGACCAAAGCAAACTCTTAGGCGAGATGAAGACCGACTACGAAATGTTGGCTTCGGAAGCAAACACAAAGAGACAACAACTTGCAGAAATGCAGGCAGAACTGGCAACTGCAAAAGGTCAGCTCAGTGCGAAAGAGGAAGCCCTGAACACAACCAGGATTCGCCAGAATGAAGACGTCATAGAGTGGAAAATCTATGCTAATCTCGATCCCACTTTCGTTGAATGCTCTGAAAGCACAAACCTTGATGCAAGAACGGCTTTGCTGCGTCAATTCATCGAAAACGTCAGTCGCGATGCAGAAAAGGCCGAGAAAGAACTTGAGACCTTCACTTTCCATCAGAGCAGTATCGCCAAGATAAGTGAAGAACTTCAAAAGTTGGAACAGAAGAAGAGCGAAGTCAACGTTCGTTTGGGCGAACTGAATACGGGTTGCCAAGTGCTGAGTCGCGAAGTGGAACAGATTGGAATGCGACTGGAAAGCATCAATAAGCAATTCACTCGCATCTACGAAAACATGCAAAGTGCAGTTACCATCAAAGATTGGTATTCAATTTGGCAGAAAGCTCCAGAGCAACTCTACGAGCAGATTCAGAAACTCATAAGCGATTGGTTTGCAACTAAAGAAGAGATTGCATCGAAGCAAGCCAGCTACGATGTGGAAGTAGCAAACTTGGAAGGAATGAAGGTTCAGATGCAATCCTTCTCTCGTGCCTCGCTAGTTATCGCAAAGCGTATTGAAGAACGTGAAGGGCGAAAAGCCGAGAACCAGAAAGCATATCAACAATTGATTCCAGAGAGAGATGCTAAGACATTGCACCAAAAACACTTAAACTTAGTTAAGAACAATCAGGAACAATACGAAAACGAGTGCAACAGGATGAACGATATTCGTCACGACAACGATATCATGCAAGGTCGTCACGACTACTATCTCTCGCACATCGAACGTTTGGAAGGTGAACAGACACAACTAAACGAAAAGCTTGATCTCTGGATGCACGCTTTCAATCTGCAACATCCGCCAGTTCAAGCAAGCGAACTTGTCGAAGTCTTTGCCGACGGAAAAGATTGGAGCAAAATAAGAAGCAGTTTGAAGCAAATCAATACTGACACTCTTCTTTGTCAAGCTAAAGTTGAGGACCTGAATAGCCGCATCATCGCACTAGATACGGAAGATGGCCGTTGCAACACTTCAACACCAGATATTCAGGAAAATATTGCTGCAAAACAACAAGCCCTTACCAAGCAACGAAACGATACGATGATGCAGATTGCCCGTCTTTCTGTTCAGCTCGAAGACCACGAACGTGCACTCTCAGCTGAACGCAATTCTGCCGAACCGATAACGAATCTTGCTTGAAAATCTTAAATAAGTAAAAACTCTCCTCCCAAAACGCGTAACTCTAAACATTTTTTCATATCTTTGCAGACGCAAAAACATTTTTATTAAACAATTCAGAATAACAAAATGAAACGTACACTCACACTCTTCGTTGCAGTCGCATTTGCAATCGGCAGTCAAGCTCAAGCTATTTACAAGGCAACCAAGTACCACGCTCCCATTAAGGTAGAGAAGAAGTGGAAAGGTTACAATCCTGGAGACGTTGAATTCCACGATGAATCTCCTTTCTCGGAAGGTTCAAAGATTTACCACAGCATCATTCCCAATCCTGCTCCCTATATTCAGGAGAATGCTTTGCGAGTTCTTCAAACCCTTTATTGGGGACCTAAAGACCCGAATGTGCCTCGCTTGAAGCGCATCGTTTACACCATCAAGGACTACAATGGCATCAGCGAGAAGTATGGAAGTGGCGACTATGTTGGCATTCGTTATTCGACAAACTGGATTGAACGCTGCTTTGCAGGAAACGATACGCTTCGCCTCGACTACGAGACTCGTGGCGTGCTCTATCACGAGCTTACTCATGCTTACCAACTTTCTCCTGAGGGATGCGGCCAATACGACGGCAAGAGCGAATACTGGCTCTTTATCGAAGGCCTTGCTGATGCAGTTCGCGTGGCTTGTGGATGCTTTAATCAGGACTTCAGCAGTCAGGACCGCACTCGTGGTGACTCTTGGCGCAAGGGCTATCGTGTGACTGGATACTTCCTCTACTGGTTGCAGCTCAACAAAGACAAGGAGTTCATCCGCAAGTTCAATCGTAGTGCAGTTGAACTAAAGCCCTGGTCATGGGACAAAGCCATGAAGCATATCTTAGGCGATAAGCCTGAGATTACGACCGATGCTCTTTGGGACGAATATCAGAAAGCTATTGGTGACAAATGAGTTCTGCTCTAGTAGTTCTTTCAGGCGGACAAGATTCCACGACCTGCCTCTACTGGGCTCTCAAACATTTCGACGAGGTTCGGGCCCTCAGTTTCCGTTATGGACAAAGGCATGTTAAAGAAGTCGAGATTGCACAGCAGCTTTGTGACGAAGCAGGTGTGCCTTGGGAATGTATGGACATCAGTTTCATCAGCCAACTTAGTCCTGCTTGTAGCCTGACAAATAAAGAACTCAATATAGAGGAAGAAAAGAAGGAAGGTTCGCCCTACCCCACGACTTTCGTGCCAGGGCGAAACCTTTTCTTTATTTCCGTCGCAGCCATTTATGCCCGCAATCATGGCATCTATGATGTCATTACTGGCGTTGGACAAGCTGATTTCAGCGGTTATCCTGATTGCAGAGATGGCTTCATCAAGAGCCTGAACACGACACTCAACCTTGCAATGGACGAGCAGTTCCGCTTGCATACACCATTAATGTGGCTCGACAAGCAGCAGACTTGGGCTTTGGCGGACGAACTTGGCGTGCTCGACACCATTCGTTATCGAACACTTACCTGTTATAATGGTATCGTGGGCGACGGTTGCGGGCATTGTCCTTCATGTAAGTTGAGGAGTGAAGGCTTGAAGAAATACCTTGAAACTAAATAAGACACTTATGCCAAACAGAAATGAAGAAGGCCTTAAGGCATTAGGCAAGAAGACTGAATACTCGCAGAATTACGCTCCGGAAGTGCTCGAGTCTTTCGTCAACAAACATCCCGAAAACGATTATTGGGTGCGCTTCAACTGCCCAGAATTCACGAGTTTGTGTCCTATTACAGGTCAGCCCGACTTTGCAGAAATACGTATCAACTACCTTCCTGCTGAGAGAATGGTGGAAAGCAAGAGCCTGAAACTTTATCTTTTCTCATTTCGCAATCATGGAGCTTTTCATGAAGACTGCGTCAACATCATCATGAAAGACCTTATTCGCCTGATGGAACCCAAGTATATCGAGGTTACAGGCATTTTCACGCCAAGGGGCGGCATCAGTATTTATCCGTTTGCCAACTACGGAAAACCAGGCACGAAGTATGAAGAGATGGCGCAATATCGCCTACTTCACCACGACCTATAGAAAACACTCCACGCCACGTTTGCAAACATGGCACGTGTAGTTGCCCAACTTAACACGTGAAGTTTGCCAACGACACACGTGAAGTTTGCGATTTAACTGTGTGTAGTTTTTATTCTTCGCTAGAGTTTACTTCAAACAATCCTTGAAGTGCTGAGTTATCTGGCGGAAGAGATGATTGCGCGTATTGCCTCCGTAAATGCTGTGATTGCGGTTTGTATAGGTCAGTTCGCGGAAGTCTTTATCTGCCTGAACGAGAGCTTCCGTGTATTCTGCCGCATTTCGGAAGTGAACATTATCATCTGCCATTCCATGAATGAGAAGCAATTTGCCGCTTAATTTCGAGGCTCGACTGATGGGGCAAACATCATAACCAGAGCCATTCTCGTTAGGTGTACGCATGAAACGCTCGGTATAAATGCTGTCATAATATCGCCAACTTGTAGGAGCCGCTACTGCCACACCACAAGCAAAGACGGGACGACCTTCGCTCATGCTCATCAAAGTATTGAAGCCTCCGTAGCTCCAACCCCAAATGGCAATACGATCCTTATCGACATAACTCTGCTGGCCAAGCCAAATGGCAGCCTCTACTTGGTCGTGACTCTCTAACTGTCCGAGTTTCAGGTATGTGCATTGTTCGAAGTCTCGACCTCGTCCTCCCGTTCCTCTGCCATCCACACAAACGGAGATGAAACCTTCTTGAGCCAAGTATTGCTCGTAAAGACAGCCACCCATATTGCCTGCGCTCCAACTATCCACGACTTGCTGAGAGCCTGGACCTGAGTATTGATGCATCACGACGGGATATTTCTTGCCAGGATTAAAGTCTGCAGGCAAAACCATGAAGCCGTTTAACTGGATGCCATCGGCAGTTGTAAAGGTAAAGAACTTGCGCTCTCCAAGCCTCAAGCCTGCAAGTTTTTGACGAAGAGCGGAATTGTCCTCGAGCGTTTTTAGCGTTTTGCCTGATGCTTCGCAAAGTGTCGTGACTGAAGGCGTATTGAGGTCGCTCCAAGTATTCATGAAGAAACGGAAGTCGGTACTGAAGATGGCATTATTCCATCCCGTAGAAGATGTGCTGAGTTTTGCCACTTTACCTTTCGAATCGCTCTTGTAAACGCTCTGCCTTATGGGACTTTCCTGATTGCTTGCATAGTAGGTATTGCCCGTTTTAGTGTCGTAGCCATAAAGCGATTTCACCTCATAGTTTCCGCTAGTAAGCTGGCGTTTAAGTGTTCCGTTTAAGTCATAGAGATAGAGATGCTTATATCCACTTCGTTCACTCAAAAGTACAAATCCGTTTGGAACAACCTTGAAGGCCTTCAATGCATCTTCCGTCACATAGCATTCTGCCTGGTCACGAACGATTACACGACATTCTGTGCTTCGCGGATTTGCCAGATATATGTCGAGTTGGTCCTGATGACGATTAAGGGTAAGTATGAGTAACTTCTCCGGATTGTCGGTAAAGAAGATGCGAGGAATATAGCCGTCAGAAGGGATGGGAAGTTGCATCTTGCGAATGACGCGACTCTTAATGTCGAAGCTTTGAACGCTTACGACACTATTCTGAGCTCCTGCAATAGGATATTTGTAATCGTACGAGCCAGGATATTGGGCATATTCCTTCTTTTCTGGGTTCATGCCTTTATACCAAGGAAAACTGAACATCGGCACTTCCGTCTCGTCGTAACGAATCCAGGCAATCATTGTGTTGTCCTCATTGAAGTCGAAAGCGCGGGCAAACGAGAATTCCTCTTCGTTTACCCAATCGGGCTTGCCATTGATAATCTTGTTGAACTCGCCATCTTTCGTAATTTGACTTTCACTATTGTTGAACAGGAGCTTGACAAGGAACAGGTTACCTTCGCGAACAAACGCCACCATTGTTCCGTCGCGACTCCAAAGGGGTTGTTCTTGAGGACCACCTTCGCTGAGATGAGCAAGAGTTCGATTCTTCACATTATATATATAGTATTCTGCCGTTTTGCTGTGACGATAGATGCCTCTCGTCTGTGTCTGGATGAGAATGTTCTTCTCGTCTGGGCTCATCTGATAACCATCTATTCTGTCTATCTTAATGCGGTTCTTGATGTTATTCACGTCAAAAAGCACACCCGTCTCTTGACCTGTACGGAAACTATGAGCGACAATCTGCTTGCCGTCTCTAGAGATTTGACTGTAACTCTCGCCATCAAGCAAAGGAGTCACGCCGGAAATGCCTCTTGCGGAATACACGCCATTCGTAAGATCCTTGAGGTTCAAACCGTCTGCTTTAGCGAGAAATATGGCACAAAGAAGTGCCAAAAGCGTCATGATACGTTTCATCATTTAGATTGTTTTTTTTTGAATTACTCGACAAAGGTACAAAAAAAATGAAAAATGAAGAACGATGAATGAAGAATTCTTTGTAACTTTGCAGTCGCATCACACAAAACAATCTATATGGAAAACAATTATCCGTTTATAAGTATGCTTCGTAAGTACGTGAGCAGTAGCGTACTTCTAGTGATAGCCACCATCGCAGCACTCATCATAGCGAACTGTCCTTGGGGTGACCTCTACAGACAATTCTGGGAGTTGCCGGTTAGCCTTAGCATCGGAGGATTCAATCTCTTCAGTCATGGTGGACATGCTATGCCATTAGGAGCCTTCATCAACGACTTTTTGATGGCAATCTTCTTCTTGAGCGTTGGTCTTGAAATAAAGCGAGAGGTGCTTTGTGGCGAGTTGTCGAGCCTGAAGAAAGCCCTTGCTCCGGTTATTGGAGCGTGTGGTGGCATGATTATCCCCGTAGTAGTCTTCTTCTTCGTTTGTCCTAACGACCCCGTTATGGAGCGAGGAATGGCGATTCCTATGGCAACGGATATAGCCTTTTCTTTGGGATGTTTGAGCATTTTCAGCAAACGTTGTCCGATAGGCTTGAAGATATTTCTTGCAGCTCTTGCCGTTGCAGACGATTTGGGTGGTATCATCGTTATAGCTATACGCTATACCGAAGGACTCAACTTATGGTATTTGCTGGCTTCTGCAATAACTGTTGTCGTGCTTTGCATCGGTAATTGGCGAGGCATTCGGACAAAGGCTTTTTATCTGAACACGGGCCTTATTCTTTGGTACTTCATGCTTGGAAGTGGCGTTCATGCCACTATTGCTGGTGTTGTGCTTGCTTTCTGCATTCCTGCTAATATTCCGAGAGGCACGAAGTTCTATATCGAGCGCATCCGTCATCAGCTCGACCACTTCCCTTCAACCGTCGTTACTCGAGCCGACCGCAACAAACCTGTTGTGTTGAGCGACGAGGAAATTGCTTTGTTGAAGAGTGTCGAGTCTGCTTCCGACCATCTTGTCAGTCCGCTTCAAGACATGGAAGACGTGTTGAAGATGCCTGTCAACTATCAGATTATCCCGCTCTTTGCTTTTGCAAATGCAGGTGTGAACCTTGCAGGAATGAGTCTGATGAGCCTCTTCTCGGGTGTGGGTTTGGCCGTATTCTTGGGATTGCTTATCGGCAAGTTCTGCGGCGTGCTGAGTTTCTCGTGGATTGGCATCAAGTTGGGACTCATGCAAATGCCCGAGAATGCCAATTGGAAGTCGTTCGCCAGCATTTGTATGCTTTGTGGAATCGGCTTTACGGTAAGCATGTTTATGGCTGCTTTGAGCTATCCTTCTGCCGAACATGCCGACCTGCTGAACGATGCAAAGCTTGGCATCCTTTGCGGTACGATTGCGAGCGCGCTGGTTGGTTGCCTGATGCTAAACAGGTTCTTGCCAAAGGAAACTAAAGAAGCGCTTTAGCGTTATTCTGTCGAGATGCGCAGTTCCTTGCCTTGGGCAAGGTCTTCATGCTTAACGAACCAGCCTTTCAGTGGGGTTCCACCGATGGTTATGCTCTTTATCTTCTCGCCTCTACCCTCTTTGACGATGTCGAAAGTCTGTCCATTTCCAAGGGTAAAGTGCACTTTGTCGAAGAGCGGAACCGTTACGATATATTCGGGATCTGCCGGCGAATAGGTGTAGATGCCTATTGCGTTGAGCACATACCAACTCGACATCTCGCCTGCATCGTCCATTCCTGCATAGGCGAGTCCTTCCTTGCCCATTCCGTAATACTTGTGCATCAATGTGTTGAGTACATGTTGAGCCTTCTCTTGTTTGTCGATGAAATAATAGGTAAAGGGTATGCTGTGTCCAGGTTGGTTACCATGGCAGTAAAGACCAAGATAGCCTGTGCAGTTGAAGGCAGGGAAGCCTCCGTTAGGTGTCGTGAAGAGCGAGTCAAGTTTCTGCTCCACAGCTTTCTTTGATGGGTAGAGCGCCACCATTCCCATGGGGTCGTGAGGAGCAAAAAAGAGTGAGTTCCAAGCATCTGCCTCGCGATATTGATACTGATAATAGGGGTAGTTCGGACGGAAATCCTCAATCCAAACGCCTTTTCCTTCGCGCAAGACTTTGCCGCGCCAAAAGCCCGTCGAGGGGTCGAAGAGCGTCCTGTAGTTCTGAGAATGTTTGAGGAGCAACTGCTCGTTCTCTCTATCCCCAAGTTCGCGAGCTACGAGAGCCGTTGCATAGTCGTCGTAGGCGAACTCTACCGTCTTCGTGACAGCGCCTTTATATTCGTCTCCAGTTGGGACATTCACGGTATCTTTTTCCGAAATCCAGCCGCGTTCCAGGTATTCGTCGAGGTAAGGACGTCCGCCTCTTCCGGGCACGGTAGCGCTCTTTAGCATGAGGGCATAGGCTCGGCTCAAATCGAAATCGCGAATGCCTCTGAGCCAGGAGCCTGCCACGAAAGTGCTGGCGTGGTCGCCATGGAAGAAAGTAGGCATGTATCCGCCTCGAGCCTCACCCCTAACGATGCAACTGCGAATGATGTCTCGGGCCACATCGGGTGTTACCATGCCCAGGAGAATAAGTTTGTTGCGGTAAGTGTCCCAGAACGAGGGATTGGTGTAGTAGTTGAAACCGAGCTTCTGGCCCGCTGAGCCCTCGACGGCACTTTCGCCATTCACGTCCGTACGGAGGTGCGGGAAGAGGAATGTCTTGTAGAAAGTCGAATAGAGCATCTTCTTGTCGGCTTCTGTGCCACCTTCCACTTGGATGTGTGCCAAGATGTTTTCCCAAATCTTGTCAGCATCCTTTCGTACTTGCTCGAAACTTTTGCCTGCCAGCTCTGCCTCCAAGTTCTCCTTGGCGTTTTCTATGCTGACAAACGAGAAACCTATCTTGAGTTCGAGAGGTTTCGAGCCCTTCGGATTCTTGAGTTTTATCATTCCTATGGGACGGGCGAAGTTCCTGCCCCTGCCGTCATTCCTTGTCCATCCTCCTTCTTCCCTACTGGGTCTGCCCTCTTCCGTCACGCTTTCAATATCTTCTGACAGTTCGGCATAGAAGTAGATGCGTCCTTCGCCGTCTTGAAAGCCTTCGATGGCATTATCCTCTTGGGCGCGTCTGAGTTCCCATCTGCGCGGATTGTTATTGGAGCGGGCAATGTCGATGAGCACGCCGCGGTTATCGCCCTTGCGGAAAGTGTAGCGATGATAGCCGCAACGCAGTGTCGTGGTCAGTTCCACATTCACATTATACCTATCGAGGAAGACACGATAGTATCCAGGATGGGCCTCCTCCTTATCATGATGATATGGAGAAGCATAGCTTCGAGGCGTGGGTGCTCCCTCGTCCGTGACTGGCAGAATGGGCAAATGAAGCAGATTCCAGTGTCCTTTGCTCGTGTGTGCGAAGCCGTAAATCAGGCTGTCTTCGTACTGATAGCCCGATCCCGAGCGATAGGCTGTAACGGGTGTCAGTTGTACCATCGCATTCGGCAGAGCAGCACCGGGGAAAGCTTCTGCGCCCCATTGCCTTTCGCCTGGCTTGGGAACGAAGCCCAGTTCCTCGGGCGTCCAAAGCGTCGTAGTGCCCACGAAAGGATTAACAAACTGCGTCACGCCCTCAGCCAGAGAGAATGTGACAATAAGAAAATAGGAGATCAGGAAAGAATAAAATCTAAGCATATCTGTTGTCTATAGTCTGTTGTCTGTTGTCTTTTATAATTTATTAGACCATTTTTACGCCCGAAGGTTTATTGCAAAGCGAAAAAGAAGCTCCACGCACGAAAATATGGGGCTTTCTTTGTGTGTCAGGATCGTTTATTACTTTTGTTACTTTCTTTTTCATTCCGTATCAAATCCTTGATGTATATTTTCACTCCAAAAATGCTGCCAGCATAACGAGAATTTGAGCGAAAAGCATCAGGACGCTGCCGTCAATCTCACCCTCTGGCGGCATAAAGAGGCTTTGTTGCCGGCAAGCAGCTGTTCCCTGAGACAAGCGACTGCGTCGGTCAGAATGCCCTTCACGGTACCCTTCGAGAAGGGCGAGTTGTGGTCGGCGATGTGACGGCAGAAGTCGTCCAGGTCGAGGACTTCGTGAACTTGTGCTGCGCCGTAGGCTTTGGTGGCGTAGGTTTGTTCGGTCTTCTTCGTGCCTGGCTTGCACGACATGATTGCGATTGAATAATTTATCATAATGTACGACCCCTCTCCCTAACCCTCCCCCGAGTGGGAGGGAACTGCAAGCAGGGGCTTGGGCAGTTTGGTTAGATTTTTAAGGTTAATTCTC
>JAGCXU010000154.1 GCA_017961145.1 Bacteroidaceae bacterium | reverse complement strand
GCACGGCTGCTGCCGTCTTTTGCGTACTTGCCTCGGCGTGCTCCCAGAGCCATCGCTCCTATCAAAGCCAACACTCCGCCCACGCTATGCACTATAGCAGAGCCTGCGAAGTCGTGGAAGACGTCGCCAAAGGTCTGCATCATGAAGCTGTCGGCCGCATCGTTGCAGAGCCAGCCGCCGCCCCAGGTCCAGTGTCCTTCGATAGGATATATCAATAATGATATGATAGCGCTGTAGATGACGTACATCGAGAACTTCGTTCGCTCTGCCATCGCGCCGCTGACTATCGTGGCACTTGTGGCGCAGAACACAGTCTCGAAGATAAGGAAACCCTCGACTGGCAGGTCGCCCTTATAGAAAGAGAGGTCGCCCCAGTTGGGCATCCCGATAAAGCCGGCGCCGTCTGAGCCGAACATGAAGCCGAAGCCCACGAACCAGAACAGCAAAGAGCCGAACATGAAATCCACAAAGTTCTTGAACAGGATGTTGGCTGTGTTTTTGCTTCGTGTAAAGCCTGCCTCGCACAGCGCAAAGCCTGGTTGCATGAAGAACACAAGCATAGCCGCCAATAACATCCATACAGTATCTAATGAAAGTGCAATATCGTTCACCATAATTATTTACTATTAACAATTCTACTATTTACCATTTACTAGTTCTCCCCATAAAGGGGGAGTTAGAGGGGGTCTCTCATTTCTTGTCTCTCAGCACCGTGTCGCCATGTTCGCCCGTTCGGATGCTCCATGTGTCAATCACTTCGCTGACAAAGATGCGGCCGTCACCGACCTCGCCTGTGTGAGCCGTATCTATGATGACTTTTACTGTAGGTTCCACAAACTGGTCGCGACAAACGATAGTCAATGCCACGCGCTCTATGACATCCGTTGAATACTGAACGCCACGATAGATGCGTTCTTGTCGACTTTGACCGATGCCATGTACGTCGTGATACTCAAACCAATCAATGTCCGAGGAAAGTAAGGCTTCCTTGACTTCCTCGAACTTGGTCTTCCTGATGATTGCTTCAATCTTCTTCATACCTTAAGCTGTTAATAAATGAGCGTCCTATGTGTCACATTGCAATGTTTCGGGTGCAAAGGTAAGACAAAGCGTTAGAATAATTGCAATAAAATGTGCAAAAAGAAACCGAAACACGTGTAACTATTGATATATGTCAATAATTAACGACGCTGTTGTGTGTTTTTGATGCAAAGACAAGGCAAGTTTGAACAAATTGACATACCTTTGCAGCAGAAACGAACAAAGTGACAGCGAAAGCGCAAAATGCAGAGCACAATGAAACAAACGATACGCTTCACAAAGATGCACGGAGCAGGCAACGACTACATCTACATTAATACATTATTATATAATATAGATGAGCCGTCGGAGTTGGCACGTCTTTGGAGTGACAGACATAAAGGCATCGGCTCTGACGGACTCGTCCTGATTGGCCAAAGCCCCATTCCTGAGGCGGACTTCACGATGCGCATCTTCAATGCCGACGGCTCAGAGGCAATGATGTGCGGCAACGCTTGTCGCTGCATCGGGAAGTATCTTTATGAGAAAGGACTGACCGCAAAGACGGAAATCAGGCTTCTTACGCTCTCTGGCATTAAGGTGCTGATGCTGAAACTCACTTCGACAAATATCGTTGAGACTACAACTGTGGATATGGGTGAGCCGCTATTCGAGAATGAAAAGCAATTCAATCCAACAAAGGATATGCTCCAAGATGGCCTCTTTGTTTCGATGGGCAACCCGCACTTCGTCGTCTTCACGGACGATGTGGATGCCATTGAAGCCAAAGGCAAGGAGTTGGAACACCACGCTGCGTTTCCCGAACGCGCTAACATCGAATTTGCCGAAATGCGTCCTGACGGCATTCGGGTGCGCGTTTGGGAGCGCGGAAGTGGTATCACGATGGCTTGTGGAACAGGAGCTTGCGCCGTGGCTGTAGCTGCATCGAAGACAGGACGAGCCGGCAGGACGAGCCGCATCATCATGGACGGTGGCACGCTCGAAGTGGAATGGCGTGAGCAAGATAATCACGTTTATCTTACTGGCCCGGCAGAGTTCGTGTTCGAAGGGGAGATAGAAACCTCGTAATAACGTAATAACGACATAACGAAGTATGATTAACGATAATTATCTGAAGCTATCCGAGTCTTATCTCTTTGCCGACATTGCCAAGAGGGTGCAGACTTTTAAGGCAGAGAACCCGAAGGCAGACGTCATCAGCCTTGGCATCGGCGATGTGACGCAGCCGCTTGCTCCGGCAGTCATCGAAGCCCTGCACAAGGCAACAGATGAGATGGCTATAGCTTCCACATTCAGAGGCTATGGTCCCGAGCGCGGTTACGATTTCTTGCGTGAAGCCATCGTAGAGCATGACTTCCGCAGTCGCGGCATCGACATTGAGGCAGACGAAGTGTTTGTCAGCGATGGAGCTAAGAGCGATACGGGCAATTTCCAGGAATTACTCAGTCAGGATGTGCGCATTGCCCTTACCGATCCTGTCTATCCTGTTTATCTCGACGCAAACATTATGGCAGGAAGAGAAATTGTTAAACTTCCTTGTACGCAAGAGAACGACTTCGTGCCTGAGTTGCCAAGCGAGCATGTAGATGTCGTTTACCTCTGTTATCCCAATAATCCAACGGGTACAACCCTCACAAAAGAACAATTGAGGAATTGGGTAGATTATGCCAATCGTGAGAATGCTCTCATCTTCTATGATGCTGCTTATGAGGCTTATATCCAAAGCAAAGATGTCCCACACAGCATTTATGAGATTCCTGGTGCCAAACAGTGTACTGTGGAGTTCCATTCATATTCCAAAACGGCAGGTTTTACAGGCATCCGATGTGGATATACTGTGGTGCCAAAAGCATTGAGAGTACCACTAAACAGACTTTGGAATCGCCGTCAATCGACAAAGTTCAATGGTACAAGCTACCTCGCTCAAAGGGCTGCCGAGGCCATCTATACACCTGAAGGCAAAACTCAGATAAAGGCAACGATTGCCTACTATATGAGGAATGCCCGCTTGATGCGAGAGTCGTTAACAAATATAGGTTTTAAGGTGTATGGTGGCATTGATGCTCCTTATCTCTGGCTCGGCACGCCCAATGGTATGTCGTCTTGGGAATTCTTTGATTGGATGCTTCAGTCTGCCCATGTCGTCTGCACACCGGGCGTAGGCTTCGGTTCTCAGGGAGAAAACTTTGTGCGACTTACAGCTTTTGGAACAAGAGAGAACACGGAAAAGGCGATTCATCGAATAAATAGTAAATTGTAAAATAAATGAATAAGAATTTATATCAAGAAGCATACGAACACGATTCCTGTGGCGTTGGCATGGTGGTGAACATTCATGGCGGCAAGAGCCATGAACTTGTCGATAACGCGCTGAAGGTATTAGAAAACATGGAGCATCGAGGTGCTGAAACACGCGACAAGACGGGCGATGGCGCTGGCATCATGGTTCAGATTCCACATGAGTTTATTCTGTTGCAAGGTATCCCTGTACCAGAAAAAGGCAAGTATGGTACAGGCTTGGTGTTCCTTCCAAAAGACGAAAACACTCAGCAGATGATTCTGAGCATTATGATAGAGGAGATAGAACGCGAAGGACTGGAGCTGATGCATGTCAGGGCTGTGCCGACGTGTCCCGAAGTCTTGGGCGTGGGAGCAAGAGAGGTTGAGCCTGACATTAAACAAATCTTCGTGACAGGAGCGACAGAAGAACAAACTCCGAGAATCGACTGCACATTATATAAAATAAGGAAACGCATAGAAAACCGCATAAACAATGAAGATTTCTACATTTGCTCATTATCAAGCAAAAACATCATTTACAAGGGAATGCTAACTAGCGGACAACTGCGACGCTACTTCCCCGACCTTTCGAGTCCGTACTTTACAAGCGGACTTGCTCTCGTACATTCTCGTTTTTCTACCAATACTTTTCCAAAGTGGAAGCTGGCTCAGCCCTTCCGCCTGTTGGCTCATAATGGCGAGATAAACACCATTCGCGGCAACCGCGGTTGGATGAAAGCGCGCGAAAGTGTGCTCAACAGCGAAGCGTTGGGCAACATCAAAGACTTGCGGCCTATCGTTCAGGAAGGAATGAGCGACTCGGCAAGCCTCGACAATGTCTTTGAGTTCTTGACGATGAGCGGCCTCTCGTTGCCACAAGCAATGGCAATACTTGTGCCAGAGAGCTTCAACGATAAGAATCCTATTTCTGAGGACCTGAAAGCATTCTATGAATATCATTCCATATTAATGGAGCCGTGGGATGGTCCTGCAGCTTTGCTCTTTTCAGACGGTCGTTTTGCAGGCGGTATGCTTGACAGAAACGGCCTTCGCCCCAGTCGTTACACCATCACAAAGCAAGGCATGATGGTCGTGGCGTCGGAAGTCGGTGTGATGGACTTCGAACCAAGCGATGTCGTCAGCAAAGGACGCTTGCAGCCAGGAAAGATACTGCTTATCGACACGCAGGAAGGCAAAATTTACTATGACGGCGAGATAAAGGAGCAGTTGGCAAAGGCGCATCCCTATCGCGAATGGCTATCTACGAATCGCATTCAGTTAGAAAAGCTGAAAAGCGGTCGCCATGTGGAAAACGGCGTGAGCGATTTAAACCGCAAACTCATTACCTTCGGCTTCGGTCAGGAAGACATCGACAAGACCATTGTTCCGATGGCAACTGCAGGACAGGAGCCTGTGGCAGCGATGGGCAATGACACTCCATTGGCAGTCATCAGCGACCGTCCACAGATTCTCTTCAACTACTTTCGTCAGCAGTTCGCCCAAGTAACGAACCCTGCCATCGACCCCATTCGCGAGGAACTCGTAATGTCGTTGACAGAGTACATCGGAGCAGTCGGCACGAACATCCTGACGCCTGACGCCTCGAACTGCAAGATGGTGCGCTTGCCGCAACCAGTGCTGACCAACACGCAGCTCGATATATTGTGTAATATAAGGTATAAAGGTTTCAAGACGCAGAAATTGGCAATACTTTTCGATGTGGAAAAAGGCGAGGAAGGCTTGCGTCAGGCACTTGACAACCTCTGCCATCAGGCTGAAGCAAGCGTTGATGAGGGCGTAAACTACATCATTCTCTCTGACCGCGACATTGATGAACAACATGCGGCAATCCCGAGTTTACTGGCTGTATCTGCTGTTCATCATTATCTGATAAATGTCGGCAAGCGTGTGCAAACGGCTCTTATCGTGGAGAGTGGTGAGATTCGTGAGGTGATGCATGCAGCCTTGTTATTGGGTTATGGAGCGAGTGCCATTTGCCCTTACATGACCTTCGCTGTCTTGGATGACCTTGTGAAAAGAGGAAAGATTCAGGAGGAATATGCTACCGCTGAAGCCAACTATATCAAGGCTGTCGATAAAGGCTTGAAGAAGATTATGAGCAAGATGGGCATATCGACCATCCGCTCGTATCGAGGCGCCAAGATATTTGAGAGCATTGGACTTGGCGAGAATCTGCTCAGAAAGTACTTTGGAACAGAGGTGAGCACCATTGGGGGCATTGGCCTGAAGGAGATTGCAAGGGATTCAATAAGACTGCACGAAGAAGGTATAGCGCTTTCAAATTCCTCATCTTCTACTCTTCATCCTTCATTAAAAAACAACGGTCAGTTCTCTTGGCGAAAGGATGGCATCCTTCATGCCTGGAATCCTGATACGATTGCTAACCTGCAGATTGCTACCAGGCTTGGTTCTTACAAGAAATTCAAAGAATGGTCAGCAATGGTTGATGAGAAGGAGAACCCTATCTTCATCCGTGACTTCTTCGGCTTCAAGAAGGCAGCCAAGCCGACACCTATCGAAGAGGTGGAGCCTGTAGAAAGCATCGTCAGACACTTCGTGACGGGAGCTATGTCGTTTGGTGCTTTGAGCATCGAGGCTCATGAGGCTTTGGCTTTGGCGATGAATAAACTTGGCACGCGAAGCAATACTGGCGAGGGTGGAGAGGACAATGCCCGCTATCATTCGGAAGTGGATGGTGTTTCGCTTTCCAGCAAGACCAAGCAGATTGCAAGCGGACGTTTTGGCGTGACGGCAGAATATCTTGTGAATGCTGAGGAGATTCAGATTAAAGTGGCTCAAGGTGCAAAGCCTGGCGAGGGCGGACAGTTGCCTGGCTTTAAGGTGAACGAGATTATCGCCAAGACACGTAACGCCATCCCAGGCATCAGCTTGATAAGTCCACCACCTCATCATGATATTTACAGCATCGAAGACCTTGCGCAACTCATCTTCGATTTAAAGAACATCAATCCGACAGCTGCTGTGAGCGTGAAGCTTGTTGCAGAGAGCGGCGTTGGAACGATTGCCGCAGGTGTGGCAAAGGCAAAGGCCGACCTCATTGTTATTAGTGGTGCTGAAGGTGGTACGGGTGCAAGCCCTGCAAGCAGTATGCGTTTCGCAGGCATCAGTCCTGAGATTGGACTTGCTGAGACACAGCAGACGCTTGTAAAGAACGGACTTCGTAATCAGGTACGCTTGCAGACAGACGGTCAGTTGAAGACAGCTAAGGATGTGATTATTATGGCAATGCTTGGTGCTGACGAGTTCTCATTCGGTACTCTGCCGCTCATTGTCTTAGGTTGTGTGATGATGCGCAAATGCAATACCAATACCTGTCCTGTAGGTGTGGCTACGCAAGATGAACGCCTTCGTGCCCGTTTTATGGGGCGTGCCGAGTATGTGGTCAACTTCTTTACTTTCCTCGCTCAACAGGTTCGCGAATACCTCAGCGAGATGGGTGTGCACAAATTGAAGGACATCATCGGCCATACAGAGTTGTTAGAGGTGAATACCAACAACGCAACTGATAAGCAGAAGACCATCGACTTCAGTCGTCTGCTCTACAAGTTCGAAACAGACAAATCTCTTTGTTGGGACAGAAGCGAGTTTACAAAGGTCTGTGACGTCAAAGACGAGGAGATAATAAAGGAGGCGCAGAAGAGTATTAACAAGCAGGAAGAAATAACTCTCGACTACGCCATCAAGAATACTGATCGCGCTGTAGGCACGATGCTTTCTGGTTTTATTGCCAAGAAATATGGTGAGGCAGGGCTGCCTGACGGCACTATCAACATCAAGTTCAAGGGGTCTGCAGGACAATCGTTTGGCGCATTTGCCGTGAAAGGACTGAGTCTGAGGCTTGAGGGCGAGGCTAACGATTACTTTGGCAAAGGTCTGAGCGGAGGACGCATCAGCATCCTGCCTCCTGCAAGGAGTAATACGGAGTTCCATGCTGAAGACAATATCATCGCTGGCAACACAGGACTTTATGGGGCTACGAGCGGCGAGCTGTATGTCAACGGTCGTGTCGGCGAGCGCTTCGGCGTGCGTAACAGCGGAGCCATTGCGGTCATCGAAGGCGCAGGCGACCATTGCTGCGAGTATATGACTGGCGGACGCGTCGTGGTTCTTGGCAAGACAGGACGCAACTTCGCAGCTGGCATGAGCGGCGGCGTGGCTTACGTCTATGACCCTGACCACACGTTCGACTATTTCTGCAACATGGATATGGTGGAGATAAACCTCGTGGAGGATACAGTTTCGCGCAAGGAACTGCTCGAACTCATCCGTCAGCATTATCTCCACACAGGTTCTGCCCTTGCAGGACGGATGCTCGATGACTGGCAGCGCTATGTAGAGGACTTCATCCAGGTAGTACCTATCGAGTACAAGCGCGTACTTCAGGAAGAGCAGATGGCAAAGCTTTCACAGAAGATTGCAGAGGTTCAGAGAGACTATTAAATGGAGAAGCTGAAAATGACACACGTGAAGTTGGCAAACATAACACGTGAAAATGCCAAAGTTCACACGTGATAATTGCAAACATCACACGTGTAGTTTGACAACAACACTAATATCTCAAAACGACGACACAACAAAACAACCAAACAACTGAATAAGATGGGTAATCCTAAAGCTTTTTTGATAGTGCCTCGCAAGGAGGCAGGATACAGACCGATTCACGACCGCATACATGATTTTGGCGAGGTGGAACAGACGCTCAACACGCGCGACCGACAGGAGCAGGCCAGTCGCTGCATGGACTGCGGTGTGCCTTTCTGCCATTGGGCCTGCCCGCTTGGCAACAAAGACCCTGAATGGAACGACGCGCTCTATCGTGGCGAGTGGGAAACAGCATACAAGTTACTGAAGAAGACCAATCCTTTCCCAGAGTTCACGGGACGCATCTGTCCGGCTCTTTGCGAGAAGGCTTGTGTGCTCTACCATACGATGGGCGAGGCTGTCACCAATCGCGAGAACGAAGCCGCCATTGCCGAACGGGCCTTCATGGAAGGGTATGTCACCATCGAGCAACCACAGCGTAACGGACTTCGCGTGGCTGTCGTGGGAAGTGGCCCTGCCGGACTTGCCGCTGCCAATGCCCTCAACTATATGGGTTACGAGGTAACTGTCTTCGAGAAGAACGAAGCTGCAGGAGGTCTTCTTCGCTATGGCATCCCGAACTTCAAGCTCAACAAGAAAATCATTGACCGTCGCATCAGTGTAATGGAACAGGAAGGCATAACCTTCCGCTATGGCGAAGCCGTTACGTCTGTTGCGATGTTATCGCAACAACAATTCTCCGCCATCATCCTCGCTACCGGCACACCAGTCGCAAGAGACTTGAAAGTTCCCGGCCGCGAACTGAAAGGCGTGCATCTTGCCCTCGAACTGCTCTCTCAGCAGAACCGTGTCCTTGCAGGCATGGAGTTCTGCAAAGAAGAGCGCATCACAGCAAAGGGCAAGGATGTCCTCGTCATTGGTGGCGGCGATACGGGAAGCGATTGCATCGGCACAGCTCATCGGCAGGGTTGCAAGAGTGTGACGCAGATTGAGATAATGCCCAAGCCGCCTGTCGGACACAATCCTGCCACGCCCTGGCCCAACTGGTCCATCATCCTCAAGACAACCAGCAGCCACGAAGAGGGTTGCACGCGTCGCTGGAACATCAACACCCTTGAGTTCCTCGGAGAGAATGGCAAGCTGACAGGCGTCAAGGTGCAGGAGATAGACTGGAAGCCCAATCCAGAGGGCGGACGTCCTATCATGGTCGAGAAAGGCGAGCCGTTCATCATCAAGGCCGAGCTTTGTCTGCTTGCTATGGGTTTCCTCAAACCAGAACATCCGCAATATCCCGACAACGTCTTCGTTTGCGGCGATGCTGCAAGTGGCGCTTCGCTCGTGGTGAGAGCCATTGCCTCTGGTTTGCAGACGGCTAAAAGAGTTAACGAATACTTAAGTAAATAATAATCATTCACCCTTTAACAACACACGATTATGGCAAACGATTTGAGATTTCAGGTTGTCGGCGAGGCATTCAAGAAGAAGCCTCTTGACGTAAAAGCACCGAGTGAGAGACCCAGCGAGTACTTTGGCAAGCACGTCTTCAATCGCGAGAAGATGTACAAGTACCTGCCGAAGGACGTTTATGATAAGATGGTGGATGTCATCGAGAACGGCTCGAGGCTCGACCGCAAGGTGGCCGACGCCGTGGCTGCCGGCATGATGCAGTGGGCGAAGGAGAACGGCGTGACGCACTACACGCACTGGTTCCAGCCTCTCACAGAAGGCACGGCCGAGAAGCACGACTCGTTCATCGAGCACGACGGCAAGGGCGGCATGATTGAGGAGTTCAGCGGCAAGTTGCTCGTTCAGCAGGAGCCCGACGCCTCTTCGTTCCCCAGCGGCGGCATCCGCAGCACCTTCGAGGCTCGCGGCTACTCGGCATGGGACCCCACAAGCCCTGTCTTCATCATCGACGACACACTCATCATCCCCACAGTATTCATTTCGTATAGCGGCGAGTCGCTCGACTACAAGGCTCCGCTCTTGCGTGCTTTGAAGGCCGTCAACGTGGCTGCAACTGAGGTTTGCCACTACTTCGACCCGGCTGTCAAGAAGGTGACGAGCAATCTCGGTTGGGAGCAGGAGTACTTCCTCGTAGATGAAGGACTCTATGCCGCTCGTCCAGATTTGCTGTTGACTGGCCGAACCCTCATGGGACACGACTCTGCCAAGAACCAGCAGATGGACGACCACTACTTCGGAAGCATTCCCGAGCGCGTCGCCGCCTTTATGCGCGACCTTGAGATACAGGCCCTGATGCTCGGCATCCCGTGCAAGACACGTCACAACGAGGTAGCGCCGAACCAGTTCGAGGTGGCTCCCATCTTCGAGGACACGAACCTCGCCGTTGACCACAACATGCTGCTCATGTCGCTGATGAAGCGTGTGGCACGCAAGCACGGCTTCCGCGCCCTCCTGCACGAAAAGCCCTTCGCTGGCATCAACGGCTCGGGCAAGCACAACAACTGGAGCCTCTCGACCGATACCGGCGTGCTGCTCCATGCTCCGGGCAAGACGGCGGAACAGAACCTGCGCTTCGCCACGTTCATCGTTGAGACGCTGATGGGTGTCTATAAGCACAACGGCTTGCTGAAGGCCAGCATCATGAGCGCGACCAACGCCCACCGTCTCGGTGCAAACGAAGCGCCGCCAGCCATCATCAGCTCGTTCCTCGGCAAGCAGCTTACCGAACTGCTCGACCACATCGAGAAGGCCGACAAGACCGACATCTTCGCCATGAACGGTAAGCAGGGCATGAAGATGGACATCCCCGAGATTCCCGAACTGCTCATCGACAACACCGACCGCAACCGCACCAGCCCGTTCGCCTTCACCGGCAACCGCTTCGAGTTCCGCGCCGTGGGCAGCGAAGCCAACTGTGCCAGCGCGATGATTACGCTCAACAGCGCAGTAGCAGAGGCCCTCGCATCGTTCAAGCAGCGCGTCGATGCAAAGATTTCTGAGTACTCCAAGAAATCAGAGTATTCAGAAGGCTCTGGCCATTCGTCGAAGTACCACGCCATTATCGACATCCTTCGCGAGGATATCAAGGCTTGTAAGCCCATCCGCTTCGACGGCAACGGCTACAGCGACGAATGGAAAGCAGAGGCAGCTAAGCGTGGCCTCGACACAGAGACCTCCTGCCCCGTCATCTTCGAGCGTTATCTTGACAAGGAAAGCATCCAGATGTTCGAGAGCCTCGGCGTAATGACGAAGAAGGAACTGGAGGCCCGCAACGAAGTGAAGTGGGAAACCTACACGAAGAAGATACAGATAGAAGCCCGAGTGCTGGGCGACCTCTCCATGAACCACATCATTCCCGTCGCCACCAGCTATCAGAGCCAGCTCCTGCGCAATGTCGAGCGCATGTCTGCCATCTTCCCAAAGGAGAAAGCCGACAAGCTCAACGCCCGCAACATGAAGCTCATCGAAGAGATAGCCGAACGCACCGCCACCATCGAAACGCTGGTAGAGGAACTCGTCGAGGCTCGCAAGGTTGCCAACAAGATAAGCGACGAGCACCAGAAAGCCATCGCCTATCACGACACCATCGCACCGATGTTCGACAAGATCCGCTATCAAATCGACAAACTCGAACTCATCGTCGACGACAGTCTCTGGCCTTTGCCGAAATACCGCGAACTGCTGTTCATCCGATAAGTCAATCCTTCTAGATATTAATGGGGGTCAAGTTTTCTTGACTCCCATTTTTAGTATTAACATGTGAATGACTTTGCATCTGGCACGTGAAAAGTCGAAACGTAACACGTTATGATGGCCAACGTAAAACGTTACGATTGCAAACGACACACTTGAAGTTTGAATACTTCACTAGGGTGTGAGCAGTTCTTCGACACACTTTTCTTAGCGCGGATTTTGTAGTGTCGAATAATTGTTGTACCTTTGCACGCTGAAAGCGCGAACGCACGCATATACGTATTATGAAGGTTGCCGTAGTAAAATACAATGCTGGGAACATCTTTTCCGTCATTCATGCTTTGAAGCGAATGGGTGTGGAACCTCTCCTGACCGATTCTGCCGAGGAACTTCGTCGTGCAGACAAGGTCATTTTCCCAGGTCAGGGTGAGGCCAGCAATGCGATGCACTACCTTCGGCAGCGTGGACTCGACGAGATCATTCCCTCCTTGACCCAGCCAGTTCTGGGCATTTGCATTGGGCAACAACTGATGTGTCGTCATTCGGAAGAAGGCGATGTGGATTGTCTCGGCATTTTCGATGCGGAAGTCAAGCGTTTTGTGCCCCTCAAGCACGAAGACAAGATACCTCATATGGGATGGAACTCAATTCAAAATAATAAAATTCAGAATTCAAAACCAACCCTTTTTGAGGGTTTAGATGGTGAGTTCGTCTATTTCGTTCACAGCTTCTATGTGCCTGTTTGCAAAGACACGGCTGCAATAACCGAATACATTCATCCCTTCAGCTCGGCCATGCAGAAGGACAACTTCTTTGCCACGCAATTCCATCCGGAAAAGAGCGGCAAGGTGGGGCAGCAGATACTCCATAATTTCCTGGAACTATGATTGAGTTGATTCCCGCAATAGATATCATCGAAGGCAAGTGCGTTCGCTTGACCAAGGGCGATTACGACACGAAGAAGGTCTATGGAGACCCGCTCGAAATGGCTCAGCAGTTTGAAGATTTGGGGATGCGAAGGCTGCATGTTGTCGATTTGGATGGTGCTAAGAGTCAGCATGTTGTGAACCTTTCTGCCCTTAAAGCCATCACAACTCACACCAGTCTCATCGTCGATTTTGGTGGGGGAGTGAAGAGCGACGACGACCTTGAAAAGGCTTTCGACGCAGGAGCCGCAATGGTGACGGCTGGAAGCATAGCCATCACCGACCCGGATCGCTATTTGGGTTGGCTCGAAAGGTATGGTGCGGAGCATCTTATTCTTGGCGCCGATGTCAGGGACGGAAAGGTTTCCATCAACGGCTGGAAGGAAGATTCGGACATTCAGCTCGAAGATTTCCTTGCGCGCTTCATGCAGGAAGGCTCGAAGAATGTGCTCTGCACGGAGATTAGCCGCGACGGAACGCTCGAAGGACCTGCTCTCGAACTCTACAAAACCATTATGCGACGCTATCCGGAGTGTCATCTGATAGCCAGCGGAGGTGTTGGAAAGACAGAAGATATCGTGGCTCTCGAACAGGCAGGCATCCCTGCAGTCGTCTTCGGAAAAGCCTTCTACGAGGGACATATTGACTTAAAGGAATTACTTAAATAGGTGTTAGCAAAGCGAATCATACCTTGTCTTGATGTCAAAGACGGCCAGACCGTCAAAGGCACGAACTTCCTGCAACTTCGCCAGGCTGGAGATCCTGTGGAACTTGGCAAGATTTACAGTCAGCAAGGAGCAGACGAGTTGGTCTTCCTCGACATTACCGCAAGCCATGAAGGCAGGAAGACTTTCACAGATATGGTGCAGAAAGTGGCTGCCGAGATTGATATCCCCTTCACTGTTGGCGGCGGAATCAGCGAGCTTCGAGATGTTGAGCGAATGCTTTCTGCAGGAGCCGACAAGATTAGCATCAACAGTGCAGCCCTTCGCAGGCCAGAACTTATCGACGAGATTGTCAGTCACTTTGGCAGTCAAGTCTGCGTGGTTGCCATCGATGCTCATCAAGACGAACAGGGATGGACCTGTTATCTAAATGGTGGACGCATTCCTACAGACCGGAATCTCTTCGAATGGGCTAGGGAGGTGAACGATAGGGGAGCGGGAGAAATCCTGTTTACCAGCATGAATCACGATGGCGTGAAGCAAGGTTTTGCCTGCGAAGCACTCGCCCGACTCGCTTCAGAACTCACCATTCCCGTCATTGCAAGTGGTGGTGCAGGCAAGATGGAGGACTTTTGCGATGTCTTTGCCGAAGGAAAAGCCGATGCTGCACTTGCTGCAAGCGTGTTCCACTTCGGCCAGATCAGCATTCCTGAACTCAAGGAATACCTTAAGAAAGAAAACATAAACGTAAGAATATGAAGAAGATAGACTTCGACAAGTGTGGCGGTTTGGTTCCCGCTATCATTCAAGATGCAACAACGAAAGTGGTGCTCATGCTCGGCTATATGAACGAGGAAGCACTCCAAAAGACTCAGGAAACAGGGCTTGTAACTTTCTTTAGCCGTTCCCGCAAAAGCCTTTGGACTAAGGGCGAGACGAGTGGCAACTACTTGCATTTGGTCGATATCAAAGTCGATTGCGACAACGACACCTTGCTCGTCCAAGCGAAACCCGACGGTCCGACCTGTCATACAGGAACCGACACTTGTTGGGGCGAAGAGAATCGTCCCAATCCGTTACTCTTCTTGTCCGAACTCAACGACTTCATCGAGAAACGTCACGAAGAAATGCCTGAAGGCAGTTATACAACCTCGCTCTTCAAGGACGGTTTGAACCGCATGGCTCAGAAAGTGGGAGAAGAGGCTCTGGAACTCGTCATCGAAGCCACTAACGGCACCAACGACCGCCTTATCTACGAGGGTTCCGACATGCTTTATCACCTGATTGTGCTCCTGACGAGCAAAGGTCTTCGCATAGAAGATATGGCAAAGGAGTTGATAGAACGTCACAATCCAGGTTGGAAGAAACATTAAAACGAACGAGCTATGATATTGAATTACAAAGATATCGACATCTATCAGGACGACCAACTTGTTCTCGGCAAAGTGAATTTCAGCGTCGAAGAAGGCGAGATGGTGTACCTCACAGGTCCTGTGGGCAGCGGAAAGTCGTCGTTATTGAAGAGTATTTATGGCGAGTTGCCCGTCGAAGGCGGGAAGGCGAATGTGCTTGGCTTCAATATGAACCGCATCAAGACCAAACATCAGCCAGCCCTCAGAAGACAGATTGGCATCGTCTTTCAGGATTTTCAACTGCTTCGCGACAGAACTGTGCATCGCAATCTCGACTTCGTTCTGCGTTCGATTGGTTGGAAGAAGAAGGACGAAAGGGACAAGCGAATCGTTGAAGTGCTCGAGATGGTTAAACTTGCCGATAAGAAGGACAAGTTTATTTATGAACTTTCAGGTGGCGAACAACAGCGCATTTGCATTGCTAGAGCCATCCTGAACAATCCAAAAGTCATTTTGGCAGATGAGCCGACAGGCAATCTAGATGCCGAGAATGGCGAACTCATCTTGGCTCTTCTCGACGAGATCCGTCGTCAGAACCATACCGCAATTATCCTCTCAACCCACAATATGCAGTGGCCCGAGTACTTTCCGGGCACCGTCTATCGTTGTGAAGATGCAAAACTCGTAACAGATAATAAAGAATAAGATATGAAAGTACTGAAGTTTGGTGGCACTTCCGTTGGGTCACCGCAGAGAATGCAAGACGTCTCAAAGCTCATTACCGAAGACGGACAGACCAAGTTTGTTGTCCTCTCTGCTATGTCTGGCACTACAAACACTTTGGTGGAAATCTCCGACTACCTTTATAAAAAGAATCCCGAAGGGGCGAACACCATTATAAATCTGCTCGAACAGACTTATGTGGGGCACATCGAGAAACTCTATCGTACGGAAGAAATCAAGCAGAAGACGATAAGATTCCTGCACGATGAATTCGATTATCTGCGTTCCTTCACAAAGGTTCACTTCACAAGTTTCGAGGAGAAGGTCATTTTGGCACAAGGCGAGATAATAAGTACGAACATGGTTGCCAACTATCTGCAGGAATGTGGCATCAAGACGTTGCTCATCAATGCACTTGACATCATTCGTACAGACAAGAATGGTGAGCCCGACATGAACTATATCAAGGATAAGATAACGAAGGTTCTCGATGCTCATCCCGACTTTCAGATTTATCTGACGCAAGGTTTCATTTGTCGAAACGCATATGGAGAGATAGACAATCTGCTGCGTGGTGGTAGCGATTATACTGCCTGTCTTGTGGGTGCTGCCGTTCAAGCCGAGGAGATTCAGATTTGGACGGATATCGACGGAATGCACAACAACGACCCACGATTCGTGGAACATACGGAACCCGTCCGTCAGTTGTACTTCGAAGAGGCTGCCGAACTTGCTTACTTTGGCGCAAAGATATTGCATCCTACCTGCATTCAGCCAGCCAAATTCGCTCGTGTTCCTGTTCGTCTTAAAAACACAATGGACCCAAATGCACCAGGCACTATCATCAACAACGAATTCCAACGTGGTGTCATTAAGGCAGTTGCGGCTAGAGATGGAAACATTTGCATCCAGATAAACAGCAGCCGAATGCTTCTTGCTTACGGTTTCCTGCGCAAAGTTTTCGAGATATTCGAGACCTATAAGACCAGCATAGATATGGTTTGCACGAGTGAAGTGGGCGTCAGCGTGACGATTGACAATCGCCATCATCTCGAGGATATCGTGAACGAACTGAAGAAGTATGGCACTGTTGCAGTCGAGGAAGATATGTGCATCATCTGTGTCGTAGGTGACCTTGCAAGCGACAATGTCGGTTTCGAGGCAATCGCTTGTCAGGCTTTGAAGAACATTCCGGTTCGCATGATTAGCTATGGTGGTTCGCCTCACAACATTTCGTTCGTGGTGAAGGCTGCAGACAAGAAGCGTACTCTCCAAGCATTGAGCGACACACTTTTCAAATAAAATGATGGTAAAAAGATTGTTACAGGACCAGAAGGAGCGTTTCGAATCGCTCAAGACGCCCTTCTATTATTACGATACCGACTTGCTTGCCGAGACGCTTTCTGCAATCAAAAGCGAGACTGACAAGCACGATGGTTGGCATCTTCACTATGCCGTGAAAGCATGTGCTAATCCCAAAGTGCTCCGACCAATTCAGCAAGCTGGCTTTGGAGCCGATTGTGTGAGTGGTGGCGAGATAAAGACTTGTCTCGAGAACGGCTTTCCTGCCGACGAGATTGTCTTCGCTGGGGTAGGTAAAGCAGACTGGGAGATTGAGTTGGCTCTCGAGGCAGGCATCCAATATTTCAACGTCGAGAGCATTCCTGAACTTGAGGTTATTGCCGAGATAGCCACGAGGATGAACAAGACGGCGAACGTCAGTTTCCGCATCAATCCTGATGTTGGAGCCCATACTCACGCAAATATTACGACCGGTTTGGCTGAGAACAAGTTCGGCATAGCCAAGGAAGATATGCTTCATGTCATTCGATTTGCCCAGACTTTGCCAAGCGTTCGTTTCGTGGGACTGCATTTCCATATTGGCAGCCAAATCCTGCAGATGGACGACTTCGAGGCTTTGTGCTATCGTATAAATGAGCTTCAGGACCAACTCGAAGCGGCAGGCATTACGGAAGTCCACAATATCAATGTTGGCGGAGGCTTGGGTATCGACTACGAGAACCCAGATGAGAACCCAATACCTGACTTCAAGTCGTACTTCGAGACGTATGCCAAGCACTTGAAACTCCGTCCTGGTCAACGCCTTCACTTTGAACTTGGAAGGGCTGTGGTAGGTCAATGTGGTTCGCTTATCACGCGTTGTCTCTACATTAAGCAAGCCAAAGAGAAACAGTTCGTTATCGTGGATGCAGGAATGACCGAGTTGATGCGACCAGCTCTTTATGGAGCGAAGCACCATATACAGAACCTAACTGCTGGACAACATACAACGGACAACGGAGCACAAGAATGTTCAATGTTCAATGTTCAACGTTCAACGTACGACATCGTCGGGCCAATCTGCGAAAGCAGCGACACGTTTGCAAAGGATTTCACACTTCCAGAGACTCGTCGAGGCGACCTTCTTGCCATAAGATCGGCAGGAGCTTATGGCGAGACGATGGCGAGTCAGTACAATTGTCGCGAGTTGCCCAAGGCCTATACAACAGAAGAAATCAGTCATTAAATGCGAAAAATCAGCATCATTGTCACTTGTGGGGAGCAACAGACCCAGCTCAGACAACTTCTGCCACAACTTCTTTCCCTTCGATATGGGGGTGAGTATGAGGTGATTGTGGTCGATAAGATGCACGACAAAGACCTCGAAGAATGGCTCGAAGACATGGAAGTTCAGCATTCGTGCCTGAACCATACTTTCTGTCCGGCAAGTTCCAGAGGCCTTGATATTCAGCGACTTGCACTCACATTGGGAGCCAAAGCGGCCAATTACGAGTGGCTCGTCATCTTGCCTGTTGATGTGAAATTGCCAAGCGAGGATTGGCTTCTGGATCTCACAAAATGTTGTAGTGATGAAGTTGGAGTTGTGATAGGACTAACAAAACGAAAGAGTCGTTGGAATTGGTTCAGGAGCGTTTTCCGTCGCAACTTTTCTGTCTTCAATCCGACCTCTTCCATCATTCTTTGTTCGCGCAACATTCTTTTCCAATCTCAAACCATAAAATTGTCGAATTGCCATATCGTAAAATTGTAAAATGCAGTCCATTCCCTTCATAGCATGGTGCCTCGAGCACTTGAACTACTGGGTCATCACCCTCTTGATGGCTATCGAGAGCAGTTTTATTCCCTTTCCCAGCGAAGTTGTTGTACCTCCAGCAGCCTACAAAGCCGCTACCACGGGCGAATTGAACGTGTTCCTCGTTGTCGTTTTTGCGACTTTGGGAGCCATCGTTGGGGCTTTGGTGAACTATGGTTTGGCACGTTATCTTGGCCGACCTCTTGTCTATCGTTTTGCCGAGAGCCGTATTGGTCATATGTGTTTGATTGACAGCGAGAAAGTGGAGAATGCGGAGCGATATTTCGATGAACATGGAGCGGTTGG
>JAGCXU010000153.1 GCA_017961145.1 Bacteroidaceae bacterium | reverse complement strand
GGATTGTCTCGCGACACCGTTTCCATTGCAGGTATCTCTTTCATCGGCTCATACGTCAGCGAAACGTTCGATTACCCTGACGGTTTCTATATTGACTTCATTGACATTACACCTGATTGCCGATTCGACGAATTTTGTGTCATAGGGGCTTTGCGAGCTTATTTGCTTGTTCACTGGGATGACCCATACAATCAAGGCGGCACAAGGGTTCCTCCATTAAATAAAAGGGAGATTGTCCTTCGTGATGATGAAACGGGTATAAAGAGTTTAAATGTCAGCGTAAACCACAACGATAAAATTTTCAATCTTGCCGGTCAGCGCTTGAGCAAGCCTCAGAAGGGCATTTACATCGAAAACGGAAAGATTAAGGCAAAGACTAAGTAGGGGGGTATGTCACGGGCGGAACAGAATCATATAAAGAAAAACAAAAGGCAAATCGTAATTTATCTTTTGTTCGCTTTTGTTTCAATCTCTGCACAGGGCTCCCCAGATTTTGTCCTGAAAGGGGATGCTCGACCTGCTGCAAGAGATACGCTTCAAGTTTCCTCTGTGAATGACATGTCGCACTATACATTCAAGTGGACCAGAGGAGATGCATTGGGAACATTTGAAGGCGCGGCTTTGTCAAACATCGAAAGCTATGTGATTACTGAGGACGACTACGAGCACTGGTTGCGTGTATCTGTATACGACACAGCAGGAAACACTGTTTATTCGAAGGACACATGGGTAAGCAAATTGCCCGTTCTGTATATTGCGACAGAAAATGGCCAGCCCATAACATCCAGAGAGAACTATGTCACAGCAAACCTTCTCATACAGGGAAACGCCAGCTTTGACCAGCAATACGCTGGAGTCACAGAAATTCGCGGTCGCGGCACCACCTCATGGCTGTACCCTCAGAAACCATACAAGCTGAAACTCAACAAGAAAACAAATCTTTTCGGCTTCGGTAAAAGCAAGCATTGGGTGCTGATTCCGAACTTCAACGACAAAAGCTGTCTGCGCAACTACATTGCCGGCAAACTTGCAAAGCGGCTTGGAGTATTGGCTATGGAGATGACATGGGTGGATGTGGTGCTCAATGGCGAAGTGAAGGGCTGCTATATGCTAAGCCAGCATATCAGAGCCGACAAAAACAGCGTTGATATCTTCGATTGGGAGAAAGAGGCTGAGGCTATTGCCAGCCCGCTGTTCTCTTCCATTAGGGATGAGGAGGAACTGGGAGACGAGGATTTGGAATCGCTGGAAGAAACCATGAAGCAGAATCTCTCGTGGGTAACAGACGGGATTGTCCCCTTCAAGGGTAAGGCATATAACCTTTCAGACTATGATTTGAAGAAAGAATATGACACCACAAAGGGTTATCTGTTCGAGGCAACAGGCAAGAAAGACGGCAACACTCAGTTCGCAACACCACAGAAAGTGCATTTCGAGGTCAGCGTCCCGGAATACCTTTCCACAAACAGTGAGATGTTTTCATATGTAAAAGAATTCTGGGAGGACTTTGAAGCGGAGTATTGCCAGGTGGCTGATCCGTGCAAGAACTTCTCGAAGTATGCGGACATGAAGTCCATGGTCGGAATATGGCTCGTGAACGAAATCATGGGACAAGGTGACCCCACAAACTCCCGCTATTCATACATCCCAGACGATGGAAAACTGCACTTCGGCCCTGCATGGGATTTTGACCACGGCGGCAGCAGTTGGAGCGCAGATCAGGGCTATGCCACATTCTTTACCCTTGTCCACAAACTTGACTTTACATACTATAGGAAATGGTTCCCAGATCCGGTACTATGCACGATGGCATACGATGCCTATTGGGATGTGGCACGGCCCTTTATTATAGACTACATCTCCGAAGGCGGTGAAATGGATGACATGTATGCCGTCTTTGCCGAGGCAGGAAAAACCAACGACACCCTATGGGGCAGCTATCCCTGCATAATAAGTCCCTCCGCTGCGCCTCGCACTACGGCAGAGGATGTTGAGGCACTTAGGAAATTCCTCCTTAACCATATCAAATGGCTTGACAAACGGTTCCTGTCTCCAGAAAAGCTTATTGAAGCAATGAATGCATATTGCCCGTATCCCTGTGACCCCAATACTGTAGGTATAAACGAAGCGGAACCGGATACACAAACTGGTGTTCAAAAGGTCATGCGCGACAAACATATCTATATTATAAGAAATGGCGATACCTATTCCATTAATGGGAAAAGGGACAGATAAAAAAGAATCTGCTTCATTGTCGTAAACTACTCTCCATACTCAAGGCATCTGCATCAAGGACGGTCGAAAGATAATAAGATAAAAAGAAGTGAGTCCTGCTCGCGATGAGTGGGACTCTTTTGGGGGTGTTGTTACGAAATCTGACTCCAGTCCTGTTGCTCTTTCCTGAGTTCCAAAAGATGTCTGAGAAGCAAGGAATTGTCCGCTGCTTGCAGGTTGGGATCGGCATCGAGGACAAAAGAAGCTGTGTCGCGAGCCAACTGAACAAGTTGTCCATCCCGCCCAAGATTGGCAAGCTTGAGATTGAAGGCAATACCACTCTGCTGCGTTCCCTCGAGGTCGCCTGGTCCTCGCAACTTAAGGTCGGCTTCAGCAATCTCAAACCCGTCGTTTGTCTCCGTCATGATTTGCAGACGTTTGCGTGTCTCGGCCGACAGCTTGAAGTTCGATACGAGTATGCAATACGACTGTTCTGCACCTCTGCCGACACGACCTCTCAACTGATGTAGTTGCGAGAGGCCAAAGCGTTCGGCATTTTGTATAATCATGACAGAAGCATTGGGTACGTTCACGCCCACCTCGATGACCGTTGTTGCGACGAGTATCT
Organism: Bacteroidaceae bacterium; assembly: GCA_017961145.1. Lineage (GTDB taxonomy): Bacteria > Bacteroidota > Bacteroidia > Bacteroidales > Bacteroidaceae > Physcousia. Next base: position 23,192 of record JAGCXU010000153.1, on the reverse strand, counting down.
GCGTTTCGCCCGATACGAACTTCTGCATCTCGGCATCCTTTTCGCTGGGCTTCATCTTGCCATGCACCATGCTAATATGGTACTGAGGAAAGACCTCTTTGAGGTGGACATACTCGTCCTGCACATTCTTCAGGTCGAGTTTCTCACTTTCTTTTACCAAAGGAAAGACGAAATAGACTTGGTGGCCTGCTTCTATCTCCCTGACGACTCCGCGATAGAGTTGTTCCGGCTGATTGTCGTAGATGTGCATCGTGCGGACTGGCTTGCGGCCAGGAGGCAGTTCGTCGATGATTGAGACATCGAGGTCACCATAAACAGTCATGGCAAGAGTGCGTGGAATGGGTGTTGCTGTCATGACCAGAACATGCGGGCAGACCTCACTCTTTTGCCATAGTCGTGCTCGTTGAGCAACTCCGAAGCGATGTTGTTCGTCGATAATTACCAACCCAAGATTGTTGAACTGAACATTGTCTTCGATGACTGCATGCGTACCAATCAAGATGTGTATGCTGCCATCTCGCAGTCCTTCTTCAATGGCTGCACGCCGTTTCCCCTTGATGTTTCCCGTCAGCAACTCGACACGAATCGGCATGTCTTTCAGGAAGTTGCGGAACGTCTGCAAGTGTTGTTCTGCAAGTATCTCTGTAGGGGCCATAATGCAGGCTTGACAACCGTTGTCGATGGCTATGAGCATGACCATGAGAGCCACAAGCGTCTTGCCACTGCCGACGTCGCCTTGCAGCAGTCGGTTCATCTGATGTCCGCTTTTCATGTCAGCATGCATCTCTCGGATGACGCGTTTCTGTGCTTCGGTCAGCGGGAAAGGAAGGTATTTGTGGAAGAATGTGTTGAAAGCGTTACCAACACGAACGAACCTACGTCCCACTCGTTCCTGTTGACGTTTGCGGGCATAGGACATAATGACGAGCTGGATGAAGAACAGTTCTTCAAATTTAAGTCGCATGTTTGCGGCTGCCAGTTCGTCGGCAGTGGTGGGGTAGTGTGCGGCTCGAAGTGCTTTGTCGAGAGGCATAAGGTGCAGTCGCTCAATAAGATACTGCGGTAATGTCTCAGGCAAAGTCCAGGTGAGTTTGGTGAAGAGCGAACTTGTGAAGTTCTCCAACGAGCGCGATGTCATGCCAGCCTTTTTCATACGCTCCGTTGTGGAGTAGTAGGGCTGCATGCTCATTTTGCTGAGCGTCATGGACTCAGGTTTGTCGAGGTCAGGATGAATGACGCTCAACCTGCCTCCATAAACGCCTGGCCGTCCGAAGAGGATGTAATCCTTTCGTAGCTTTACGCTTTGTTTAATGTATTTGATGCCGTGAAACCATGTGACATCAAGAAACATCTCTCCGTCCCAGAAGTGTCCTGTCAAACGATGTTTGCGCCCTTGCCCTGCTTCTTCAAAGCTGAGGAATTGGCCCAATACCTGCACAAAAGGCATCTCGGTGGTCAGTTCTCGAATCTTATAAAGGCGACTGCGGTCGATGTGTTTGTATGGGAAGTTGTACAACAAGTCGTGCCAAGTCTTGATTCCCAACTCGGCTTCCAGCATCTTTGCCCTCTGAGGGCCGATGCCGGGAAGGTAGGTGATGGCTTGTTGTCGCAGGTCTTCCATGATATCATTTAGTGCTATGGCAGAAACTTCAGATCGGCAGGAGTCGTCAGCTTGATGTTTTCGCGATTGCCTTCAACCATGATGATTTCCTTGCCCAACGCTTCAACCACAGAAGCATCATCTGTGAAAACTTCAGAATAGGGCTGTTCGTAAGCTTGCTTCAATAGGGCGAGAGGAAATGTCTGTGGCGTCTGAACAAGGCGGTATTCGTTGCGAGGTCTTGTGATGCTGCTGCCATCGGGAAGAATCTGGCGTAATGTTTCGACAACCGGAACGACTGGAACAACCGCTTTCCCTTCGGCAGCTGCACTAAAGCAACGTAGTATTGTCTCTTTCGAAACGAATGGACGTACACCATCATGCACGCCAACCACAGCTTCTTCATCTTCTGGCAAAAGTGCCAAACCGTTCTTGACGCTCTGGAAACGCGTCTCCCCACCAGTAGCAATCAGTTGCGGCGAATGGTAGTTGTAGTCCTTGCAGAGTTGAAGCCAGTAGTCGTGCTGTTCAGCAGGCAATACGAGCACAATCTGCACGTTGTCGAGAGCCTCACGAAAAGCCTCGATAGTATGCATCAGCACGGGTTTCCCTCCGATAGGCAGAAACTGTTTCGGAACGTCTCCACCCATGCGAAGTCCTTTGCCACCGGCTACGATGATTGCAAAGGTCTTCATCCTTCTACTAATTCTTGATAAATCATACCTTGACGCAAGGGCAGAGAAGCACCTTCACCGAGGAAGAAATCGACGATTGTGTAGCCAAACTCGAATGCTGCAGCAGGACCTTTGCCTGTGATGATATTGCCGTCGCATTCCACGATGGCAGTGGAATAATCTGCTCCCCACAACTCAGTGTTTACACCTGGATAGCATGTGGCACGCTGTCCTTGCAACAATCCTAAATGGCCGAACACCAGCGGAGCTGCACAAATGGCTGCAATGGCACCGCCTGCTTCGTAGTGTTGCTTGATGGCGTCAGTCAAAGGCTTGCATGCATCCAGATTGGTAGAGCCAGGCAGACCACCAGGAAGCACTAGCATTTTTGCCTGAGAAAAGTCAACATCGGAAAGCAAAAGGTCGGCTTCGATGCCAACATCGTGAGCACTCTTCACAATACGTTCGCCAGTAATGGACACCGTCTGTACCTCTAATCCTGCACGACGAATGATATCAACTGGTGCGATAGCTTCGATATCCTCGAAACCGGTAGCTAAAAAGACATAAATCATACCTTAATTATTTATTAGTGGTTACTGTGTTGCAAAGTTAGGAAAAAATACTTAACTTTGCCAGCCTAAAGCGAATTTATTTTATGGAAAAGGCAAAAAGATGTGCAATCTTTGGGAACACCTACCAACCCAAGAAGTGTGAAGCCGTGCAGAAACTCTTTGATGCATTGTCTTCTCTGGGTATCGTTCCGCTCATTGACCTTCCTTTCTTTGAATACCTCAGAGACGAGATGCATGCCGACATCCCAGAGCATCAACTTATAACGGTCGATGCTTTTGATGCTGACCTTGCCGTCAGTATGGGTGGCGATGGCACTTTCCTGACGACAGCCATGAGGGTAGGAGAGAAGCAGACACCTATTCTTGGAATCAATACCGGCCGTCTTGGCTTCCTTGCCGACTTCTCGCTCGACGACATAACGCAGACATTCGAAAACTTCCTTGCCGGTCGGCTACGTACAGAGCCGTGCAACGTGCTTCAGGTGGAGTGTTCGGAAGGTCAGATGAAAGGTTATCCATTTGCCCTTAACGAGGTTGCAGTACTCAAACGCGACAACAGTAGCATGATTAGCATACGTGTGGACCTTGATGGAGAATACCTCACAACCTATCAAGCTGATGGTCTAATTGTCAACACTCCGACAGGAAGTACGGGCTATGCACTTAGTGTGGGAGGTCCTGTTATGTTGCCTGGCAGTCAGAATATCGGTCTTGTTCCAGTTGCTCCGCATGGTCTTACAGTTCGACCTTTGAGTTTGCCAGACAGTCTCGAGGTAACGCTAACCATAGAGAGCCGTAGTCATAATTTCCTCGTCGCTATCGACGGACGTAGTGAGTCTTGCCAAGACACGACGAAACTCACTATTCGGAAAGCTCCTTATCAAGTTTTTGTTTTGAAACGACCAGAGACAACCTTCCTTCACACTTTGCGCAGTAAACTGCTATGGGGTAGTGACACTCGCCAAAATATTACTGACTGATACCGTATGACGAAAACCATCCGCGAACTTGCCATTTGGCTTTGGCGCTCCTCTCGAGGGCTGCGGCTGCAAGCGACACTTAATGCGCTTATCGGCATCATGTCTGTTGTCCTTGACTTTGCCTTTATCTATGCCACAAAATGGACAATAGACATTGCGACGGATCGTGCTGAAGGCACTCTGCATATGGCTGCATATGCGCTTATTGCCATTATGGTTTGCAAGATTCTGCTTGGCTTTGCTCGCAAGTGGGTTAGTGCTTTGCTTGGCGTTCGTTCGCAGAATATCTTGCAACAGAGGCTGTTTGCTCACATTCTTCAAAGTGAGTGGAACGGTCAGGAGGACCGCCATAGTGGTGATACCCTTAACCGATTGGGGCGTGATGTGCGTGACTTGACGTCTTGCATAACAGAGACATTTCCCTCTTTACTTGAGGTGTCATTCCGTCTTGTAGGTGCTTTCTTCTACCTTTTCAGCATGGATGGACGTTTGGCTTGCCTGATTGTATGCATTGTGCCTTGCTTCCTTGTCTTGAGCAAGGTGTATGTGCGCAAGATGCGTGCCATTACTCGCGACATCCGCGCTACAGACAGTAAGGTGCAAAGCATTCTCCAGGAGAGCATTCAGCATCGTGCTATCCTCAAGACATTGGAGCGTGTAGGTACAATGATTGAGAAGTTGGAGCAGACGCAAAGCGTACTTCGCGGACATGTTCGTCATCGTACTGTGTTCAGCAGTTTCTCTTCATTGTTGCTTAGCTTCGGGTTTGGTACTGGCTATCTCGTCACTTTCCTTTGGGGCGTGAACAGCCTTCAGGCAGGAACCATCACTTATGGCATGATGATTTCCTTCATCCAGTTGGTGGGACAAATACAAGGCCCGTTCCGTGATATGACGCGTTTCATTCCAGTAATGATTAGCACGTTGACGGCAAGCGAACGTCTCATGGAACTTGAAGACATGCCTCTGGAAGACGATTCCGATCCTATCATTTTCCGCGAAGGTGCTGGTGTGCGTTTCTCCGACGTCAACTTCCAATACAGAGAAAGCGGTCGCCTCATCCTTTCGAAGTTCTCCTGCGACTTCCCCAAAGGCTCGACTACGGCCATCTTGGGTGAGACGGGAGCTGGAAAGACGACCCTGATACGTTTGGTACTTGCTTTGCTCAAACCGACGGAGGGTAATGTTGTGATGTACGATGAGAATCAAACCATAAATGTTTCGCCTCGAACTCGCAACAATCTGGTTTATGTTCCTCAAGGAAACACACTTTTCAGCGGTACCATTCGCGACAATCTTCTGCTCGGCAATCCTGATGCGACAGAAGAGGATATGCGTGAAGCTCTCGAAACTGCTTGCGCAGGTTTCGTGATGGACCGTCCTGATGGACTCGATGCTATATGCGGAGAGCTTGGAGCAGGGCTTAGCGAAGGGCAGGCACAGCGTATCGCGATTGCCCGTGCTTTGTTGCGAAAAGGGTCTGTCTTGCTGCTTGATGAGGCAACGAGCGCCCTTGATATGCATACCGAACAGCAGCTCTTGAAGAACCTTAGCAGCCGTGATGTTGGGCAGACCATTATTTGCGTCACTCATCGACCTGCAGTTATCCAATATTGCTCGCAGGTTATCGAGATGAAACGTGCAGAATAGTGCCTAAAAGGCAAATTTTGTGTCGTAATGTTAATTTAATGCAAAAAATGTTTGGAAGATATAATAATAATGAATATATTTGCATGAAGAAATAACGAAAACTAATACATATACACTATGAATTTGATGAAAATACTGCCTGCAGCTTTGTTGCTGAGTGTAAGTCTCAATGCTTTTGCCCAGGATGAAGATGAAACGCTGGGCGAGGTAGAAGAGGAAACTACGGAAGTCGCTGTGCCTACTACTCCAAGCGATGTGAAATTCTTCCACCGCGTACAGTTAGGGTACATGGGTACCAGCGTGAAGTACACGAATTTTGGAGTTTCTCCAGACTACAACAACTATTTCCTTAGCGGTTTCAGTATGGGGTGGATGGGTGACTTGCGCATCGACAAGGGACGCGGCCTCTTCTTGGAACTTGGTGCAAACCTCACCGTTCACTCAGGTAAGAGCAAGGATAAACGTTGGAATGTGCATCATGACGAGTATTATCGTTATAAGGTGAAAGCCTTCACGGTTACGATTCCTGTCAGCATCAACAAGCAGTTCAAGGACGCTTTTGGCGTTGAAGACCTCACCTTGGCACCTTTCGCAGGTCTCTATTTCCGCTTCAACGTGATGGCAAAGCGTACAGCGAGAGCTTACTTGGAAGACGGCACAGCCGCTCTTGTTCCTGGTACTGATAACAAAAAGGTCTACACACAATCCCTGATGAATACAGACAAGGGCGAAGGCTTGGAGGAATACGGCGAGAGCAGCCCCTACATGAAAGCTTTCGATAGGAAGTTGCATGTGGGCAAACTCCTGCAGCCTGGTGTTCAACTTGGCGTGAATGCCTTCTACAAGAGGTACAGCTTCGGCATTTCCTATATGCGCGATCTCACGAAGTTTGCCGGTCATAAGAGTTCTCCAGAGTTGACCTCGAAGACCACACCCGAAGGTGGCAACTTGCCCAACATCGGAACAAACTGCGACGAGAAGGTTTCTACGGCAAACAACTTCATGATTACCGTCGGCTACATTCTGTAAACTATTTCGTCTAAACAAAATTAAGTACCGCCTCGAGAGAAATATCTTTCGAGGCGGTTTCGTTTGTCCCAGTCGCTAACGACTGCAGTGACGATTGCCAACAACACGTGTGACGTTTGCGATTTACACGTGTGACGTTTGCGATTTACTAGTGTGATGTTTGCAATTTACTAGTGTGACGATTGCCAACCAGGCGTGCCGTGTTTGTAGTCGTCCCTTAGTCCTTCAACATGTTCGGCACGATGAGACGATAGCCTCGGCCATGCACGTTGTTGATTTCGATGTCCGGATCGCCCTTCAGGAGCTTGCGGAGCTTGGTGATGTAAACATCCATGCTTCGAGCGTTGAAGTAGTTGTCGTCCATCCAGATCGTCTTGAGTGCGAGGTCGCGCTCAAGGACATCGTTTCCGTGAACACAGAGCATGGTGAGCAACTCGCTTTCCTTTGTGGTGAGTTTGGTTTGCTCGTCACCGAGGATGAGCACTTGGCGTTGTGTGTCGAAAATGAACTTTCCAAGCTGGAAGCGAGTGATGTTCTTCTGCTCCTTACTCTTCACGCGTCTCAGGATAGCTTCCATGCGATAGACAAGCTCGTCCATCGAGAAGGGCTTGGTGAGGTAGTCGTCGGCTCCAAGCTTGAAGCCCTCCAGAATGTCCTCCTTCAAGTTCTTGGCTGTCAGGAAGATGATGGGCACTTCTGTATTGACGAGTCGTATCTCTTTTGCCAGAGCAAAGCCGTCCATCTTAGGCATCATCACGTCGAGCAGGCACATATCGTACTTCCTCTTCATGAAGGCGCGATATCCCGCTTCACCATCGAGGAAGAGTTCTGCGTCGTAACCTTTTGCTTCGAGGTACTCTCGTACAAGCATTCCGAGGCTCTCTTCGTCCTCGCAAAGCAGAATGTGAAGTTTCTGTTCCATAGTTTTATCAGTTAAAAGTTAATAATTTGTTTAATCTTTTGAAAGTGGGATGGATATTGTAAACTTGGTTCCTTTGCCAGGTTCGCTGTTTGCCTTGATAGTACCATGATGCAGTTCGACCATCTTCTGAACGTAGGCAAGACCAAGACCGAAGCCCTTGACGTTGTGCTGGTCACCTGTATGTACGCGATAGAACTTGTCGAAGATGCGCTTCAGGTTGTCCTTCTGGATACCGATTCCATTATCTGAGATACTGATGCAGAAGTGCGTCTCGCCTTGGTTGAAGGTGTGAACCTGTATGGCAAGCGCTTCATCTTCGCGTCGGTACTTGAAGGCATTGTCCAGCAAGTTGAATATAATGTTGGTGAAATGCATTTCGTCGGCATTGATGAAGGGATTGTAGGCCTCCAGCCTCATGTCGAGTGTGCCTCCGATTTGCGATACTTTGAGCGAGAAGGTGTCGACCACGTTCTCTGTTATCTCGTTGGCATCAAGTTCGTGCATCTTTAGGGCGATATTGTTGTTGTCGAAGAGACTCATCTGCAAGACCTTCTCCACCTGATAGCGAAGGCGTCGTGTCTCGCCATCAATGACATTTCCCAGTCGTTCGTATGTCGCCTCGCTCTTGTTCACAGTCTTGTCCGCAAGCATCTGAGCCGCGATGGAAATGGTCGAGATGGGTGTCTTGAATTCGTGCGTCATGTTGTGTATGAAGTCGTTCTTCATCTCGCTGATGCGCTTTTGTCGGACAACAAGATAAATGGTGATGAGCGATGTGATGAGCAGAATGATGGTGAAGCCCATCGCTGGTGCCACATAGTTTGCTACACCTCGAATGAATTTCTTCTGGTCGGGGAAGTGGATGACGACGGTTCCCATCTGTCCTGTCGGGTCACTACGAAAGAGGGTTTGCTGATAGCTTGGGTCTTTGCCCTCTTCTGTGTAGTCTTCGCATCGATACACTTCGCGTCCGTCGCTGGTGTAAACGATAAAATGGAAGGGCAGCGTAATGCCGTTTGCTTGCAGGGAATTGCGAAGGTAACCATCCAGAACGGCAGGGTTGAGACGGTCTTGAAGCCTTTGTTCGCTGGCAGTATAGAGGACAGCAATGATGACTTCGTCGAGCACTCCCTGTTCATAGAGATAAGCTTCGCGAGCATGCTTCTGCAAGTTGCTGATTGTTTCTGCAACCTTGTTGTATCTGTTCATGGTGAGAGAACCCAGCGACATGTTGCCCAAGTTGGGGGAAAGAGTGTCGAGCGGCAGCATATAATCTGCGATGCGGAAACTGTCGGGAGGAACCGTCCTCCCATTCTCTGCCTCGTGCTCGTTTAGCACCTTTTGCAAGTAACGGAAGGTCTCGGCTTTCTCCAGTTCGCGCGATGCCTGATCAAGACTGCGCAAAACGTTCTCGCTGAACTGCTCTTGGCGCATCCTGATCATTTCCTTTGCATAGCTTCCCTGTAAATAGAGAAGTGCAATGAATGCGATGCAGACAACAAGGCAGATGAGCCAAATGTAACTCCTTTTCATACTGCAAAGGTAATGATAAATGTTAAATAATATAAGAAAAACGCCAGCACTTTCGTACCGGCGTTTAACTTATTTAAGAGACAAGGCTTCTTTAAGTTATCTTTTTGTAAACTTAGATTTGCCTTAGTCTTCCTTAAGCGTTGCTTGGTATTCAGCCACGAGTTTCTGCTGAACGTCGGCAGGAACAAGTTCGTAGCTAGCGAACTTCGTGTTGAAGCTTGCACGGCCACCAGTCAAGCTGCTCAAAGCAGTACTGTAGCTTGCCATCTCCTTCAGAGGAGCCTTAGCAGTCAGCTTCTCGTAACCGCTTTCGCTACTCATACCCATAATCATGGCACGGCGTCCCTGCAGGTCACTCATCACGTCACCCATCTTGTCGCTCGGAACGAGAACCTCTACGTCGTAGATAGGCTCCAAAATCTTCGGACCTGCTTCCTTAAAGGCTTGTGCGAAGGCTTGACGGCCAGCAAGCATGAAGGAAAGTTCGTTAGAGTCAACGGGGTGCATCTTGCCGTCGTAAACGATAACGCGTACGTCGCGAGCATAGCAACCAGTCAGAGGACCTTGCTCCATTCGCTGCATCACACCCTTCAGGATGGCAGGCATGAAGCGTGCATCGATGGCACCACCAACGACACTATTGATGAAGACGAGTTTGCCGCCCCATTCGAGATCGATGGTTTCCTCGCTCTTTGTGTTGATGCGGAATTCCTGATTGCCGAAGCGATAAACTTCCTGAGTTGGAGTGCCTTCAACGTAAGGCTCAACGATGAGATGCACTTCACCGAACTGACCTGCACCACCAGATTGCTTCTTGTGGCGATAGTCGGCACGGGCAGCCTTTGTGATTGTCTCGCGATAAGGAATCTTCGGTTCGTCGAAGACAATCTGAATCTTCTCGTTGTTTTCCATGCGCCACTTGAGTGTGCGGAGGTGGAATTCACCCTGACCATGAACAAGAATCTGGCGAAGTTCCTTGCTCTGCTCGATTTGCCACGTTGGGTCTTCCTCGCGCATGCGCTGGAGGGCGTTCATCATCTTCTCGGTCTCGCTCTCATTGACGGCACGAATGGCACGAGAGTACTTAGCATTGGGATATTTAATGAAGTTGAAACTGTTGTCGCAGTCCTTGCCGTTGAGTGTGTTGCCGGTCTTGACGTCCTTGAGCTTCACGCTGCAACCGATATCGCCAGCTGCGAGTTCTTCAACCTTGATGCGGTTTGCACCAGCGCAGACGAATATCTGAGCGATGCGCTCTTTGCTGCCACGGTCGGCATTGGTAAGGTCGTCGCCTTCCTTGACAGTTCCGCTCATTACCTTGAAGTACTGCACCTCGCCGATGTGCGGTTCCATAGCAGTCTTGAAGAAGAAAAGACTTGTGGGACCTGCTGCATCTGGAGCCACTTCCTGACCTTTGCTGTTTGCAACCTTTGGCATTTCGTCTACGAAGGGAACTACGTTGCCCAGGAATTCCATGAGACGACGCACGCCCATATCCTTTACTGCATCAACGCAGAAGACGGGGAACATGCCACGACTGGCGAGGCCTTTGCGGATGCCTTCGCGCATCTCGTCTTCAGTGAGGTCTTCGCTTTCGAAGAACTTCTCCATGAGGGTTTCGTCGTGCTCGGCAGCTGCTTCGATGAGTGCCTTGTGCATTTCTGTTGCCTTATCAAGTTGGTCGGCAGGGATTTCTTCAATCTTGGGCTCGCCACCATCGGGTCCCCATGAATACTTCTTCATGAGCAGAACATCGATGAGGGAATTGAAGTTGGGACCGCATTCGATGGGATACTGAATGGGCACAACCTTCGGGCCGTAGATGCTTGTCAGTTGTTCGAGGAGTTGGTCGAAGTCGCAGTTCTCGTCATCAAGTTGGTTAACGAGGAAGATGACGGGCTTGTTGAGCTTTTCTGTGTAGCGGAAGTGGTTTTGAGTGCCTACCTCGACACCGGCAGCTCCCTTGAGCAGGAGGATTGCGGTGTCTGTAACATTCAGGGCTGTGATTGCAGCACCTGCAAAGTCATCACTACCAGGGCAGTCGATAAAATTAATCTTCTTGCCGTTCCATTCAACGTGGCAAACTGTGGAGAAGACAGAATAGCCATATTCATGCTCTACGGGGAAATAGTCGCTGACAGTTGTGTGCTGACTGACTCTGCCGCGACGCTTGATGATACCAGCCTCGTAGAGCATGGTTTCAGTCAAGGTTGTCTTGCCTGCTCCATCATTACCCAGAAGGGCAATGTTCTTGATCTCATTAGTTTTGTAAGTCTTCATGACGTGTATTGTTTTTGTTGATTAATACAGAATTTCGGGCGTAAAGTTACTACTATTTGCTGTAATGGCAAGGGAATAGAAATATGTTAAACAACATAAATCCTTATTTCATCAGGTCGCTGATAATGTTGTTCGAGGTAAATATCCCTTCTTTTGTAAGGCAAAGGTGCTCATTTTTGATATGCAGAAGGGCGTTTGAAAGGTATGGCTCGGCCATTGAGAGGCAGTATTCTCGGTCTTTCTCTGCAAGTTCATCGAGGGGGATGCCGTTAGATGTTCTGAGGCGAGTCATGATGAATTCATTGTAGATTGCTTCGTCGCTCAGCACTTCTGTTTCGTGTGGCACATCCTCTTTGGCATTGATGTAGGCCATGATGTCAGGATTGTTGGCTCGTCGAGAGCGGGTTCCGTCGTATGAATGTGCTCCTGCCCCCAGTCCTAAGTAGGGTGTGCCTTGCCAATAACTGCTGTTGTGGCGCGAGTGATAGCCTGGCAGAGCGAAGTTCGAGATTTCATAGTGCAGGAAACCTGCTTTGCTTGTGGCGGAAATCAGGTGGTCGTACATCTTTCGCGAGAGTTCTTCGTCGGCTTCTCTGACAAGTCCTTTTTTGAGCATCGAGTCGAGTTTTGTGTCTTCCTCAAAGGATAGGGAATAAGCGCTAAGATGCTTGATGTCGAGGCTCAGAGCCAGTTCCACATCGTGCTTCCAATCTTCGAAAGTCTGGTTGGGCAAACCATAAATAAGGTCGAGACTGATGTTCGCGATGCCTGCTTCCTTGCAAGCCTTTACGGCATCAATGGTCTGCTGGCTGTTGTGCCTGCGTCCGATGAAGTGCAGCAGCTTTTCGTTGAATGTCTGGGCACCCATACTGATGCGATTGACGGGTGTCCCTTTGAGTCCTTCCAGCCATTCCTCCGTGACATCGTCTGGGTTGGCTTCGATGGTGACTTCTGCTTCAGGCTCGAGCGTGAAGAACAGACTGATAGCTTTAAAAAGGTCATTCAATAAACCTGATGGAAGCAAACTTGGAGTGCCGCCCCCTATATATATAGTATGTACGCGCGAACCTTTCAGGTAATTGTGACGCTTGGCCAGTTCCCTTTCGAGGGCACGGATGTAGAGCGCCATCATGTCCTGCCCGAGCGTTGTGGAGTAGAAGTCGCAATAAATGCATCGCGACTTGCAGAAAGGGAAGTGGAGATAGAGAGAGTTCAAGCTAAATTCAGTCGCGCATTTTCTGGAATGTCATTTCGTAGAAGCAGGGATAGACATTTCCCGTAGCGCTCGTCTGACCTTCGGTGTGTGGCACGATGAGTCTGACCTTCGCTATACCTTCTTCGGCCGAGTCCTGACGCCCGACGCGAATGTAGGTGAAGGGGACGAGCCAGCCGCTTGGAACGCTCGTACTGCCATACGCGTTATACATAGCACCGCCACCATTGGCTTCCGTGTCGAAGCTGGCTGCGAAACTGCCATAGTTGTTGGAAATCTTCATGATGTCGGGGCTTGAGTGCCAGTAGTACACATCGTTGCGGAGCTGAATGCTGTCTCCCAGAATGTTGAACTCTATGAATCGGCAAATAATGCGGGCTGTCTTGCCTCTCTCCAGCTTTTCGCCCGTGCCTTTGCGCACAATCTGCATGTAGACGCCCGAGTTCTGGAAGAGTACATATTCGTTCCTGTCGAGGTTGGTTGTAGAGTCTTGCAGGAGGAACTGCTCCTCGCTGATGGGCATGATTTTTCCTACGTTGCAGATCACGCTGCCGTCCTCATCTCGAATTACGACTTCACGATCCAGGAACGATTTGATGGCCTTGTACTCCTTGTCCTTCTGCTTGGCATAGGTTTCGGTGTTCTTGCAGGATGCAAGGAGGACGATGGAGAGTAGGGGAATTAAAATGTATAGTGCTTTCTTCATTTTGCATTTATTGTTTCTGGCTGCAAAGTTACGAATAAATGAGCGCAGAACAAAATAAAAGTTGATTTATTTTTCATGTCGAATACTAGGGCCTAGTTTTGGAACTCTTTATTTCAGCATGTCGGCATAGGCTTCGATGGCCGCTTTGACGCGGTCGATGGCTTCTTCCATAGTGCATTGCAGCTTGCCGCCACTGGCATTTTTGTGACCGCCACCTCCAAAGAAGCGTGAAGCCATCTGATCGCACGGGAAATCGCCCACGCTGCGAAGGCTCAACTTCATGATGCCTGGATGCTCCGTATCTTCACTGATAAAGATGCTCAGGCGCATGTCCAGCATGGTCAGAGGAATGTTCACGATGCCCTCCGTGTCTCCATTCTTGACCTTGAAGCGATGTCGTTCCTCGTTCGTGAGTGTGATGATTGTGGTGTGGCGGTCGTGCAGGACTTTCATGTTCACGTAGAGCAGATAGCCTTGCAGTCGCAATCGCGCTTCTGAGGCTGTCCAGAAGACGTTGCGGTAGATTTGGTCTTTGTCGATTCCGCGTGCAAGTAGCTGGCTGATGTACTCGTAAATGATGGGTCTGCTTGAGTTGAAAGAGAAAGCGCCTGTATCGCACATCATGGCACAGTACAGACAGGTGGCTTCCTCGAAGGAGATGTTGTCCAACTCGCCTAACTTGCTCAGAATTTGGCAGATTACTTCGGCTGCGGCACATGCTTGGGGCTCGGAATACATTTCTTGGCAGAAGTCGGTGTCAGGGTCAAGGTGGTGGTCGATGAGAATGCGTGGAGCGTGGCTCGCCATGATGTCTGCTTCCAGTCCGGCCAATCTGTTCGGCTGGTTGAGGTCGCAAACAATAATGAGGTCGGCTCCCTCGATGGCCGTCTTTGCCTGTTCCGCCTGCTTGGTGTATATGAGAATGCTTTCTGCTCCGGGCAACCATTTCAGAAAGTCAGGAAATATGTTGGGCACGACGACTGTTGCCTGCTTGCCCTTCCTCTCGAGGTAGAACTTCAAGGCAAGTGAGGAGCCAATAGCATCGCCGTCGGGGTTGACATGAGTGCAGATGACTGCCTTGCTGAATGTCGAAAAGTCGAAAAGTCGAAAAGTTGAAGCTTCCATTTTATTAACATCTAAAGACTCGGACTGTGTTCTGATGAAGAGGGAAGGATTCGGAGGAATACAGGCGTGCTTCTTTCGAACTATCCTTCTTCGTCTCTTCGACTTTTACGGGGAAAGAGAGCCCCTTGTTGAGTATCTCTTGAGCTTTGATGACAACTGGGTCTTCCTTGCTGAGGAACTGCAGATAGTCCTTCATCTCGCCTACATTGTAGATGATGTTGCCGTAGATGTTGCGCTCGAAGAGGCGACGGCTCTTTTGGAGCATGAGGTTGCGGCGGCGCAACTGTCGCTTCTCGGCAAACTGCGCAAACTTCTCCAAGAGGTTCTCGCGCTTCAGGTACTGCTCCATCCTGTCTGCCGTGCGAAGCGAGGTGAGTTTGGCACGATTCTCATCGGAATAGGCGAAAGCAAACTGGCGGATGAGTCCCGTCAGGAAAGCCTCGCGGTAGTAGCTGGTCATGCCCGTCGTATCTTCGGGAACGAAGATGTCTGGTGTGATGCCACCTCCGCCATAGACGATGCGTCCGATGCTTGTCTTGTATTGCGGTCCTTCGTTGTGGATGCTGTCTTGCGAGAAGAACTCGCCTCGCTCATAGCGTGCGATGAGTTCGTTGTCGTATTCCTCGCCATGTCCTTTCTCGTAAGGCTTCTGAATGCAACGACCGCTTGGGGAATAGTAACGGGCAACAGTTAGGCGAACGACGCTGCCGTCGCGGAATTCCTTCGGTTGTTGAACAAGGCCCTTACCGAAGGTGCGACGACCGATGATTGTGCCTCTGTCGTTGTCCTGAATGGCACCAGCGAATATCTCGCTCGCGCTGGCACTTCCCTCATCCACAAGTACTACGAGCGGAAGCTTCTGGAATGCGCCACGACCATCGCTGCGGAACTCTTCGCGAGGACTTTTGCGACCTTCCGTATAGACTATCAACTTGCCAGAAGGCAGGAATTCGTTGACCATTTGAATGGCGATGTGCATGTACCCGCCCTGATTGCCGCGAAGGTCCACGATGAGTTGCTTCATGCCTTCCATATTGAGGTCGGCAAGAGCGACGAGCATCTCGGCATAGGTCTGTTCTCCGAAATTCTTGACGCGAATGTAGCCAGTCTTGTCGCCCATCATGTAGTAGGCATCCACGCTGACAACGGGAATGTCACCGCGAACGACGGTAAAGTACTGCAGATCTTTTGAGCCGTGACGCTTGACGCCAAGTTTGACTTTCGAACCTTTCTCGCCTTTCAGGTGCTTCATGACATCGTCACTCTCCATGCCCACGAGCGACGTGGTGTCGGCAGTCACGATGCGGTCGCCAGCAAGTATGCCTACCTTCTCGGCAGGACCAGAATGGATGACGGACATGACGTTGACCGTGTCTTGCTCCATCGTGAACTGTACGCCAATGCCGCTGAAGCTACCCTTCAGGTTCTCGTTGGCTTCCTCTGCATCCTTCGGGCCGAAGTAACTGCTGTGAGGGTCGAGCTCACTAAGTATCAAAGGCATAGCATCCTCGATGAGAGAGTTCATGTCGACCGTATCAACGTAGATGTTGTCGATAAGTTGCAAAAGGTAACCCACCTTCGAGGAGCCTGTATTGATGATGTTTATGCGACCGCCCGAAAAGTGGCTTGTATAGAAGGAGCCAACAAAAATGCCTACTATGGTGCCGATGGCAATGAGTAGCGGTGTAAAACGATGCTTGGTGTCAGGATTCATAATTTATTGTTCTGTAGGTAGATATTGTACTTCAATTCCTGCTCTGCGAAGGAGGTCAACGCCATCCGTGAGACGATATTCGCGACTGTATATGACGCGCTTGATGCCAGCCTGTATGATGAGCTTGGCACACTCGATGCAAGGCGAATCGGTAACGTAGAGAGTGCTTCCGTCGCTATTGTTTCCGCTTCTGGCAATCTTGGTGATGGCGTTAGCTTCGGCATGAAGAACATAAGGTTTCGTTACGCCATTTTCCTCGCAAACGTTCTCAAAACCGCTCGGAGTGCCGTTGTAACCATCGCTGATAATCATCTTGTCTTTGACGACAAGCGCTCCAACTTGGCGTCGTTCGCAGTAGCTGTTCTCGCTCCAAATCTGTGCCATTCGCAAGTAACGAAGGTCGAGGTCGCGCTGTTTTTTAGGGTCTTTCATTAGTTTAATATGTTGTTTCGTTTGAGGAGAGCCTTGATGTCGGGCTCTTTTCCTCGGAAGTTTACGTAAAGTTGCATGGGTTCTTGCGTTCCGCCTCTCGAGAGGATTTCCCTGCGGAAACGTTCTGCCGTCTCTCTATCAAAGATACCTTTCTCGAGGAAAAGGCTGAAAGCATCGGCATCGAGCACTTCCGCCCACTTGTAACTGTAGTATCCTGCGGCATAGCCTCCGCTCATGATGTGCGAGAACTGCACACTCATGTTCGTTCCTGGCACGGTTGGGAAGAGTTGGGTGCGGCTCCAAGCTTTGCGCTCGAAGTTCATAATGTCTTCTTGGAGCGGCTCTGATAGGGTGTAGTAAGCCATGTCGAGCATGCAGAAACTGAGTTGACGGGTGCAAGCATAGCCGCAATGGAAGTTCCGACTGTCTCTTATCCTTGCGATAAGTTCGTCGGGCAGAGGTTCTCCTGTCTCGAAATGGAAGGCGAAAGTATGCAGGAAGTCGGGCTCGACGGCAAAGTTCTCCATGATTTGCGACGGGAGTTCCACGAAGTCGCGCTTCACATTTGTACCGCTCAAAGCTTTGTAATGCACCTTCGAGAAGATGCTGTGTAGGGCATGGCCAAACTCGTGGAGGAAGGTCTCGACCTCGCTCAAAGTCAATAGCGATGGTTTTTCCGAGGTCGGCTTGGTCAAGTTCATGACGATGCTGACGTGAGGTCGATGGTCATAACCTGTTTCGTCGATGTATTGTTCCTGAAAGTCAGTCATCCAGGCACCACTTTGCTTGCTTGCGCGAGGGAAGAAATCGGCATAGAGAACGGCAAGGAAAGTTCCGTCTGCATCGAATACTTCGTAGGCTTCCACATCGGGATGATAGACCTCGATTTGTGGTTGCAACTTGAATGTAATGCCGTAAAGTTTGGTGGCAAGCCCGAAGATTCCGTCCTTGACCTTCTCCAACTGGAAGTACGGACGCAGCATTTCGCTATCGATATTATGCTTTTGGAGTTGAAGTTTGTGGCTGAAATACGGCCAATCCCAAGCCATAACAGCCCCATCTTGCGTTTCAATTTCCACAAGTTCAGCTTTTGCGACAGGCATATGGGCAGCATAAAGCTTCTCTATCAACTCGTTTACTCGGTCAACATTCTGTGCCATTCTGTCCTTCAAAGCATAATCTGCATAGCACTTACAGCCAAGCAATTGTGCCAATTCCTGACGCAGATTGACGATTCTTCGCACTATTTCCCGATTGTCGCAGGCATCTCCTTTGCAACAAAGGGTATTCTTTGCGAGGTACATTTGCTTGCGAAGTTCGCGATTGTCGGCAAAGGTGAGGAACGGCCCATAACTAGGGGCATGCAGAGTAAACACCCATCCCTGCTTTCCCCTTTCCTTTGCAGCCAGAGCCGCAGCATCTTTCGCGGTATCGGGAAGGCCGGCAAGTTCTTTCTCGTCGGTAATGTGAAGCTCAAACTCGTTTGTCTGTTTCAGCTCATTTTGCGAGAATTGCAAGCCAAGTTGGGCTAGTTCGGTCTCAATCGCGGCAAACCTTTCTTTGTCTTTTTCGCAGAGAAGAGCACCACTTCGAACAAAGCCTTCGTAGGTATCTTCGAGGAGTTTCTGCTGCTCTACCGTGAGTCCACGGGCATTATCCTTAACCCTCTTCACCCTCTCAAACAGGTCGGAATTGTGCATGATGCGCGAGTAGTGCTCCGAAAGCATTGGCGAGAGTTTCTGAGCAAGTTCGTCCATCTCGTCGCAGGTATTGGCATTGACGAGATTGAAGAAGAGGCTTGTGGCGCGTTCCAGCAGTTCGCCAGTCCTCGGAGCTATGGTGTTCTCGAAGGTCGGAGGCTCCGGATTTCGGATGATAGCTGCAATTGCTTCGTCCTCCTGCCTCATTCCTTCGATGATGGCAGGCTCGTAATCCTCCAGCTTTATTTGGGAGAAAGGAGCGGTTTCGTGCAGCGTCTTAAAAGCCGATTCGAGCAGTATGTTCATTTTATGCCAGTGTCGTTTGCAATTTACTAGTGTGTCGTTGGCAAACTTAACGTTTGACGTTTGCGATCATAACGTTTGACGTTTGCGATTTAACTGTGTGTCGTTTTGATGAAGTCCTGTATGTCTTTTATCGTGAAGTGTCCTCTGCCGAGTCGGATGCTTCCTTCTTCGTGCAATCGGTTGAGGAGTCGCGAGACGATGAGCCTCGAGTCGCCCACATATCGGGCAAGGTCTTTCATCTTGATGTATATCTCAACTTCGCCCTCGCAATCAGGAAAGAGAGTGCCGACGAAATGTCGGAGTCGCTCTTCCACGCTTTCCAGTTGGATGGGAAGGAGTGCCGCAGCCCTTTTCTGAGCGATGGCCGAGAGTGTGTTGAGCAAGTTGAGGCGGAAGACTTCGCTCTTCATCAGATGGCTTCCGAGCAGGCTTTTGCGGATGCCCAGCATCCTGACTTCCGTCTTTGCCCAATATGTGTTTTGGTATGTGGGATTGAGTCCGAAGAGTCTATCCACTTCGATGATGGCAGGAGCCTTCAGGATGGAGCGAATCGCAAAGTGCTTGTCTGCTGAACGATGCTCTCTAAATAGTTCTCCCTCAGCAAGATAGAGCAGTTGCGAGCAATTGTCTCCTTGCCGGATTAGCGGCAGTTTCGATGCTGGAAACTCGTCCATATCGAGTCGCAAAGCATCCTCCCATCCCAGCAAATCCGTACTGCTAATGCCTTGAAGTAAAGGCAGTTGGGTTAGAAGCACATATCTGTTCAGTTCATAATTCATAATTGCTCTTTATGAATTAAAGCCTCAAATCCCTCAGTACACCAAATCTGATACTCGCCTTCCTCATTCGTGTAGATGAAGTAGGCTTCCAGTTGGGGCTGGTTTTGCAGGATTTGTTTTGCTCTGTCCAATCCCAAAACCATGAAGGCAGTTGCGAAAGCATCCGCTTCTGCGCAGGTTGGAGCCATAACCGAGCTCGAGAGAATGTCCGATTGAGCAGGATATCCTGTCTGAGGATTGATGGTGTGCGCTATCTTTCGGCCTTCGCTAATGTAGTAGTTGCGGTAGTTTCCGCTGGTCGCAATCGCTTTGCCGGAGAGCGAGATGATGTCCTGCAACTCCATATTTGTCGAGGTGGAATCGTCGTCAGGCTTGTTGATTCCAATTCTCCAAGCTTCTCCTTTCTCGTTCAGACCCTCGGTAACAACCTCTCCACCTATCTCTACCATGAAACTCTTGATGCCTTTGCTCTGCAAAACATCCGCAGCTCTGTCCACGCCATAACCTTTCGCAATCGCGCTGAAATCAAGGATAGAGAGCGGATTGTCTTTGATGAGTTTGCCGTCTTTGAGTTGTATGTGGGAAAGTCCGACGAGCGAAAGAAGGCTGTCAACTTGCCTGTTATCAGGTATTTGACCATT
This sequence comes from Bacteroidaceae bacterium, assembly GCA_017961145.1. Taxonomy (GTDB): domain Bacteria; phylum Bacteroidota; class Bacteroidia; order Bacteroidales; family Bacteroidaceae; genus Physcousia. Next base: position 3,333 of record JAGCXU010000153.1, on the reverse strand, counting down.
CTTGAAACCAAATCCCCAAGCATTTACGAGTGGAGCGACTGTGGGGTCGAAAGCGCCATCGGTAGCCTTGTTGACGGCAAACGAGAGTTGCAAGACCTCGCTCAGCATCTCGTCCACCTCATCTTCTTCGCCTCTGTTGATGCGACTTATAGTGCTCTGCGGATTGAACATCGAGAGTGAGGCGTCAACCTTCTGCAGCTCGGCTTCAATCTCAGCCTTGAGGTCTTGGTCATAAAGGTATTTAGCATGATAGATGGTCCCAAAGATGGTGCCCTCGTTCTGCTGATAAGAAACTGCCATCTGCCTGCCAGAATTCCTGAAAACCAGTAGGCAAACAATGGCGACAACTGCCAGCAAAGCTAAGTATAACTGCTTCTTTTTCATGTTATGATTTGTCTTTCTTCTTGAAGTTGAAGGAACCTTTGCCCACATCAAAGATGATATTTACCGTTCCACCCCAGCCGTTAGTGTCGTTCTTGCCATAACCGGGAATGAAATAAGGCTCGCCTCCGTCGGGTGATTTCAGGGAAAGGCGGAACTTATAGCGTGCGCTCCAACCAAGTCGAATAAACTTCCAGAGCTTTGTCTCAACACCAACACCAAACTCCAACCAATGCCCTGTCGCCTTTTCGCCATTTATTTCAAGAGGACTGGTAGTTCCATATATCGGGTCGGCGAATGTTTCATTGGCAATGTCATACTTGAAACTGCTGAAACCATAGCGGAAGACTCCGAAAAGTCGGTTGCCATTGTGCTTCTTGTTGAAGTTGTAATCCATTCCGAATCGCATATATGGCGAGGTTGTGGAAAAGGTGTTACCCGTTTCCGCGCCTTCTCTATGACTGTCACCTATGCCAAGTTCAGCAACAGGGAAAAACTTGTCGTAAAGGTTAACTCGTGCTCCGACCTCCATATTCGCAAACTTCGCATCGACAGCTTTCATGGCAAAGCCAACGATGTCTGCGCTGACAGCAACACCACAAAACAGTGGTGCTTTGTCCTCTTTCTTCTTTTCATCCTGCGCTTGCAAGGTGAAGCAAGTCAGGCTAATCAGTAGCAGAGAACAAATGAATCTGCATATTGTCGGTCTTTTCATAGTTCACAGAGGAGCGTATGATGTTGATGGAATCGATGAATTCGTGTGTAGAGCGAACGCCTTGAATGGTGTGGAAGAGGGTTGTCGGGCAATCGGGCGACTCGTAATGCACTTGGTTGCTTTTTGTTATCCAAATGGTATCTTGAACGAGATTGTATTCGCCTTTGACTGTCAGCACAAGCGTGTCCTCCTCTTGCCAGTAGCTTAGAGGGACGTTCAGCTTAGATGTGCCCACAGCCTTGTTGAGCAAGACAGGTCCGGACTGGCCTGCTGTAATGGTAAGCGTGTCGTTGAGGGACACCATTGCATCGTCCTGATAGAAAGTACCATAACAGCCTACATAGTTGTAGAGAGTGCAGTCGTACGATTCGCAGGCAGCGAGCAGCAGGACACTTGATACTATGAGCAGAAGCCTTCGCCTCATATTGTCTTCTCAATCTGATAGTTGTTGCGTTCGGCAGAATTGCGGCTGATGAGTTCTCCAAGGAAGCCTGCCACAAAAAGTTGTGTGCCGAGAATCATCATGGTCAGGGCGATGTAGAAGTAGGGGCTGTTTGTGACGAGAGGGTGGGGAATGCCTTTTGCCAAGCAATAGAGCTTTGTGCCGCCTACAACACAAACTGCAAGGAAGCCAATCATGAACATCAAGGTCCCGATGAAGCCAAAGACGTGCATCGGTTTTAGCCCGAAGTTATTCAGGAACCAGAGCGAGAGGAGGTCGAGGTATCCGTTGACGAATCGGTTGAGTCCCATAAACTTCGACTTGCCGAACTTGCGTGCCTGATGGTGAACCTTCTTTTCTCCAATCTTGCAGAAGCCTGCGTTCTTGGCAAGATAGGGAATGTAGCGATGCATTTCTCCATAGACTTCGATGTTCTTCACCACTTCGTTGCGATAGGCTTTCAAGCCGCAATTGAAATCGTGCAGGTTGTGAATGCCGCTCACTTGCCTGGCTGTCGCGTTGAAGAGCTTTGTGGGAATCGTTTTCGAGAGCGGGTCGCCTTTGCTGCGATTCATTTTGTATCCGCTCACCAGGTCGTATCCTTCCTGCATTATCATGCGGTAGAGTTCGGGAATCTCGTCGGGAGAGTCTTGCAGGTCGGCATCCATCGTGATGACTACATCGCCTTTTGCTGCGCTGAAACCGCAATAGAGGGCTGGGCTCTTGCCGTAGTTGCGACGGAACTTGATGCCGTGAACCGTATCGGGATTCTCTTTCTTGAGACCTTCTATCACATTCCACGAATTGTCTGTACTGCCGTCGCTGACGAAGATAACCTCGTAGCTGAAGCCATGATTGATCATTACACGCTTGATCCAACTGAACAGTTCGGGAAGCGACTCGTCTTCGTTATAAAGAGGAACAACAATGCTGATATCCATAATGTTTTATTTCTTAACGGGTTTTCTAACGGGTAATGCTGCAAGCAGAGAGATGGGGAGTGCCAGTATGATGTTGTAGAATGCCAGTTGGAGCACTATGTCGCGAACGGTCATAGACTGAACCAACTTTTGCATATCATTCAGGTTTACGTCGGGCATCATCTTCTTCCAGGCCTCACGATATTCCTCGCTTTGCAGGGCAGTGCCTAAGATGGAAAGCAGACGCCCATTGTCGAGCCAAAGGAAATAGGCGTATTGAACCATATCTGTCAGCAAGCCTGCAAGCAGACAGGTTAGAAACGAGAGGCGAAGGATGTGCAACCAGCTGACCGAAGGGTATTGCTTGTAGTAATTCGTCAGCTGTTTGTAGAGCATATAAATGCTGATAATGCCCAAAACCGTACTCAACATCGAGAGGAAGGGACGTTCCGTTCCATACATCGTGCAGAGGAAACTTGCCGACCACATCAGTCCAATCGGCAGAGCCATCCAGCCGGCAGCGTCCATCGTCTTAGGTACTTCGTTTGCCATTTCTCCTTTCTCTATGAGTTGACAAAGGTACGAAATAATAATATAAATAATGTATAAATGAGCAAAAAAAAAGCCTTATCATACAATTTTGAAGTTTATAATTTTGAATTTTGAATTATATGTTGTACCTTTGCACCCGCAAAATCATGGGAAAGTCCTATACGGCATGCTCCTTATGAATCCCCCAGGGCTTGACCGCAGCAAGGGCAGTAGGTTGTAGCGGCGCGATATAGCAAGCTTTCCCACCCGCCTCTTTAGCTCAGTTGGCCAGAGCACGTGATTTGTAATCTCGGGGTCGTTGGTTCGAATCCGACAAGAGGCTC
>JAGCXU010000018.1 GCA_017961145.1 Bacteroidaceae bacterium | reverse complement strand
GTCCTCGGCAGTACTGAGAATACGGGGCAGACCAAGTATCGACATGGGTGGGTCGTCGGGGTGAATCACCAATCTTACCCCGGCTTTCTCGGCTGCGGGGCACACCTCCTTAAGGAAATAGATGAGGTTCGAGCGCAACTTTTCCGGTGTGATGTCCTTATATCTGTCAAGTTCTTTCTGGAATTGTTCCAAGGTGAAACTCTCCTCAGAACCAGGCAAACCAGCAATCATGTTACGGGTGATGAGCTGCTTCTCCGCGTCGTCCATCTGCTCGTAACGTGCCTTAGCCTTCGCTTTCTCTGCATCGGAGTAGTCTTTCTCCGCGCCTGGTCTCTTGAGAATGAACAGGTCGAAAGCAACAAAGGCTGCCCTTTCGAACCGAAGAGCACGGCTTCCGTCGGGCATTTCGTATGCCAAGTTAGTCCGCGTCCAGTCGAGAACCGGCATGAAGTTGTAGGTTACGACATCCACGCCGCACTCGCCAAGGTTCAGGAGACTCTGCTTGTAGTTGTCGATGTAAAGTTGGAAGTCGCCCGTCTGGGTCTTGATATGTTCGTGAACAGGCACGCTCTCCACGGCTGCCCAACGCAGTCCGGCATCCTCGATGACTTGTTTGCGCTTGAGGATTTCCTCTTTTGTCCACACCTCGCCATTGGGGATGTGATGCAACGCGGTGACTATACCTGTGGCTCCTGCCTGCTTGATGTCTTGCAGGCTTACAGGGTCGTTGGGTCCATACCAACGGAAACTTTGTTCGCAAAGATACATATTATAATAGGTATAAAGTATTTTAAATTGAAAAAGCATCAAATCCGCCGTCGACTACGGAGAGGACTCCCGTGACGAAGCTGCTGGCATCACTAATTAAATAATGTATAGTGCCGAAGAGTTCTTCTGGCTCTGCGAAGCGACCTGCCGGTGTGTGAGCGATGATGGTCTTTGCTCTGTCTGTCAGTGAGCCGTCCTCATTCGTCAACAAGGTGCGGTTCTGATTGGTCAAGAGGAAGCCTGGCACGATAGCATTGACGCGGAGGCCTGGGCTGAACTTAGAGGCAAGTTCGGTTGCCATATACTTCGTGTAGTTCGCGATGGCTGCCTTTGCCGCTCCATAACCCACGACGCGAGTCAAAGGACGCAAAGCTGTTTCGGAGCAGAAGTTCACGATGGCGCCCTTTTCATTCTTGGCCATCACGGGCACAAACACTTGTGTGGGAATGACTGTGCCAAAGAGATTGAGCTCCACGACCTTCTTAAAGGCGTCGAGGTCAAGGTCGAGGAAGGTTCTGTCGGGAGCAATGGTGGCTCCAGCCATGTTCCCTCCTGCTGCATTCAGCAAGATGTCGATGGTGCCGAAGCGAGCCACGATGGCATCTCTGTTCTGCTCCAGGACTTCCTTCTTCAGCACGTCTGTAACGAGGAAGAGTGCCTCGCCTTTCTTGTTGAGCTCTGCTTCCAGTTCTTTACCTTGGTCTTCAATTCGGTCGAGCACAACCACTTTGGCTCCTTGCTCCACGAGATAGTGGGCGATGTTCTTGCCGAGAATGCCGCAGCCACCAGTCAGCACGACAACCTTTCCTTTGATATCAAATAAGTTCTTCATCATTATTATTGTTATATTGTGTTTTAATTTTCTTCTTTATCCTTGTACTGCCTTATATTTAGGCACGAATGCTTTGAGCATGAGCCAGCCGAGCAGATATGCCACAGCGCAGTAACAGAAGATGATGAAATAGCCTGCTGGCTTGCCTTGGAAGCCAAGGAAGTGCATCTGTGTCTTGTCAGCATAGTCGAAGAGATAGCCGCTTATCCAGTTGATGAGGAATGAACTGATGCCGCCAGCCATGCCATTTATGCCTGTCATCGTGCCGACTGCTTTCTTCGGGAAGAGGTCACTTCCCACAGAGAACAGGTTTGCCGACCAACTTTGATGTGCTGCACCTGCCAGACCAATTAAGATAATTGGGAACCAATAGCTGTATGCTCCCAAGGGTTGGGCAAACAAAGTAAGCAAGGGGAACAGCGTAAAGATGAACATTGCCTTGAGTCGGGCATCGTAGGGATGCTGTCCTGTCTTGTTGACAATGATGGTAGGCAACTTGCCGCCATATATTGAGAGCATCGTGATGGCATAGAGCACGAAGATGAGCATCATGGCAGTCGGGTTGTCGGTCTTCAGTCCGTAGACGTCGCTAATGTAGGCTGGTGTCCAGAAAAGGAAGAACCACCAAACGCCGTCGGTAATGAACTTTGCCAAGAAGATGCCCCAAGTCTGTGGGAAGGTAAGGAACTTGTGGAAAGGGATAGGTTTTTCGTTGGTTTCTTCCTCTTCGATAATCTCGTTGTCTTGCTGTATATACTCCAATTCTGCCTTGTTTACACTAGCACATTCTTCAGGCTTCTTGTAGATGAAAACCCAGAGTCCGAGCCAGACGAAACCAAGCGCACCGATGATGATGAAAGCCATTTCCCAGCCGTAGAACTTGGCAATCAGGGGGATACAGATGGGAGCGATGAGCGCTCCGATAGTGCTTCCGCTATTGAAGATGCTGGTAGGGAAGGCTCTGTCCTTCTTCGGGAAGTACTCTGCCGTTACCTTGATAGCGCAAGGGAAGTTGCCACTCTCGCCAAGACCGAGTACGATGCGACAGATGATGAAGAACCAGGCGCTGACGGAAGCAATTACTGCTGTGCTCGTTCCTACTGCGTTGATGAGGTCCTCTTTACCTTCGAGTCCCAGCCATTCGGCAGTTGCCACGCCGCAGAAGGCATGCATGCATGCTCCCAACGACCAGATTCCGATGGCCCAAAGGTAGCCTTTCTTGGTGCCAATCCAGTCCATGAAGCGACCGCTGAAGAGGTTGCCGATGGCATAGACGATGGAGAAAATGGCTGCGATGCGTCCGTAGTCGGCATCCGTCCAGTGGAATTCGGGTGCGATAAAATCTTTCCATGTGAGGGAAAGCACTTGTCGATCCATGTAGTTGATAGTCGTGGCAAGGAAAAGCATGCCGCAGATGACCCATCGATAGTTGGTCATCTTGCCTGATGAGGAGTTTTGCATTTTTTACTTTTTAGTTCTTGGTTTTCTTCGTGCAAAGATAGCGAAAATATTTTTACCATGCAAAATCTTTGCTTAAAACTTGCGGCAAGTTGTATTATTTTTGCCTAAAAGGGAAGAGATAACACAAAAAAGTAGTAATTAAAACGTGAATTGTGCAGGTTTGTAGGTAAATAATTTTATCTTTGTGAAGTGTAAAAAGAAAAAAACTATGAAAAGACGTGAGTTTTTGCGGAATGCTGCCTTAGTTGCTGCAACAAGTAGCATTAGCACACCTCTTCTGGCGAAGGATTTAGAGGAAAAGGCTTCAAGCCACTCTCCCTCGGGCGAAAATGATGGGGAGCGCCTTCCGCTTATCGACAGCGAACCTGTCTTGCAGAACTATGCGGCAACCAGTATGGGGATTGCTTTCAGCGTGACTGACTGGGCGAACGGTTATGTCATCTACGGCGAGAAACCCGATCTGAGCGACGGCAAAAAGGTCTGGTGCGGCGGTTTCCGTATGACGGCAATGGACAACGAAGTGATTCAGGTTCGTCTGACTGGCCTGAACCCCTATACATTATATTATTATAAGATAGGGGCCGATCGTATCGAGTACAAAGACGGCTACCATATCCGCATCACGGGCAACGAAGAAAAGCCTCAGATATACACTTTCCGAACTGCCGGCGAATGGGCGAAAGGTCATTTCTGCGTCATTAACGACACTCACGCCTCGTGGAAAGCCATCAATCCTACCATAAATAAAGTGATGGAACTGCAGCCCAGTTGTGTCGTCTGGAATGGTGATGCCTGCAATACTGAAGAAACGATAGAGGCTCAGAAGCGCATCTTCTTCAAGCCCGAGATTGACCGAAAAGACTTTGCTGCCACGATTCCATACCTATTTTGCCCTGGAAATCACGATGTTCGTGGCCTGGCAAACCGACATTTGGAACGCATCTGGATGTATCGACAGCCAGAAGAACGTCAGCCTCGCGACTGGGATCTGGGACGCAATTTTGCAGTCAGGATGGGCGACATCGCACTCGTCGGACTCGATACTGCCGAGGATAAGATGGACACGAACCCCAAGTTCTGCAACCTCTTCGTGAGCGAACCTTATCGTGTCGCTCAGCGAGAATGGCTTCGAGATGCGCTCAAACAACCCGAGATAGCGAATGCTCCGTATCTTGTCGCCTTATGTCACATCCCTCTCTACGACCCTCGGCCGGAAGTGAATCCTGGCGACCTTTTCCCTGCTGATGTGGATGATAAGCATGAGGGAGACTTCGCAGAGTGGCAGAGAACTTGTTCGAAACTTTGGGGACCGCTTCTCGATGAGGCCGGTTGTCAACTCTTGATTACTGCTCATCAACATGTATATCGACTGGATTTGCCGAATGAAGAGCATAGGTGGATGCAGATAGTGGGTGGCGGACCTAATATGACGGGCAAGAACGAAGGGCATTTCCCAACCGTTATAGATGGTGAGGTAAAGGACGGAAAACTCGTTGTCACCATTCATAATATCTATACAGGTCGAGTTTGCGGCACCGTTACTTTTAGCAACCGCAGAGGTTAATCAAAACGTCGCACTATTAAATTGCAAACGTCAAACGTGAAGATTGCAATCGTCACACTAGTAAATTGCAAACGTCACACGTGATGTTTTGAATCATCCCACGTGATGTTTCCTGACTACCTTAAACAATAATCCCCGACACACATTCGTGCATCGGGGATTAACTATGTTCTGTCAGTTGACAGGACTAGTGGAGCGAGAAGATTAGTCCTCAGTGTTCCAGATGTCCCACGCGAAGTTTTCCTTAGTCAAACCTTCGCTTCCGTCAACCTTAATGTCCGAGTCTATCTTCAGGCTCTCTGCCAACATGTTGACAACCTGAGCCTCTTCAATCTTCATTGCAGGTGCTAAATACTTCATAGTCTTTATAATTTTGTTTAATTAATGAATCCTTTTTAGTCCTATTCCCCTCCCCGTCGTGGGGAGGGGCTAGGAGAGAGAGTCTTTACTTCAGCACTTTCTGGCCACCTACAATGTTGATGCCCTTCTGCATCTTCTGGAGACGCTGACCGGCAACGTTGTAGATTGGAGCATTTTCGTCAGCGAAATCTATGCCCTTGATGCCTGTACCATTGTCAGGATCGAAGCCATAGAAGCCCTTGACACCTTCGCCACTGATTACCAGATAACCAGTCTTAGGACTGATAACAGTGTTTTCAATTACCTGATAGAAGCCAACTTCTTCGCCTTCGGGCTTTGCAAGCACGAACTGAGAACCGTCAGCAGTGACAGGTGTCTCGCTTGCGAGGAGAGCGTTCTCTGTATCAAGAGCAGCACCAATGGTCTTAGGAGCGTAGTATGAACCAGCTTCGTCAGCCTTCACAACAACTGCAGTACCTGCAGGAACTGTGGTAACGGGCTCGAGATGAACATACTTTCCGTTTGGCTGAGCAGCAAATGCACTTACTCCGGCATCAGTGAAGTCAACGTCGCAAGGAGCAACGAAGGTAGCGTACAGAGCGTCGCCAACTTTTACATTAGCACCAAGTTGAGCCTCGAGACCAAAGTCGCAGTATGCGCCGCCCCAGTTCTGCTCGATGTACATAGCAAGAACGTTCTTGCCAGGAACAAGCAATGTAGGATCAACATCAACAACTCTGAAGTCGTTTTCGCCACCTGTCCAATTGTACTCCTGAGTAATCAGAGTGCCATTGAGGAATACTGCGTAGTCGTCATCATGAGTAGCTCTCAAGGTCAGCTTAGCAATAGTGGAAGGATCATCAATGTTGAAGGAACGACGGAACCAGAATGTGTTGTAGTCGCCGAACCAGCGTGTATGGTAAGGACCAAATGAGCCGAGAGGCAACATCAGTTCGTCCCAATCAGAGTCGTCGAAGTCAGCAGTTGCCCATCCTTCTTCGATGTCAGCATATTCACCATCAACGACTGCATTGGCGTGGCGGTACTTAGCGAAGTAAGGTGTGTTGTCGTTACCGCGGTTGGGCAGGAGAACAACCTCAGATACCTTAGCACTGCATCTTGAGCAAACACCTTCAACATAGTCGTGGCCAAGAGGAGCGATGGATTCAATGTTCACAGCACCGCAATCGGAGCATGCAAAAGCAGTCTTACCTTCTTCTGTGCAAGTTGGTTCATACAGAACTGTAGATTCCTCACCAAAGCTGTGTGCCTGCTCGTTAATCCAGAGCTCACTGAGTTGGAATCCGTCAGCAATCTGAGTAACAGAGAACTTGAAGAACTTGTAGGTCTCTGTGCCGTCAACTTCAACGGTATTCTCGTACTTGTTGAAGCTCTTGAGCTGGTAAGTCTGAACCTTCTCGTCGATGAGTGTCCATGTCTGGTTGTCGTTAGAACCTTCGAGCTTCCAGCTTACAGGATTGCGGCTGGGATAGTTGTAGGTGTCGGCACCAGTTACGAGAGAATACTGCTGAACAGCAACTGGTTCGCTGGCAATGATGATAGCCCAAGCGTCACTTGTGCCGCCGCAACCGAACTTGGTGTTGGCATCGTTGTCAACAAGACCTGCAACAGGAGAGTCGCCCCAGCCATTGCCACCAGTTACGATAGCATAACCGACATTGTTCTTGTCGAAGCGCTTGTAGTCGGGTTCAGAAACGGTCAGCTCGTAGCTTGCTGTCCAACCCTGGTCGGCATCGGTAGTAACGGTAATCATTACCTTACCGGCCTTCACACCTGTTACGGTACCATCGGCAGCAACAGTTGCGATGCTTTCGTCGGCAGATGTCCAGGTGAATGTTGCATCGTCGAGGTTCTGTACATCGGGCAGGAACTGAGCTGTGTTGCCAGCAATCACGAGACGAGTCTCATTGGTGTATGTAACGTAAGCCTGATCGTCGAGCTTCTTGTAGCCGTAACCGTCGAGCTTGCCTTGTGCAGGAAGAACGAAGAGTCCGCTTGCTGCATCATAGAAACCGAATACGCCATCGTGACGCATTGCAGGTTTGAAGTTGAAGAGTGTCTCTTCTGCTTCTGAAATGGTGCAGTATTCAATACGTCCACGCATTGGGTTGTCCCATTCGGGGTTAGCGAAGAGAGACAATGCGCGTGTGGTTGCATTGGTAACTGTGTTACCTGTCTCATAAGTCTCACCATTAACAACCAACTTGGTTACGTCGGCTGAAACCTCATAATCAGTGTTGAGGCTGAAGTGAGCGAAGTTGTCGCCTGAGCCTGTTGTGCCACCCGTGAAGTAGCCGAAGTGAGCTCTGTCGTTGCCGTTCATGTAGAGAGAGATACCTGTGCCAGCATGAGTGTTACGTGCGCAGAAGATTGCACTCCAGCCACTGGAAGTGTCATAAACCTTGAACTTCATGCCAATTTGTGTGGCTGTTACAGGGATGTAAGGCAAAGTGTATGCGTTCTCGCGAGCTGCACTGATGTTCTCAATGTAAGCCAGCGGAGTGTAGGCTCCGTTGTCAATAGAGACGAGCTTGAAGTTGTTCACGTACTGCTCTACAACGGGCACGCGCTCAATCTTGAGGTCGGCGAAGGAGAACTTGAAGCCCTGGGCTCCGTCCTGTCCTACACCGAACTGAACGGCCAGGACGCAGAAGTCCTTGTCGGCAACGAACTGCAGAACGTATTCCTTATTAGTAGTCTCTGTGTTGGGCAGGAGGGCAACTGCGAGCACTTCGCTGTTGGGCTCTTCCACGTAGAGTGTGGAACCGAAGTCGGGATTGTTCAGCACATAGAAGGGGAGCTTGGTGTAGGAAGACCAGGAGTGCCAAGCTGTGCCTGTATATTTGAAGGATACCTTGTAGGTGTCGCCGGGGTTCAGGCCTTCGATGTTGAAGCTCTGGTAGGGTTCCCAGCCGCCCTGACCCTCGTAGGGATCGATGGTGTTGGTGTTGGTCTCTGCGTCATAGACGAACTTGTCGAAGGTGCTCTGGTAGCCCCAGCGGCAGTACCAACCGCCGTCGGGATTGGTCTCTTCGTTGTACAAGCTCATGTTCTTGTAGTTGGTTTCTGTTATAATCTCTTGAGGAAGAACAGAGCCAACATTTACCCATGCGCCGCCCACGAACTTGTATTCGCAGTTGTCGGAGTTGTTGACAACGAGCTTGCCTTCGTAGGTTGTTACGCCTGCCAAGTCGTTTACGGATTCCATGACACCCCACTTCTCATACTTGCCAAGGTTGTTCAAGGCATAGATATCCTTCGTGAGGTAGTCGCAGATGAAGGGTTCTGAGCCAGTGTATGTGGCAGCATTTGCTACGAGCGCAGCTTCTGGCTGAACCACGGTAACAGCTGTTTCCTTTGTCCAGCGGTTGCCATTCTCTTCATCAATGATTGTGCTGACGGTGCATGTGCCAACAGCCACACCGGTGACTTTACCATTTGCTGCTACTGTAGCAACCTTTGTGTTGCTGCTGGTGTATGTCACAGCTTTAGGTGTGCCATCCATCGTAAATTCGACCTGACCTGTCTGACCTACGCCAACAGTAAGCTCCTGAGTCCATGCAGAAACAGGATCATTGCCAGAATTCGTCTTAGTGTAATCCACTGCAATTTGTGTCAGGCGGAAGGTGCCTGTGCAGGTGAATGTTACTGAGGAAACAGTTTCATCTTCACCAGGTGTCCATGTACTGCTGGCATAAGAACCAGTGCTGGCTGTCACGTTTGCAGTCTGGCTGGCGGGATTTGTGGTGAACTTAATGCTGTTCAGTGTTCCATTTCCAACTAAAGAAACTGTAACCTCGTAAGCATTAGTCAGTGCAATTACAGTACTGACGCCAAGCGATGCTGTTGATGCATCTTGTTTTGCGATGGTGACTGTCACCGGAGCTGGTGCACCATCCCATGTGTAAGGAATAGCAATGTTTGTGTTGTTGCTTGGCAGTGTTGCCTTCAAGTCACCTACGGAGAAAGTAACATCGTCGGCAAATAGCTGACCAAAACCTAACACAAGCGAAGCGAGAATTAATAAATGTTTCTTCATACTTGTAAAGTTTAGTTAATAATTTGGGTTAATTATACATATTTTGCACCAAAGTTATATATTATTATAATATGTGTCAAGAAAATCAACAATTATTTTCACTTTCCTAGCGAAATAGTGCCATACAGGAAACAAAAAGCCCCTTTACGGCATCAATAAGAATGCGTAAAGGGGTTAGAATTATGGTAGAGAGTACTCTTGCTTGACTTTATTTGATATTACCTACCTTGATGAGGTATTCGGCAATCTGTACTGCATTGAGGGCTGCACCTTTTTTTATCTGGTCGCTTACGAGCCAGAATGTGATGCCGTTGGGGTTTGCGAGGTCTTTTCTGACACGTCCTACGAAGACATCATCGCAGTTTTCGTGGAAGAGAGGCATGGGATACTTTTTGCTCGAAGGCTCGTCCTCGAGTTGCAGACCTTGCCCTTCTCTGACGGCTTGCTGAAACTCTTCGACGCTGACGGGACGCTCTGTCTCTGCCCATACGCTTTCACTGTGGCAGCGAAGGCTGGGGACGCGGACACACATGGCACTGACTTCGCAATCGGTATGCATGATTTTCTTGGTCTCGTAGTACATCTTCATCTCTTCTTTGGTGTACCCATTTTCGCAGAAGACATCGATTTGAGGGATGACATTGAATGCCAGCTGATATGCGAACTTGTCGACTGTCGGCTTCTCTCCCGCTAGTACTTGGCGATATTGCTCGTAGAGTTCGGCCATCGCAGCTGCCCCTGCGCCGCTTGCTGCCTGATATGAAGCGACATGGATGCGCTTGATGTGGGACAAGTTCTCGAGTGCTTGTAGGGCAACGACCATCATTATGGTGGTACAGTTGGGGTTGGCTATGATGCCTCGAGGGCGGTTGAGGGCGTCTTCGGCATTGCATTCGGGCACTACCAAGGGCACGTCCTCGTCCATTCGGAAAGCGCTGGAGTTGTCGATCATCACAGCTCCATGCTTCGTGATGGTTTGGGCAAACTCCCTGCTTGTGCTGGCTCCAGCACTTGTGAAGGCAATGTCTACGCCTTTGAAATCGTCATTGTGCTGCAGGAGCTTCACTTCAATCTCCTTGCCTCGGAATGTATACTTTCGTCCCGCACTACGCTGACTGCCGAAAAGCAGCAGTTCGTCGATGGGGAACTGTCTCTCGTCAAGAACTCGCAGGAACTCCTGCCCAACTGCGCCACTAGCGCCTACTATTGCAACACGCATAGTTTAATTCAAATTTTATAAATTCAAAATTCAAAATTATTTCACGCTGCAAAGGTACGATAAAAAGTTTAAAGTTTAAAGTTTATAGTTTAAAGTTTTTTCCTTTGACGAGCCTTTTTGACTAATGTCAAAGGTTGAACGGCCAGATATGCCCAGTTTGGTCGCCAGTACCACCGTGGGAAAACTCCAGTACCACCGTGGTGAAACTCCAGTACCACCGTGGGAAAACTCCAGTACTCCCATTGGAAAATTATTTGAGTACTGAGGTTCTCCGATATTTTTAAAGTGCAGGACTCGCTCAATCAGCAAGTTACGTGCCTCGAGAAATAATTTCGCCTCACTTAACTCTTAATTGCTTTTTTTTTCGTAACTTTGCCCCAGATTATACACCTAACTCGCGACAAATGATGCTTTTCAGTGCCCTTCAAGCCGTTCCAGCGACTGCACTCATCACCGATCCCACTTGGATCTTCTCGGTGGTGCTGGCCATCATATTGTTTGCGCCATTGTTGTTCAGGCGGCTCAGGGTGCCACCAGTCGTCGGCCTCATCGTCGCGGGCATTCTGGTGGGGCAGTATGGCTTCAATCTTCTCGACCATGACAGTTCGTTCGAACTCTTCGGACAAGTCGGCATATATTATATAATGTTCCTTGCAGGCTTGGAGCTTGAGATGGGAAGTGTGGAGTTGTATGGCAGGACCGGACTCCGCTTCGGCATCCTTACCTTTACGATTCCTTTCCTCTTGGGTATTGCGACGAGTGTTTGGCTACTTGGCTTCAGCCTGTCCACCAGCCTCCTTTTGGCCTGTATCTATGCCAGTCATACCCTCGTAACGTACCCAATCATAGGACGTTACGGCTTGAATCGGCACAGAGCAGTCGTCGTGAGTGTGGTTGCAACTGCCATTGCCCTCTTTGTCGCCTTGCTAGTCTTGGCTTTTGTGGTTGGCGGACAAGATCCTGAAACCTCTTTGATGACCTGGCTTCTCTTTGGCCTGAAGTGCGCGCTTTATGTCACATTCGCCATCCTCGTCTTCCCAAGAGTGGGACGCTGGTTCCTCCGTCGATACGAAGATGGTGTCATGCAATTCATCTTCATTCTGGCTCTCGTCTTTCTGAGCGCTTCGTTGGCGAAGATGGTGGGTCTCGAGGGACTGCTCGGAGCATTCCTCGCAGGCTTGATTGTCAACCGTCTCATCCCCAAGACAAGTCCCTTGATGTCGCGCCTCGAGTTTGTCGGCAATGCCCTCTTCATCCCGTATTTCCTGATTGGAGTAGGCATGATAATCGACCCAGGCATTCTGGTGAGACGACCTGAAATGCTTTGGCTGGTCGCAGTAATGGTTCTGACGGGAATGATCTCCAAGTTTATTGCCTCCGCCATAATGGCTTGGACGATGGGAGAGAGCAGAAACAGTATGTGGCTGATGTTCGGTCTGACCAATGCTCACGCAGCAGGAGCCCTCGCAATCGTAACTATAGGAACAGCTCCAGATGTCCAACTCATGAACAACGAAGTGCTAGGAGGCACCGTTATGCTCATCCTCATCAGTTGCATCGTCAGCGGTTTTGCCACAAACAAAGGGGCTAAACAGCTCGCATTGAGCGATACCTCGCTCGAAGACAATCGCGGCTCCTATCATGGTAAATGCCTGATTACGTATAGTCAGGAAGATAATGTGGACGTGATGACTCAGCTCGCCATCCTCATTCGCAATCCGTTCATACCCGATAGCTTAATGGGACTTTGTGTCGCATATGATAATGGAGATGCGGCAAACGAGAATAGTCATCTCAAAGGACGGCAGTTGCTCGAGAAAGCGCAGATGATTGCGGCAGCTGCAGACGTGCCAATGGCTATCCTGAACCGTATGAGCACGAACATCGCAGGCGGCATCCTTCACACAATGAGCGAGTATGATTGTGGCGAGGTCATTGTTTGCCTTAACGACAGAACCACAGGCATGGCCAAGTCTTCGCTGGGAACCGTTATCGATAATGTAGTGAGCGGAAGTCACAGAGAAGTGATGGCGGTCCGCAGCATCGTTCCTCCTGGAACCATTAGGCGAGTCGTCATCGCCGTTCCGCAAAAGGCCGAGTACGAAGTTGGCTTCTATAAATGGCTGGAACATATTTGCAGAATAGGCGAAGAACTTGATTGTCATTTGGAATATCACGCTCATGCCGACACCTTACCTTATATAAAAGGGTATATGGAACAGAAGCACAGTCACGTTCGTTCCCATTATGCCGAGATGAATCGATGGATGCAATTCCTCAATTTGAGGCACGATATGGACCTTAGCTGCATGCTTGTCGCTGTGACGGCAAGGCCTGGCTTCATCTCTTATCAAGACAGATTCGATGAACTTCCTTTGCTCATTCATCGCTATTTCAGTCATACGAGTGTCATGTTGCTGTTCCCCGATCAGTGGGGAGAGCCGCAAGAAAGCATTTCAGTCTTCACTCCTAATGGTACCGCAGTACAGCGTCAGCCACGTTCCATCGGTGCCTTGATACGCCGATTGTTCTTTACGGCTCGTCGTTCGGCAGTAGTCATGTCGGCATTTCTCCTGCCTTTCATAGCCGAAGCACAGCGGCCAAGATTCGACAAAATGTCGCCAATGGTGAGATGCGAAGTCTTGCAACAAGAGACGAGAAATGCGACTCAAAGAGCAAAAGTCAGAGAAAAGAACCCTCCTCGAATGCTTACACTCGTCCAGGCCAATGACGATGAGGTGCTTCGAAAGCATGATTGTCGCATCTTTTCGCATTGGGGAAATATCTATGCAGTAAGCGTTCCTAAAGCGGAACTTGCAGCTCTTTCGCTTCGTTCGGAAGTCTTGCGCATCGAGAATGGCAGGGTTTGCGAAGCCACAACCGATACCTCAGCCATTATCACTCGCTCCGATCGTCTTCGCTATCCCACGTCTAATCGTTCAGCATATACTGGGAAAGGTGTCGTTGTGGGAGTAATGGACATCGGTTTCGACTTGACAAATCCGTCCTTTTACAGTCGCGACCTCAGCAGATATCGCATTCGTTCTTTCTGGGATATGCTTGATTATGACGGTCAAGGAACTGACGACGATTCAGATCTTCCAATTGGAACTTCTTATACATCAAGCAATAGTATTCTCGAGAAAGCATGCTCTTCGGACAGTCGACTGCAGTTTCATGGCACACATACAGCCAGTACGGCAGCAGGAAGTGGCTATGATTCGCCCTATATCGGTATGGCTCCCGATGCTGATTTATGTCTTGTCTCCAATGCTGTAACGGATGACAAGGAACTCATTCCCGATTCTCTTTGGGACTTTTATGGTTCTGCTGTCGACCTTTTGGGCTTTGAATATATCTTCCGTTATGCAGATAAAGTGAACAAGCCTTGTGTCATCAGCTTTAGCGAAGGCTCGCATGAGGACTTGTGGGGCGAGGCACAACTTTATAGCACTGTGCTTGACAGCCTTGTTCGGCCTGGACGTCTTATTTGTACGGCTGCCGGAAATCAAAGTAACTACGGGACATATATGCATAAGCCCGCTGGAAAGGAACAAGTCGCATCACTCATTCTGCCCACAGGCTCCACGACATACATGATGCTGCGAAGTCGTGGAGATTTTACCGTTCGCCTCGATTTCATGGCATCTCCTACTGAAAAGTTTTCCAGTAGGGAAGTTCCTGTAGACGAAATACTTGCCACAGAGGACAGCCTTCTCGTAGATACCATTACAGCGGGAAGCTTGAAATTCGAACTCCGTTTTGGCAGTTATCCCTCTTGTTATGACTCGAGTCAGCTTGTTACTGATGTTGTAATCAAGAAGATAAGCGGTGGGGTGATCACTTCTGTACAGATGGGAATGTGCATAAGTGGCACTAAAGCAGAAGTTGAGGCATTCCAAGAGATTGGTTGGTTCAGGAGTTCGCCCTCATATCCTGATTATCAGGATGCACAAAAGTCGCATAATATTCTCTATCCTGCAACAGATCCCAATGTCATTTGCGTTGGCGCGACATCCTACAGGACAGGTTTCTACAACTTGAAGAACGTTTATATGAGCTACGACAGGGGTAGCGATGGCGAAGTCGCGACCTATAGCAGCAGAGGACCAACGCTGGCAGGTCATATCAAACCTGATGTCCTTGCTCCAGGCACGAACATTGTCGCAGCCTTCAATAGCTACTATTCCGAGATGAATCCTGATGACTACATGACTGACTTCGATATTGCCAAGTCCACTTTCAACGGGCGTGAGTACAGATGGTCATCTCAGAGAGGAACGAGCATGGCGTGCCCCATCGTGGCTGGCATTATAGCACAATGGCTTGAGGCAATCCCCACTTTGACACGCGAACAAGTTATTGCAGCATTCGAAGCCACTTGTCATCGCCATGATCCGTTGCTCACTTATCCCAATAACGACTACGGCTATGGTGAAATAGATGCAGAAGCAGGACTGAACTACCTTTTGTCGCATTATGACAAGGTTAGTTCTCCCTCTGCCCATTCCCAAGGAAAGGAGTGTATCTACGACCTTCAGGGAAGAATCGTGGAACATCCTTCACAGGGCATCTACATAGTAGTTGATGCAAATGGTAATCGCAAGAAAATCCTTTATAGACAATAAAATGATAGAAATCCGCAATATAAAGAAGAGTTTTGGCAGCCTTGAAGTGCTCAAAGGCATTGACCTTGATATCGAGAAAGGCAAAATCGTCAGCATAGTTGGACCTAGCGGAGCCGGCAAGACTACACTCTTGCAGATAATGGGCACACTCGACAAGGCTGACAGTGGTAGCGTCATTATCGACGGAATCGACGTCAGCAAGCTTGGCGACGCCAAGCGTTCCGCTTTCCGCAACAAACATATGGGCTTCGTTTTCCAGTTCCATCAGCTTCTTCCCGAGTTTACAGCTCTCGAAAATGTCATGATGCCTGCCCTCATTGGAGGCACCTCAAGAAGAGAAGCGAAGCGTCGTGCAGAAGAACTTCTTGCTTTCATGGGACTTTCCGAACGTGCTTCACATAAGCCAAACGAACTTTCCGGTGGTGAAAAACAGAGGGTTGCAGTTGCAAGAGCTCTTGTTAATAAGCCTGATGTCGTGTTTGCCGACGAGCCGAGCGGTTCGCTCGATACACAGAATAAGCAGGAATTGCATCGCTTGTTTTTTGATCTTCGCGACCAAATGGGGCAGACGTTTGTCATTGTCACACACGACGAACAACTGGCCGACCTTGCCGACCGAAAGATATGCATGCAGGATGGTCGTGTCACAACTACTGGCTAAATTCCAAACGTGGCACGTGTAATTGGCAAACGTGGCACGTGTAATTTCCAAACGACACGTGTGTCGTTGGCAAACTTCACAGCAGTTGTTTTTTAACGTCGAAAGCTTTTCTTTCCGTCTTCAACAACGATGCCTCGAAAATTGGCTGGAACCTCCATTCCGAGAAGGTTGTAGCTCTTGCTTTTGGAATGTTTGTTCCTTTCGACTTTGTTTATCCCAGAAGGGTCTTCAGGCTCGATAAGATTCAGCAGAACCCATGTGGCAGGCATTAACGGAGAAGTGTCTGGTATGCGTTCCACTACCTGATGTGTGCCATCGCCTGTAATGATTTCCAGATTGACGCTCAGTTTCTGTCCCAAAGGAACTGTTGTGAGTCCGATGCGAGACCACGGGATGGCCATCTCGAGACGATAGTATGTAGAGTTAGTTGTGCTTGCTGTCTGTACACCTTCCATAGTGGTTTCTTCCCAGTTTGTCCCGTTACCTTTGCTGACAGAGCATGTTCCGTTGGGCAATAAGTTGAACCTGAAAGACGAAGTCATCGGTACATTTGTGCTGGCTCCTTTGCTTTCAATGTAGAAGGTAACGCCGTCAGGATAAGGTTCTCTTGAGCTTGCATTACCGCGATAGACAAGGCAACTCATGTAGAGATTATCGACATCATAAGCGAAGTCGGCATAGGAAAAGGTGCCCGTCTCATTCCCCATCGGAACTTGTTTGGCAGTAGAATGGTAATAGCCATCTGTGGAAGTGGACCGCCCATCTACCTTTGGAGAGCCAAAAGGCACTTGAAATTGTTTCATCGGATAGCCTTTCACCATGCAGATTTTGCCGTCGAGTCCACCGACAGCCACTACGATTCCTGTGTCGATAACTGCCAGCGAGTTCCACCAACAACCTTTTGTGGTGCCTTGATAGAAGGGTCTGGACATCGCCTTGAAGTCCTTAGCCTGCTTGTTTCCAACGTAAGTGTACATCTTCATGTTGTCACCATCTCCGTATGTGGATTGATGCGAGAGCACAGTCTCACCGTTTGGCAACACTCGAAGGTATGGCGCTCCACCTTTAGCAACAGGGCAATAGTCATGGTTAATGCTGCGATTCCGCTGACTACTGGTGCCACTTACGTAGCTGCTGCCCTTCCAATTGTTGGAAAGTGTTGTACGAACCGTTGTAGGCACAAAGTCGTTCACACCTCCCCAACCGTTGTCCTCAATGGCAACAACAATGTATTTGTTGTCGCTGAGTAATACTGGAACAGGCATCCCGTCGCGATAACCACTTCGATAGGAAATGCGTTGTGGCGAAGTCCAAGTCAGTCCGCCATCAAAGCTGCGACAAAGCGAAATCTGTTGCTCGCCAGTTCTCGTGTAAGGACTCTCGTCTGCAAAGTACAACTGAAGCTCCCCACTAGGCAGTTCCAGGAAAGATGGTTCCCAACAACCATTCTCGAAAGTATAATCTGCATCGTAGACAAAGATTTCATTCGACCAGGTTTGGCCACCATCGGTGCTGCGTCGCACTCGAATGCCGAAGCGTCGGTCTTCTGTATAAGGTTGTGATGGGCGTGGGTTATATCCAACGATTATAGTTCCATCGGAGAGTTGGATGAGGTCGGGCACGCAGTTGGGCGTGTTGTTGCTATTGGGAGCGATGAGGGTAGGAGTGGACCAGACTTGACCTTTATTGGTGGAAAAACTGATCTTGATGCCTCCGCTTTCGCAACAGGCAAGCAGTCTTCCATCGTTCAACTCAATAAGTCGTGAATAGCCACCACTATTGAATATGGTGATAGGCGAACGTGAATCCCAGAAGACACGAGTGCCAGTATAGCGAGACATCGTAGCTGCTGTGATATTTAAGCAGAGACTGATGAACAAAAGGAAAAGGTTTGTTTTCATAGTTTTGTGATTGTGAGTCTTGTTTTTCCGTCAGGAACTCTTTTGATAATGATGCCTTTGTAGCTTGGCGGAACAATCTGTCCGGCAAGATTGCACATGGTCTCCTCTCCCTTTCCTGAGGGTTCGAGGCCATTTATGCCCATTTCTTCATCATCGAAGATAAAGCTGACAAGCCCTGTTCCCGATTCGCTTATATTGAAAATGAAGTGGTGTATCAGCTTGTCTCCTTCGGCATTTGTATTGTAGAAAGTGGCTGCGGGAGTGGATGTGTCGGAGAATTCTGTCTTTCCTGTCTTGCCGGGCCATGGGTCGCCAGAAGTTGTGCCGGCTGTGGGGATGTTGTCGGCAGGAATGATGGTCAGGCGTTTGTGCGAGCGTTCCGCGTTGACAGTATTCTCCTGCCAAGCCGTCTCGTCATAATCGACGTGCAGGATGAGCATACCATGACCGCCCAGGTTGCAGTCCCAACTCTCTTTCTGCCGGTTCTCGAAGAGGAAATACTCGTCGCTTTTGCCACTGTTCCTGAAAATGTAAGCAATTGGTTCGGATGTCAAGGCAGGCATGTCCTCTACAATAATAGGGTCGACGAGTTCTATAGGCTCAAGCCAACCGCAGAAGAAACGCTCGTAGCTTGTGAAGCCGCAAGGTGTTCCTCCGTCGCCATTATAGCATCCATAGTCCATTAGGCTCCAAGTGTTCATGCCAAAGTTCCTGCCTACAGTGTCGTAAACATCAGGCAATCCGAAGCAATGACTG
Organism: Bacteroidaceae bacterium; assembly: GCA_017961145.1. Classification (GTDB taxonomy): domain Bacteria; phylum Bacteroidota; class Bacteroidia; order Bacteroidales; family Bacteroidaceae; genus Physcousia. Next base: position 2,257 of record JAGCXU010000018.1, on the reverse strand, counting down.
AACTCGTGGCAAGCGGTTCCGATGCCTGTAATGCCCGTTCCTGTCTTGTCTCTGAGCTCGGCACTCGTGGCATAACTGTCGATAAGGACGCCGTCCAGCATGAATGGCCCGTTGCCATCTCCTTCTTCCAAAGCTTCTGTGAGTGTCCAGGCATGCGACCAGATGTCTGCCGACCTGCCACTTTGTGCCTCGTCATAGCCCGAATGAATGATGAATATCTGCTCCACATTGCCGTCTTTGTCCCAGTCATATTGGCTGAAGTCTACCTCGTCGTCTATCATTTGCAGGGCTTCTGTGACCATCGTGGCAGGGTAGATGTCATCGCCCAAATCGTTGTTGCTGCCGTAATAGGACAACGGCTGGCTCATCGTGATGGGGCCTATGACGTCGAAGGAAAGGTCGAACATCCCATTGCTTTGCTCGAGGAAATAGTCGTGGACAGAGCCGATGTTGATGTCATCCGTGTGGCCTTCCTCGTTGAAAAGGCCTTGGAAGTCCGAATTGGTGTAGTGGAAGGGAGTCTTCGGGAACTCAACTAGTATGACAAGACCGCGTTTGCTGCCAGTCATGGATGCCTTTGATGTGCTGCGACGAGTGTCTGCTTTCTTCTTTATCGCTTTTCGGCGGTCAATTTTTGCCTGCCAACGTTTCTGCAAGATGTCTTGTTCTACGAGATGTGCAACGCCTTCTTTGTCACATTGCAGATACTTGCCGTTGTCTGTCAGGTAGTAGTGGAGTGTTTCGTCGCCCGTCAAAGTTGCTTCTATAGTGCTTCCGTCGTGGAGTTTCAACGTGTGTCGCTCCCTTTTTGCAGGAACGGCAGAAGCCGTCAGAGCATAAAGGGCGAGTAGAAGCAACAGGGGTTTCATATTATCATCTTCTTTATCCTTCCGTTGCGATATCGGATGATGTAGATGCCACGCCTGAGTGAGAAACGATACAACTCGTCGGCAAAGCATTCGCAGGCAAAGCGTCCGTTCATGTCATAAATGCGAACCAGTTCTGTGCTTGCTGAAATATCGGAAATGGCATCGGGGTTAGCTCGAAAAGATTCGCTTACAGCCCATTCGCTATTGCGGTAGGCATCGCTGATGGCTTGAACGGAAAACGTGTAGTCAACGCCTTGACGCAAGTCTGCGAACTCATAGGAATTGCTTGCGATGCTGTCCTTCTGGAAGACCAGTTCACCTTCGCTCCAGAGTTGCAGGTTGTAGAGTTCGGCATTTTCTGCAGGTTGCCAAACAACGGTAGTGCTGTCTGTTTTTATGTATTGGTAGGCCAATTCCGTTGGAGCCTCCAGCGTTCCCAGGGGCATCACCTTGACTGTGACGATTCCTTCGGCTGTCTCTTCGATGTCGACAAGCGGTTTCCCCATGTATCCTCCAGCGTAAACAAGACTGGCAGGCGTTGATTCGTCGGTCAGTTCATGGTTTTCTGTGATGCCTGGATAGGGGTTCCCTTGCAGGCTTGTCCGCCAGAGGTCGACATTGCCATGACAGTTGTTGCTGCCGATGAGGCTGTTGTTGGCAGGTATGATGGTAAACCTTTGGTGGTTGACTGAAGTGTTGACTTTGTTGGAAGTCCAAGAGCCGGAAGCATAATCGACGTGCATGACGAGCATACCATGTCCGCGATTGCTGCATGCACCCCAGTCCCAACCTTCTGCCTGACGGTTGTCCAAGATGTAATATTCGTTGGGATTGGCGTCGTTGACGAGTTTGTATCCTTTGCCTCCTTGACTGAATGGATAGAGATGGAGCGTGCGAGGTCCGTCGATGGTTTCTGTCTGTTGCCATTTCATGAACTCGCGTTCGTAAGCTGTAAAGCCGACGGGATACTTCGAGCGCCTTGTGTACATGCCATAGTCCATGATGCTCCAGTAGTCCATACCGAAGGCTACGTTGTTCGTGTCATAGATGTCGGGCAATCCGATGGCGTGGCTTATTTCGTGGACTACCACTCCGATGCCGTCGGTTTGCCATTCCGTGATGACACTGTCGTTAGCGGCTATGGGGTGCATTTCGCAGCTGGAGGAACAGCCGGAGAGTGTGACGCCGTCGAAGGTGTAGGATGTCGGCAACTCTTTTGGCCAGATTGTGCTCTTGTCGCCATACGAGTTGGTGTAGTTCTGACCGAGTCCTGCGAAGATGATTACGCACATATCCACCTTGCCGTTGCCGTCGTTGTCGAACTTTGTCCAATCCTCTTCCAGGGCAACTGCCTTTTTGAAGGATTCGCTGACGAACTTCGAGTAGAG
>JAGCXU010000152.1 GCA_017961145.1 Bacteroidaceae bacterium | reverse complement strand
TCCCCTATGCAGGCATGAAGTGGCACAGCCAATTGGAGGACTGGATGACGCGCTACTACGACTTCCTCACGGCATACGAGAACCTGTTGCATGATGACTGGAAGGAGAAGACAAACGTCAAGGCAACATGCTCGGACGTGACGATTAACACGTGGGAACCGGTAGCGAACCAGGTGACGATGCTCGCCAGAGAAGTGAACGGCAGGCAAGTTGTCCATCTTCTTAATTTCACGCACGAGGACGGAACCAGCGTTTCGGACAATAATTATCTGCTTTGTTGGCACGATAATCAAGCCACACGACCTTGGCCGAAGCGCTTCGAAAGCCTTTCCATCAAATTGACAGGCATGACGGGCATGGGCAAAGTGCGTCGCATTTGGGTCGCTTCGCCTGACTATTGCGGCGGTGCCATGCAGGAGCTCACAGACTATCGCTACACCTCGTCGACCGGCACGATTACCCTCACATTGCCTTCCTTGCAGTTCTGGACGATGATTGTAGTTGAGCCAGAGTCGGTAACTACCAACGACAACACGTACTACGCCCCGACCACTAACGGCGAATCGCTCGTTCCGGACATCCCTTCGACGTTTGCCTCTACCACATCTGCCACACGTTCTTGGAGCCTTCAACTTGACGAAGCCGTCTTCAAAGCCCATGCTGACATCCCGTCCGGCACATTGACATTGCAAAAAGACAACGAAGATGCAATCATCCTCCCCCTCGGGGAAGACAGAGGGAGGCTGTTTACTCCAGCCGGACTGCCTGCCACTTCTCGCACCCGAGGCATTGTTATTTGCCAAGACAAAAAGGTGCTCCGATAAGCTTTCAATTGCCACTTTTCAATCTTTTAACTTAAAAAGTTGCCCGCTCGGCGTGACATTTCACCTCTTTGTGTATATATAAGGTAAAATGACAAACGACGACAACAGCATCATAGAGCGCATACGAGGCGGCGAGACAAGTGAGTTCGCACAGCTGGTAAAGCGTTACGGCCCATCGCTCATGGTGTTCGTCGGACGCATTGTGGGGGTGCAGGAGGACACGGAGGACGTGGTGCAGAACACATTCGTCGCAGCCTACCAGCACCTGAACGACTACGACTCGCAGAAGGCATCTGTCTCGACTTGGCTTCAACGCATTGCCTATAACGAAGCGCTCTACCATCTGCGGAAGCGAAAACGGCAAGTCATGCTGCCGCTTAACATAAGTGATGACGTTCCCGATGAGTTGCCAGAAGACACGACAGCACAGCAACTGGACGAAGCCATACAGCAGCTCTCACCCGAAGACCAGATGCTCCTGCAACTCTTCTACTTCGACGGACGTTCTCTAAAAGAAATCGCATACATAACCGACAAGGCTGGCGACTCGCTTGAACGTGAAGTGTCGCGCCTCAGCAGCCAGCTTCATCGCATACGCCAAAGACTCAGAATCATCTTAACACACAAGAACCATGAATAACGACAACCGCCTGCGCCTGAGCGAAGCGAAGAACCTTTTCCGCCAGGCCCTGCAACGGCAGAACGACCGAGCAGCAGGTATGAAGATGCCCGACGATATGGAGCAAAGGGTGATGAAAAGCCTTAAACCCCAAGCAACGAAACGTCGTTGGTTGTATCCTATATCGGCAATTGCTGTCGCAGCCAGCGTGCTCTTGCTCATCTTACTCAATATAGAAAAGCAGAAGCCTGAGCAACAGACGCCCGTCATAGCAGAAAAGGTGATGCCGCCTGTGCCTGTTATCTCCGACGAACCTGTTGAACACGCCAATCCTGCTAAACCTATTATACCCGTCAAGGTTGCCAAAACAGTTGCGCCTAAGAAGCAACCCATCGAGGCTGAGCTTCCCGATACGCTCGGACAAGGCATCTTCGAGTCGGAGGAAAACGTTCGGCTCGCCGTGCAAATGCTTAGCGAATGTGAAGCCACCATACGCCACGAGGAGCAACAAGTGAATAACAGAATCATAGAAGCAACGTTCAATGCCTTGCCACAAGCTGAGAATGCCTTGCTCGTCACCAACGAGAACGGCGACTTCGAAGTGATACAAGTCAGCGAACAAACTGCCATCGAAATATAAACCCTTAAACTAAATAGAAAATGAAAACTACAGCAAAACTCGTGACGCTCTTCTTGCTCGTCCTCACTTCAAGTCTCAAAGCGCAGGAAGAATACATCAGTCAGGAAGTGCGAATTCAGCAAGTCTTCGAGCAAATTGCGAATGCGAAGGGCATCGAGCACTCCGTGAACAAATACATTAAACGTGACGAAAAGGCATTCGATAAGGTGCTGGAGGAAACGGAAATCCACAACTTCCGCATCGGACGCGCCAACTTCAAGCTCCTCGACAAGCTGCAGGAAGTCTTTACCTCGCTCGAAAGCAGCAATCGCCTGTTGTCCTTTTACACAGACTTCAACCCGATAGAGTACAGCACTCGGCAGAAGTGGAACATCAAGACCAACAAAGATGCCATCATCATCGGCGCACGGCCACGTTCGAGCTATGCCATAGCAGGCTATCAAGACTCCAGGAACAAGGACTTCCGTACCGTCTATGCCGTCGAATGGTGGGACACGGACGACAAGGACATACGCCAAGGCATACTTGTCCGCACCTATGGCGAGAAAGTGCAGAGGAGAGATGGAGACATAGGGTCTTTGTTCAACAATGAAGAGGCATGGAAAAGATACGAAGCATGGAGGCAGCGACTACAAAATGTGCAGAAAATAGCTTCAGGAATGGCTGACTCAACCAGCATTCCCCTCAATGGCACGGGCTTGAAAGAGTGGATGAATAAGGCTATCAATGGCATCGGACACCTGGAGAGTGACGACTGGCTGCGCATATTCGGGCTGCTTACCCAACAGATAGAAGATGCTGCCGAAAGCAATTCGAAGTCGATGACAAAGGAGGAGTTGGTGGTGGCATCTAACTTGGTACTGCAGCTTTGCAAGGACGCACCTATCGATGACGACGAGATTGAGATGTGCTGCAAACGCCTGAACTTTGTAGCAGCCAAGGTCTCTGCACATAGCATGTACGTCGGCGACACACTCCGACTCGCTATGAAAAGGCTGAGGAGAGAATAAGTTAGCCGCAACAAAAAGACCTACTTCAAAGGCATAGAGCCGAAGTCAGGACAAGTAACTAAAGGACATAGTAATGTTTTACTTCATAAATTGGTGCGCCACCCTGCTCCTGCGTCGCGAGATGCGGGAGCAGGCTTCATAAAAAAACTTAAATCTTTGCCCAAAGTCGGAACATTTCGGCTTTTCGTGCGTCTCATATAATAAAAGGAACAATAAAATGAAACAATTCATCATCACCCTCCTGCTCGCTCTCGTCTGTCTGACAGGGCAGGCACAGAACGCCAATCCGATGGGACTATACAAGCTCTCCGAAATCATTCATCAGGACGGCAAGCATGTGGAGGCAAGCTTCAAGCAGTACAAATACTGCCAGAAGGAATTCTCGCTCATGCTGAACCACGATGCAATACTCTTTCCCGGCGACCCTTTCTCCTTCACCATATCCAATCCCGACGGCAAGCCCCTGCTGTTCACAGGCGAACTATCGAAGACGGAGAACCGAGGCATACAGGTGTTCGGCACTTCTGACAGCACCTTCACCCTGCGTTGGTTCAACGACCGCGGCACTATCAACGAGCATCTGTTTCCCTATCAGACAAACATCGACGAGACATACGAGCTGGTAAAGGATTCAACCGATGCCATCCTGCGAGCCTTGAACCTGTTGCAGATGAAGCTTGGAACAAGGCAGCACCGCTTGCAGGGAGCATGGAAGCTGCGCGGAACACAGCAGACAAACACAGCCACTTCGCAGTACTGGATAGAACGAAGCGATGCAGAAGTCTATCAAATCTTCGGCAGCATGGAGGCCGTAATGGTCTATGCCAACGCAAGGTTCCCGAAGGGGAACATGCAATGCCACTTCATACCATGCGTTTATCTGAGCGAGAATGCCTTCGAGTGTGGCGAAAAGACATTCATCGTACATTGGTTTGACAGCGAAACGATTTCCCTGACAACCTTAGACGAGGCCGGTCAAACAAACGTGACCGTCTGGGACCGCCAAGGCCTCCCGCGGAACATCCAGGACACGTTCGGCACAGACACACCGCTGATGCAAAAGGACGTCTCGCGCTTCTTCGCCGACGAGTTCCAGAAGAGATACAGCTCCCTGCCCGACTCTGTCCGCCTTGCCTACGAGACCTTCGACTTCGCCGTAAGTGCCAACGAAAGCAACAATGCCATCTTCCCCGTCCTGATGCGCCAGGGCTTCGAAGAGGAGTATAAGGCCATGAAGGACTCGCTCCTGTCGCGCCTGATGAGAAGCGAGATAGATGTTGACGAGGCCGTTGGGCGCTACGTCTTTTGGTTCTACAAGGACTTCGACCGCCATACGAGCTGCACTTCGCAGTTCTTCCGCAGGCAGAGGTCGGAAGTCCTGATACATTACAATCAGCTCATCCCGAAGTATGCTCCCGAACCCGTCGGATGCAAGGTGGATGCCGAGACATACCTCCTGCGTCTGCCCTCCTGCATGGGCGACGTACCCACATGGGACTGGATGCTGAAGAAAGAGGAGGAGTTCAAGAGGTCTGGCTGCAAGTACCTGATTCTCGACCTTCGCGGAAACCCGGGAGGCAATGACTTCTTCTCGAACTTCTGGGCACGGATGATGTGCAACGGCTGTGCGGCAAACGATCAGCACTATTTCTACAGAAACAGCACGGCGAACAACAAGATGCTAAGGAGGTTTCTGAAGGCAATGCCCGACGGCTTCTTCGGTCGGGTTCTTGCGGAAGCGGACACGACGGCAGAGGGAAGCCTCATCAATTGGATGACCATTGAGAAAGGGACAGAAGAATATACGCCCTTGGTGCGCAAGGGAGCCATCATCATCGACAACTTCAGTGCCAGCGCAGCAGAATCGCCGATCAGGCTGGTGCGCGACTATCCCAGGAGTGATGTCAAAGTTTATGGCCGCGAACGGACAAACGGATGCGAACAGACAGGAAACATCAACACCGTCCGTCTGCCTAACAGCGACATGACATTGAGTTTCCCAATGACCGTAGATGATATCTTCGAGGAGGCATGCAAGGAACGAAGTCCCGGCTACAAGCCCGATGTCATCATTCCCCTGCCCTACCCCAAATGTCTCACAGACAACATCGATGAATGGGTTCGCTGGGTGGCTAAGAAGATGAAGAAAAGTCGTTTCTAAGGAAGCAGCAAAAGCCCAAAAACTAAGCGTGCCTGGTTGACCAACCAGGCACGCTCTGCTTTTCGGAATCTTAGTCTTTCCAATATATATCGGTAAACTCTTTCTTGATGTTAACCTCTTCGAGTTTGAAGTACTTGCGGAAGAGAGACCACGTCACATCGAGCATTTCCTCCGTATTCAGGTTGACGTCGATGGCAAGTAGCTTGCTTGCATAGTCCTTCGCAAAGTCAAGACAACGGTTGTCGTAGTCAGTGAGGTCGAAGCCGTTCTCCAGCTTTGTCTTAGCATTTGCCGCATCTGCATAGAGTCGGATGGCAGCGTTCATGACTTGACTGTGATCCTTTCTGGTCTTCTTACCCGCAACAAGTTGCTTCAGACGGCTGAGCGAACGGAACGGGTCGACGATAACCTTGCCCACATCACTATCGCGACGAAGGTAAAGCTGACCTTCCGTGATGTAACCCGTATTATCGGGAACGGCATGCGTAATGTCGCCGCCGGACAGCGTGGTCACAGCGATGATGGTAATGGAGCCGCCGCCTGCGCTCTCGGGGAACTGCACAGCTTTCTCGTAAATCTTCGCCAAGTCGGAATAGAGAGAACCCGGCATGGAGTCTTTCGATGGGATTTGGTCCATACGGTTGCTCACGATGGAGAGTGAGTCGGCATAGCTGGTCATGTCGGTCAGCAGGACAAGAACGGTCTCGTGCTTCTCGACGGCAAAGTACTCGGCAGCAGCCAGCGCCATATCAGGAATGAGGAGTCGCTCCACGGCTGGGTCTTCGGTGGTGTTGATGAAACTGATGATGCGGTCGAGCGCGCCAGCGTTGGCAAAGGTGTTACGGAAGAAGTAGTAGTCGTCGTTAGTCATACCCATGCCACCAAGAATGATCTTGTCGCACTTGGCACGCATGGCAACGAGCGCCATCACTTCGTTGAAAGGTTGGTCTGGGTCGGCGAAGAAGGGAATCTTCTGGCCCGAGACGAGTGTGTTGTTAAGGTCGATACCGGCAATACCCGTGGCAATGAGTTCGCTGGGCTGCTTTCTGCGAACAGGATTCACAGAAGGACCGCCAATCTCTACCTCTTTGCCTTCAACCTCGGGACCGCCGTCGATGGGCTGACCGTAAGCGTTGAAGAAGCGTCCTGCCAGTTGGTCGCTGACCTTGAGGGACGGACTCTTGCCGAGGAACACGACCTCTGCGTTGGTGGGAATACCGCCAGTTCCTTCGAAGACCTGCAGCGTAACGTCGTCACCGATTATCTTTACCACCTGAGCAAGTTTGCCGTTGATGGTTGCCAACTCATTGTAACCTACACCCTTCGCCTTGAGCGAACACGTAGCCTTCGTTATCTGGCTTATCTTTGTATATACTTTCTGAAATGCTGTTGCCATAGTTTATTTAATTCATAATTCTTAATTCATAATTCATAATTAAGCTACGCCCTTATTCGTCATCTTTGGTGAAAGTTGTCTTGACAATGCTGGTCAGAAGCTTAATTAACTCTCTACAGTCTTTGAGTAAGTCTTCTCCTTGCTCTTCAGTTATATATTCAGTTGCTTGCAATAACTCAATCCAGTATTCACTTTCACTTGCTTCCTTCAACGAAATGTTCATCTTTGCGCCGAAGTCCGGTCGTGATTGCCCTCTCAAGGCTTCTTTAACGTTTGCCCCGATGCTCGTACCGCACCGTAGCAATTGCTTGGACATTTCATATTCACTCTTCTCATTTATAAGGTATTTCCTTAGTCTAACGCATCTTATGGCAAAAGCAAAACTCTTACTAACAACGGCATTTGCTTCAGGATCCTTCATTAATTATGAATTGTGAATTATGAATTATGAATTAAGCAAGTTCTCAACTTGCGAAACATAGTCGTAGTACTGCTCGCTCTGGTAGAGGGAGTAGTTCATCTGCTTGCAGAGATTAATCATCTTCTTGAAGAAGTCGATGACCTGAAGGAAGGTGTCGAACTTGTAATCATCCTTGTCGCATATCTTCGTGACGAGGTTGAGGATTTCTTCTTGGCGCGCGAGCGGTGTCACAGCGTCCACCTCGTCGAAAGCATCTTGCTGCAAAATAACATAGTCAATCACTTCTGACTTCCAGAAGGTGACATGGTACTCGACAGGCACACCGTCGTCACCAAGGATGTTAATCTGCTCGGCAATCTCCTTACCGCGTTGCATACGAGTCTTCAAAGCAAGCACCTTCGGAATCCATTCCTCGTTGATGTGTTCCTTGATGTATTCCGCGAACTCAGGGTACTCGAGGTACTTGGAGTAGGAGTCAATGGGGTTGACGGCAGGGTAACGCTTCTTGTCGGCACGGTCCTGCTCGAGTGCATAGAAGCAACGGGCAACCTTCTTGGTATTCTCAGTTACCGGCTCCTTCAAGTTACCACCTGCAGGCGATACGGTTCCCAAGAAGGTAACAGAGCCAACCTCACCGTTATTGAGGTAAACATAACCGGCACGTCCGTAGAAGTTACTGATGAGAGCACCCAAGTCCATTGGGAATGCATCAGGTCCTGGCAGTTCTTCCATGCGGTTGGACATCTCGCGAAGAGCCTGTGCCCAACGGGATGTTGAGTCGGCCATCAGCAGAACGCGGAGTCCCATCGAGCGATAGTACTCTGCCATCGTCATGGCTGTATAGACGGAAGCCTCGCGGGCAGCGACAGGCATATTGGAGGTATTGGCGATGATGATAGTACGCTCCATCAACTTTCGGCCAGTATGGGGGTCAACAAGTTCAGGGAACTCAGTGAAGATTTCCACAACCTCGTTGGCACGTTCACCGCAAGCAGCGATGATGACAATGTCTGCCTCGGCCTGCTTCGATATGGCGTGCTGCAGCACGGTCTTGCCCGTACCGAACGGTCCGGGGATGAAGCCTGTGCCGCCCTCCACGATAGGATTGAAGGTATCGATGGTGCGTACACCTGTTTCGAGCAGTTTGAATGGACGCGGCTTCTCCTTATAGTTGGTCATGGCGAACTTCACAGGCCAATGCTGCACCATATCGACCTTGATGTCGTTGCCTTGCTCGTCGGTCAGGACGGCAATGGTGTCGTGTATTTTATACTGACCTTTCGCTACGATGCTCTTGACTGTGGCTGTTCCCTCCATTTGGAATGGAGTCATAATCTTCAAGGGCTGATGGTTCTCTTCAACTTTGCCGAGCCAATCGCTAGCCTGCACTTTATCGCCTTCCTTCACGAGGGGTTCGAATTCCCAGAGACGTTCGCCATCGAGAGCCTCAGTGTATTCGCCACGCTTCAGGAAGACACCCTCCATCTTGTCGAGGTCGTTTTGAAGTCCATCGTAGTTGTGACTGAGCATACCCGGGCCGAGCTGTATCTCGAGCATGTGTCCCGTAAACTCTGCTTCGGCACCGACTTTCAGACCTCGTGTGCTTTCGAAGACCTGCACATATACGTCTTGTCCGACCACTTTGATGACCTCTGCCATCAATCGGTCGCCACCAGTTGTGATGTAGCATATTTCGCCTTGGAGCACAGGACCGTCCACTCGGAGCGTGACCATATTGGCAACTACGCCACTAACAATACCTTTTGTCATGTTATTATGTTGTGTTTAATTTATCTGTGAATTGAAGGAGTTGTAAATTCTTCAGGAACTCTTGCCTCGCTCCTCAAGTCGTCAATGATCTTGCGGAAGGTTTCCTTGCCTTGTTCGACATCGAGTTTTGCCCAACGTTCCTGCATTTCCAACTTGCAGAGATAGGCAAAAACAGCTTCCATGCTGAAGGGTTCGAAGAAAGTACGCTCGTCGAGCCATATCCACTTGAAAGCATCTATCATCTTTTCCTTGCGAACAGGATCTTCTTCGTCGACTATCTTCATGAGTTGAGGAATGTAGTCGAGTTCGTGACTGAGGTTGAAGTCTTTGGTTTTGTTCTCGCGAATCATTTCCTGCACCTCACCTTCTCCCTTGATGAAGTCACCAACGCTCCAGCCCTGGCCGCGTGCCAGCATGGCTGTAAGGATATTGGTGATGTCGAGGTTAAGCTTGTACCAGCGACGCATCATGCGATTGGGGCAGGTCTGGATAGCGTAGTCAAGGAACTGGAAAGCCATTTCGTCCTCAGGGAAGTAGCCTGCCTTGTCCTTATTGAAAGCATATTCACGCGCAAAGATACTCATGAAAGCAGGGTAACGGTGCACGTTGAAGTTGATTTCTCTGGCACTGGTGATGAGGTCGCGCAACTGTTCGAGGGAGAAGTTTCCCCATTGGTCAATGTCTGCATCGGGGTTCTTGAGCAGCTTGACCAGATTGACGCAATCGAAATGCAAGAAGAAGTAGAAGAGCAACTTCTGGTCTCCCAGCGTCAGCACCTCCTCGCACTGCTCCCGCATATCCTCAATGCTCAGGCCTGGCTTTGAGTCCTTCAAGTCGATGTCCGGCAAGCCGGCTATCATGCAATAGTAATTTGCCATCTACCTTTATGCTAGAAGAGCATTTCCACGAGCTGTGGACGCAAGAAGTTCTTGAAGTAGGTCTCGAACTCTTCCTTGCCGAAGTTCACCTTATAGCTGCCATCGGCAGGAGCAATCGTAAGCAGTGTATCTTTGCCGTTCACCTTGTTGATGGTGACACCTTTGTCGAGGAGAGCTTTTGCCTTAGCTGCGAAGTAAGCCTTGAGGCTATCGGCTTCGCTGCTGGAGATGACAACAGGTTCGTCGGCAGACCACTTTTCGGCGAGTGCGACAGCAAACTTTCCGAGGAAGTCAGGACTTGCTTTCAAACCCTCGACAGCCTCTTTAACTACGCCATCGGTCAGTACGTTTGTCACTTCGCTCTTGAGTGCGCTGAGCGCTTGACCTGTGTACATCTTCAGCTCGCTGCGCGTGTTCGCATCAGTTTCGGCTGCTTTCTTCTGAGCCTGAGCCGTTATGTCCTGGGCTTGCTGACGAGCTTCCTGCAGAATCTTTTCTGCCTGCTCCTTTGCCTCTCCAATGATGCGGTCGGCCTCTGCCTGTCCTTTCTCCACGCCCTCGCGCAGGATCTTTTCGGTGAGTTCTTGTATCTTTTCCATTAGTCTTTATGTGTATTTATGCAAATTACGGCGCGAAGATACAAATTTTAACTGGGATATCAATGCTTATTAACAAAAAAAATGCCCTATCTGTCATTATCTGAACAGAAAGGGCAACAGAAGAATGTTATTTAGTACACACCCACCTCGGCTAAGGCTAGCTTGCCATGATACCGTTTGATGGTAATGCGAACTTTTTCTGCTTTGACGGGCGAGAAACGATGTTGCTTGACACGACACTCGGGAGCTATCCCCTCGAAGATGGTGTGCCAACGTTTTCCCTTCTTGTATTCAACTTTATAAGTCTGTATACTGCCCTTTGTCTCCTCAACGATGGTGACGAGCGAGATGCGCTTTTTGCCTTGCAAGTCAACCTCCCACCACGGCTCTTCGACCGTCGGATGCGAGGTCCAGGCAGAAGCGAAGTCATCATCATTGGCGAAATCGCCTATTCCGTAGTCGTTGCTCCAACTGTATTCTGTAGGTTGTCGCTTAGCAAAATTGTGCTTAATGATGGGAGCTTCACATTCTGGAACGGGCCTCGTGGGACCTTCATGCTTCCATATCTGACCGATTTGGCGGAGCGCTTCGACGGCATTATCGTCCATCAAACCCTTGCGATTAGGGGCAACATTGAGGATAAAGTTACAGTAAGCTTCGTTATAGGGACGGACATTCTCCTCGACAAGCCAGCGAACGCTCTTGAGTTTGTCTGTCGGCATCGTCTCCTTCCAGAACCAAGTGCGCTGGATACTCAGGCAAGCAAGTGCAGGAAGGCGGTTCTCGCTGGTACTTATCTTCTGTCCCGCACCCTGTTCATACGACTTGATATCGGTGTAGAAGAGTGCCTCGCGAGGATACTTGGCTGCATTGAGGTCCATGACAAGGCAGTTAGGTTGAAGACTCTTAATGTAGTTGTAAATCTCCTCGAAAGGGATATCGTCGTAAGATATGCGCGACCAAGGTGCGTCCCAACCATCAATAATGAGTGCCGTGATGTCGCCATAATTGGTGAGAAGCTCTTTCAGTTGGGCCTTGATGAACTTTGTGTGCTCAGGTTTGATGTGCCCTGGACGGATGCGATGATGTGTGTCAAGAATGCTGAAATAGAGCATCACGGCAAGCCCTTCCTGCCGAAAAGCATCAACATACTGGCGGACAACATCGACATGAGCAGGCGACTGAAGGGAATTATACTCAGTCGTCTTCGTGTCCCAAATGCAGAAGCCACTATGATGCTTAGTCGTGAGGCAACCATAAGTCATGCCTGCCGACTTGGCAGCCCTCGCCCATTGATGGCAGTCGAGATTCGTCGGAGCAAAAGCCGATACAGGCATATCGGGATCGGGCCAGTCCTCAATGGAATAGGTGGGCATGTTGTAGTGGATGAACATGCCGAAACGAAGGTCAACAAAGGCTTGCTGCAACTCGCGCAAAGACTTCTGCTGAGCCATGGAAAACATGGCTGTCAGCAAGAGGGAAAACAGGAAAAAGATGCGTTTCATATTTCTAGATTTATTGTACTTAATGGGTTCTTCCTAAACGACTGCAGTGAAGTCGGAAAAGTTGACTGGCGTCGAGCTGAAACTTCACGTGTGACGATTGGCAACGACACGTTTGACGTTTGCAATTGTATAGTGTGACGTTTGTAATCGTATAGTGCCACGTTTGGCAACTATCCACGCTGTGTTTACAAACAAGGCGTGCCCTTACCTACATAAAAGCACGCCTGCTTGAAAATCAGCTCATTGCATCACCAGATGTCCTCCGGCTTTTCGGGGCTGTCATATATCTCCTTCGGACAGTACTCGAAGTAGTCGAGATAAAGTTCCGGCCTTTGAAGGTCGGGCTGTACAGTCTTAAAGCGGACATAATAAGTCTCGCTAGGATCGAGTGTCTGACGTACAATGATGTGACGGCTACAATTGTTCTTCGAACGAGCAGTAGCGGTGGCACTCATCTCTGTTTCGTGCTTTGTTGCCTTCATCAAACCGTGATTACGGAGTTTGTGGTCAATGTCGATAATCTGGTCTTCATCCTTGCCGCTGTCCGACAGGTCACTCCACGATGCGCCTTCGCCAAAGAAGACTTCCACATTCTTCGTCATGTCAATAGGGATGCCGGCTACTGGGAGTTTGTCCGGATCGTTACCGAAGTAAACCTGCACAATGCCGCGAGCAGCAGTGGCAAGCAGTTTGTAGCGGAACTCGTATGTATTGCGTTTGGGGACAGGAGGCAACCTGAAAATGATATCAAAATGTCCGAAAGCCTTATCCTCGTCACCACTGTAGTTAGCCCATGGCGTCTTGTAACCATTATAATGAATGAAGTGCGTGTCCTCATTCATGATTCTCATGTTGTCGAAATAGTTGTACCTATTATAGAGAGACACAAAGACATGCTGCCACTTGCCAAGCGGACTGTCTGCACGACGAATGCCGTTGGTTATAGCTTCGGGGAAGAGAGCAAAGAGGTCGAAGCGAATACGTTCCTTGCTTAAGTCATCGCGTGTGACATCATTATAACCCAAAGGCTTGTTTATAGGATAGATGCAGGCATTGACAATGTCAGTAACTATCGCGTTTTCACTACTCGTTTCGATAAGAACGCCACGCTTCTCAGGAGCGCAATAGCTCTCGTGTCCAGTTCCAGTTATGCCATTGTCTCTTTCTGGGAAACTATTCAGGTATATACCATTACTTTCAGCGCTCTCGTATATCTTAATCAAACGGCCACCTCCAAACACCGGATACCACTCCATGACTGGAATGGAGTACCTGTTGGGAGCACTGTAGCTGTAACCCAACTCGTTGCAATGATGCACCAACTTGTTGGCAGGAATCCTCATGGGCAATACATGGTATGCCACCCACTGATACAACATATTCTTGGGAGAAGTGTAGTTGTTATCAGCCTGATAGTTTCCATCGCTGAGGTACATATTGTTTGCAACAATCCAATTCTGCAACTTCTCTACAGCATCGGAAGCTGTCGGGTCAATACCTTGTGACTGCCAGAACTCGTCTGTCTCGCTGAAAATCGTGAAACCATATTTTCTGTGCTCTGGAGCATGTGCATCTGGGTCACCAGCCGTAGCAGACATGTCGCCGCCACCCTTCGACTGGTAATCCTTCATGTCCAGGTTTTCACCTTCTGCTTGGTAAAGTGCTTCGTAAGCTTCATCGCGCACCTTGCTCAGCGTGTCCATAAAGCCGCAAGCCTGCAACGCCCTGGCCATCATCAAATAGCCTTCTCGCTTCTCATCGAGGATAACTTGCAAATAGCGGGCACAAGACTCATCCTTTGGAGCAATAACCTTGTGCAACTGGTGGATGACACCATTGATGACAGGAATGTCACAATTGACAGGATCCATAGGACACTCCTTGTCAAGGTAGATAGTATCGCCTTTGCTCTTGCTGGCAGTCAGTTTGTGATCATATATATTAGGCAGAGGGAACTCTGCATTTTCTTTTCCGTTTCCAATTGAATTAATAAGGTTGATGGTGTATCGCTGCGATTCCATGTCGCCACCATCAATAACCGTGTTAAGCACGACAACCTTACGGATAGAGTCGAGCTTCCTTTCATCAGTAAAAGCATCCCACGAAGGTTCGCTAATCAAGCCCTGTTCAACCAGGTCTTGCAGATATTCGTTAATCGCATCATTCGTGGGTGCGAAACATGTATAGTTACCACGCGCCGTCAGGAGCTGGTAGACGGAAGACTTACTCCTACCACTCACAGGCACCAACTTTGTCAGTTCGAGATACTGTGAATAGTCTGCGTGTGCCTCAAGATAGCTGGCAACTGTATATTCCGTAAAGACATAGCGCGCAGATGTATCAATGTCTTCCGTACAAGAACAGATGATAAAGAATAACGTTGAGAGTGTAAGAATGAGCTTCCTCATTGTTGTAATATAAATAGATGTTACTTAATTTAAAGAT
The DNA here is from genome assembly GCA_017961145.1 of Bacteroidaceae bacterium. GTDB lineage: Bacteria > Bacteroidota > Bacteroidia > Bacteroidales > Bacteroidaceae > Physcousia. The sequence continues at coordinate 1,725 of JAGCXU010000152.1, read as the reverse complement.
ATTCTCTTGGTCAGGCCTCGTGCCTGACCAAGAGAATGATAGAGTAGTCTGAGAGATTATTGTCCTGCCATGATATTGAGGACTGCTACGAAGTCGGCAATTGTAATTTCGCCGTCACCATTCACATCAGCATCACCAGGAACTTCCTCACCAGCCATTGCATTCAGAACAGCTACACCATCGGCAATTGTAATTTCACCGTCATCGTTCACATCACCAACCTCACCATTCAGAGGCTTGCCGCCAGCTGCCTTCATCTCTGCCTTCGTAATGAAGCGGAAGTTCTGGGCAACTAATTTAAGAACATCTTCTGCACCGGCATTGTAGTTGATGTACCAGCGGATACCATGATCTACAGCAGTACCGAAACCGAGTTGCTTAATGCCCTTTGCAACATTGACGTAAACTGTAGTCATTTCGCTTGTTGCAGGAAGAGTAGCAAGCTGCTCTCTAACATCAGTCATCAGCTGAGGAGTATTGTACATAATCACGCCATTCTCGACATCCTGCTCTGCAGTATAGTCGAAGGCAAGAATTGTCTCATCCTTTTCCAGAGGCTCATAGATGTTTGCAAGGTCGAGGTTAGGTCTTGAACCTTTTGCTTCAAGGTCGAACGTGAAGTCTTCCTGTGATACGTCAACCTTAGAGGCAGCCTTCAACTGCAAGTAATCGGGCCATGCTTCATAGAGAGCGTCCTTTGCTGCAAAAGTTGCTTCGGCATCAGCGTATGCGCCTTCGTCAAGATTATCTCTTACGCTAAAGACAGCTTCGTCGAGATCCTCAGGTGCTGATGCATAGTCAACCCAATGGAGGTAAACTTTTTCAGAAGCCTCGAAGAGAGCGAGGTAAGCCTTCTTCGTCTCGTAGATAGACTGCATGGTCTCACCGATGATCTTTTCTGCCTCATAGGTAGCAGCGCTATTTTCTGTGAGAGTAGTCATCTGCACAGCACCGAAACCAGGAGCCAAGCTGTAGTTCTCAGCCTCTGTGCCCTCTGATTCCTCCAAGTAGAGTGCCAATGTTTCTACGCGAGCAGCATTGTATTCAGCAGCCTCTTCAAGAGCCTCTGCAGTTGCTTCTTCACCGAGATACCAGAGCTTGAAGTTACCTACGCCGGTCCATTCGTTGCCCTGAGTGCCTTCGTTCTTCACGCCGAGAGTCAGAGTGCCATCAGTTACCTTAGCAACCATAGTGATTGCATAGCGACCCTGTGCAAAAGCATGGGCAGCACCTTCGCAACCCCAGATACCCCAACCGAATGTTTCAGTAGAGTCAGCACTGTAGATCTGCTTGTCGGCATAAGCGCCCTTCCAAGCTTGCTCGTCGTCAGCAGCACCTTCACGAATAACAGGAACATAAGTGGCGATTTCGTTAGCGTATGCCATAGCTGCATAGTTGTAGCTCAGCATCTTGTCGTCGCCATTAGCACGATAGCCGGCATTGAGAGTTACCTTATAGTAACCGGGCTTCATGTCTGTGAGTGTCTGGCTGACATCAAACTTAGCGTTTGCGTTGCAGAACTCAGCTGCATAAACGTCGCTTTCGCCATCGCTATTAGTACGATAGATGTAGCCATCCCAACCTTCAGCCTCGCGACCAACGTTGTTACCAGACTCGTCCTTAAGCATGTCACCAGCCTTTGCAAAGGTATGGTTGACAATGAGAGGAGTAATCTCCATGCCAGGACCATAACCAGCAGCAACGGCAGCAACCTTCAGGGATTCC
>JAGCXU010000151.1 GCA_017961145.1 Bacteroidaceae bacterium | reverse complement strand
GGGCAAAGGATGCGGATGGGCGGTTGTGTCTTCTCCATCACACGAGACTGCACGCTGCTGGTGTGGCTGCGAAGAATGATATCAGGATGCGACTCCACGAAGAAGGTGTCCTGCATATCGCGAGCAGGATGGTCGTCGGCAAAGTTCAGACTGCTGTAGACGTGCCAATCGTCCTCCACCTCAGGGCCTTCTGCCAAGGTGAAACCAAGGCGGCTGAAGATATCAACGATTTCATTCTTGACAATTGTCAAGGGATGACGAGAGCCAAGAGTAATGGGATATGGCGTTCTCGTGAGGTCAATCGCGCTTGAACCGCTTGCAGAGGCCTCTCCAGCACCTTCCTTCAGGGCATTTATCCTCTCTTGAGCAAAGTTCTTCAGCTCGTTAATCTTCATGCCTACCTCTTTCTTCAATTCGGCAGGAACGCTTCTGAAGTCGTTCATCAATTGGGATATCTCACCTTTCTTGCTCAAGTACTTGATTCGCAAGGCTTCTGCCTCCTGTGCATTTTTTGCATGAAGTGCAGAGATTTCCTGCATCAATTGTTCTATTTTCTGTAACATAAATAGCCTTTATTTCCGTTTTCGCGTGCAAAGATACAAAAAAACGAAGAATGAAGGATGAAGAATGAAGAATTCTTTGTACTTTTGCACGATTTTTAGTCGTTAGGTTGCAGAATGAGCATTAAGTGTAAGGGAATTGGGCTTGCCGTTGCCGTTATGGTTGCGACACTCTTTTCGTGTGGCGGCAAAGGCAGCGAGTCGAACCAGGAAGAAGTGGACCTGCTTCTCTTGGACACTATTCCCGTTGATACTTTGACGAAAGAGGAAGAGGAGCTTGGGCTTATCGAGGAGAAGGCTCCCCAGCTCGATGGCGTCTTCAACGACTTCCTTTTTGCCTATCTTCACAGCCATACTTTGCGAAAAGAGCGTACTGCAAATCCTTTGCCTCTGGAACATTCTGAGCGTCCTACTGAGTTGCTCGAGGACTTCAACCCTGAGTTCGAGTTCAGTTTCCTTTCTGGCGAATATTTCACTACCCTTTATGGAAACGTTTCACAAATGTACGAAGAGGACGAGGAGGAACTTGAAGAGGACTCGATCGTCAACCTGCAACGTATCAATCTCAACGATGGAACGATTCGCAACTTCCGTTTCCTTCGTCAGGAAGGGCATTGGCAACTCGATGCGATTCGTGAAGCAACCTTCGACGACGATGAACTGAACGACTTCCTCCGCTTTTATGCTCGCTTCTGCACAGACAGCATCTTCCAAAATCAATCCATTGCCAACCCGCTTCACATCGTTATTCAGGACTCTGAAGACGAGGAAGAAAGTATCGACGGCATTATCGATGCTGACCAATGGCAAACGTTTTGTCCTGAAGTTCCTAGTGGCATCATCTCCAACATTCACAAGGGACAAAGCTATGGTGGGCATAGAATCGTGCTGAGAAAGAGTGGCCTCTCGAACGGCATGCAAGAGGTCTTCACATTCACAAAAGAGCGAGGCAATTGGCGACTCACAAGGTATGAGAATTGAGAACACTTTCGGCATAGAGGCAGAGGCTCGAGAAGTCATCACTTACGACTCGGAAGAAGCGCTCCGAGAGGCACTCGTTCGCATTCATGAGCAATACGAAGGGCTTCCTCTTCTGCATATTGGATGCGGAAGTAACTTGCTCTTTCTTAGCAACTTCGAGGGTATCGTCCTGAAGTCAAACATTAAGGGTTTTGTCGTTAAGGAAGAGACGGAGGATGATGTGCTTGTCGAGGTTGGTTCTGGCGAGATTTGTGACGAGTTCATAGCCCAAGCCATTCGGAATGGTTGGTATGGGATGGAGAACCTTTCTCTCATTCCTGGTCAGGTGGGAGCTGCAGCCGTTCAGAACATAGGAGCTTATGGCGTGGAGGCTCAAGACGTGATTGAGGAGGTGAAAGGCATCAGTCTTTCGGATGGAACGGAACGCTCTTGGAAGCAAAAGGACTGCGGATACGGATACAGACAAAGCATCTTCAAGAGCGAGTTGTGGGGCAAATACGCCATCACTCGCGTCAGTTTCCGCCTCAAGAAGCACTTCGAGCCGAAGCTCCAATATGGCGGCCTCGTGAAGGCTGTCGAGGTGGCTGGTCTCTCGAAGGACACCCTGACGGCCCAAGAGTTGCGTCAAATCATTATAGACATCCGCCGAGCCAAGCTTCCAGACCCAGCCGTTCAGGGTAATGCAGGCAGTTTCTTCAAGAATCCTGTCGTATCGAAAGAGAAGGCAGAGCACTTGCTTTTGGAGTTTCCGACTATGCCCCACTACCCTGCTGACGAAGGAAAAATCAAGTTGGCAGCAGGTTGGCTGATCGAGCAAGCAGGTTGGAAGGGCAAGAGCCTTGGCCCTGCAGCAGTTCATGACCGTCAAGCTCTTGTTCTCGTCAACAAGGGTGGAGCCTCAGGACGCGATATACAAAGGCTTTGCGAAGCAATCAAAAGGGACGTCAAAGAACGTTTCGACATCAATTTAGAGCCAGAAGTCAACTTTATATGAAGATAACTTTCCTCGGAACAGGCACAAGTATTGGCGTACCACAAATCGGTTGCCAATGCGAGGTTTGCACCAGTAGCGACCCTCGCGACCGTCGTCTTCGTGCTTCAGCTCTCTTCGAGGAAGGCGATACACGACTCCTGATTGACTGCGGACCTGATTTTCGCGAGCAGATGCTCCGTATCAAGATGACCAAGCCGCTTAGTGCTGTCCTCATCACTCACGAGCATTACGACCATGTTGGGGGTATCGACGACCTTCGTCCATTTACCTTCGAGCATGACCTTCCCCTGTATGCCGACGATTATGCCTGCAGGCATTTGCGTCAAAGACTTCCCTATTGTTTGGTTCGACACACTTATCCAGGCATTCCCAAGCTGGAGTTGCACGAACTGAAGGAAGGCGACAAGTTGCAGATTGGCTCGCTCGAAGTGACTGCCATTCGTGTCATGCATGGCGAGTTGCCCATTTTGGGATACAGGATTGGCGAGGTTGCTTACCTGACGGATATGACCGAGTTGTTCGACTCGTCACTCCCTTTGCTCGAAGGTATCAAGTTGCTCATTATCGGAGCCTTGCGTCATACGCCTCACAAGACACACCAAACCGTCGAACATGCCATCGAGTTCAGTCGAAGTCTGGGCAACATTCCGACCTACTTCATTCACATGTGCCACCAAGTCGGCCTGTATGAAGTGGAGGAGCAAAAGCTTCCTGAAGGCTTCCACTATGCCTACGACGGACTGGTTCTAGAGGCATAATCCAAAACGTCACACTAGTAAATCGCAAACGTCAAACGTGATGATTGCAAACGTCACACTAGTAAATCGCAAACGTCAAACGTGATGATTGCAAACGTCACACTAGTAAATCGCAAACGTCAAACGTGATGATTGCAATCGTATAGTGTTACGTTTGCATTTTAACCACGCCACGTTTTTCAATTAGACACGTCGAAATAGAAATTGCCTGCAGCTCCACCTCCTGTCGGGCCACTTTGAGGTGTGATTCGACCATTGTAGGAAGTGTTGTTGATGATGTTTCCTGTTTCGATTGTAACACCCTGTCCGCTATAACTGAAGCGTGCTACGAACTGAATGGTGTCAGGCTTCCCATATTCCGTAGGCAAAGCATTTGCAGGTAGAAGAAGGTGACAAACGGGATCGTCGCTCCCATCAGCATAGCCGTCGTAGTTCGTATGCTTGTTGTACGACTTTCTTGCATGAACCTTTTCTCCACTTGCATCGAGCGTATCATAACAGATTGTCCACGTATAATAAGTGGCATTGATGAGGTGACCCTTCTTGTCCTGATGAGCCGTGATGTGGATGGAGTCGCCAGGAGTCAGGACAACACTACGGGGATTCCCTGAAACGTAATTGGGATAACTGCCTGTCTTATAGGTAAATCCCAACCATGTAGGGCAATAAGAACTGTAGTCGTTCTTCGAGCAGGAATAGGAAATTGCCACTAACAGGCAAAGAAAAAGATACTTGCGATTCATATCAGATTGAGTTTTTTCATTTCGGAATAGAGTCTTTGAACAGGAAGGCCCATCACATTAAAGTAGGAACCTTGCAGAGAGGACACACCAATATAGCCAATCCACTCTTGTATGCCGTATGCTCCAGCCTTGTCAAGAGGGCGATAATGCGTGACATAATGGTCGATTTCCTCTTCTGAGAGTTGGGCGAAAGTGACCTGAGAGACGCTGGCAAACGAGTGAAGCCTCACCCCATCCCTCTCCAAAAGAGAGGGAGTTTTGTTGCCGCCATTCTCCCCTCCTTTGGAGGGGTCGGGGGAGGCTTTGAGTGTTACTCCCGTCACGACCTGATGCGTTTTGCCAGAAAGCTTCCTAAGCATCTGCTTTGCATCTTCTTCATCTGCAGGTTTGCCCAGGACTTCGCCATCGAGATACACGATGGTATCGGCCGTGATGAGCAGCTCGTCGGCCTGAAGAGTGTAAGCCGCTGCCTTCTTTCGACTGATATATTGCGGAATTTCCTCCATCGAAAGTCCTTCCGGATAACTTTCATCGAGGCCCTGAAGCGTGCGAACTTCATAATCGAGCCCAAGTCCTGAGAGGAGTTCCTTGCGTCGAGGAGAATTACTTGCTAAAACTATCTTCATCTTTTTTAGTCGTTTGGTCGTTTGGTAGATTGGTCGTTTGGGGGATTCTGTTACTTTCCTAAACCACTAAACGACTAATCTACCAAACCACTAATTTACCATGCAAATGCTTTTTTATCAGCCATCCACTTCCCTTGAGCCTTGAGAACCTGCTCGATAACATCGCGAACACAACCTTGGCCGCCATCTTTGTGGCTGACATACAGGCTGATATCTCGTATTTCAGGGGCAGCGTCTCGAGGGCAGCAAGGCAGTCCCACCATCTTCATCACCTCGTAATCTGGGATATCGTCGCCCATATAAAGCACTTCTTCGAGAGTGAGATTGTACTTGTAGAGCAGTTGTTGCAGCTTCTCAGTCTTGACAGAACTGCCCAGAAAAACGTCCTGAATAAGCAGGCCATTATAGCGTCGACGGATAGCTTCCTCGCGAGCTCCAGTAATGATGGCAACATGAAGTCCTTCCGTTACTGCAAGTCGCAGGGAATAACCGTCTTTCGTGTTGACGGAACGCATGAGCACGCCTTCGTTATTTGTCTGGATAGTTTCCGAACTCAGAACGCCATCCACATCAAAGACGAGTGCCTTAATCTTCTTCAAATCGTAGTTTATCATCGTGTATGCTTTTGCTAAGTAGTTGATAGAGCTGCTTTTGCTCATCATTTAGGAGTGACATTTGCTGCTCCATAACAGCTTCGTCCCAACGGACAGCAGGGCCTGTTTGGGCTTGATGGGGAGTCAACTCCTTCACTTTGTCTGCCGTCTCTTGGATGAGCGGAAGCATGGCCGAGAAAGGGATATTGTGCTCGGCAAGCAAGTCGTCTGTGATGCCATAAAGGCGATTCACGAAGTTGCAACAGAAGACGGCAGCGAGGTGAAGATATTTCCTGCGTTCACTATCCATCTGTTCTGCTTTGCTCCCCATACTTTCGGCAAGCATTTGGAGCAATTCGATGTCTTTTTCCTGCGAAACCTCAATATAAAAAGGTACGCGAGAGGCAGGAATCCTGCGTTTCTTGGAGAGTGTCTGGAGGGGATAGAACACGCCTCTCCTACTCTGTTTCAACACATCCATAGCCACGCTTCCAGCCGTATGAACCACCAGACCTTCGACATCCATAAGTTCCTGAGCAACAGAGCTTATCGCCCTATCACTTACAGAAATGATATAAAGGTCGGCATCTTTGGGAATGGGACACGTCCTCTGTCGGCCTCCAACACAGGTCAACTCGAAAGGACTGCAGATGTTGGCCTTCAGGAAGGTCGCCACATTGCCTGCTCCAATCAGTACTGTCCGATATGTACGCGCTCCCATTTCAGTCGGTCTTCATTCTGCGGTTTGCGTTCCATCCCTTTGTGTCCGACTGCAATCATGCAGACAGCCCTCATCTCATCAGGAATACCCAGGAGGGACTTCACGATTTCTTCTGTGGGACGACCTTCCGCATCTTGACGGTCACGCAGTTGAATCCAGCAAGCGCCAAGGCCGAGGTCTTCGGCTTGGAGCAGGATATTTGTTGCCGCAACCGAAGCATCTTCTATCCATACATCGCTTATTCTGGGGTCGGCAAGCACGACGATTGCCAGAGGAGCACCCTTGAGGAAGTCGCTTCCCACGGCTTTGCTCTGGCTCAAGGCAGAGAGCATCTGCTTGTCTTCCACTACAATGAACTCGTAACTGTGCAGACCTTTGCTGCTTGGGGCCATCAAACCGGCTCGAAGGAGCAGCTTCACATCGTCACCACTCAAGAGTTCTTCTGTAAAGCTTCTATGGCTGCGACGCAACTTGATTAATTCACTGAATTTTTCCATCGTTTCATTCTTTTGCTGTGCAAAGGTACGAAAAAAAAATGAAAGAATGAAAAATGAAAAGTGAAAGATGCTACAATAAATCGACACTTTTAACGTTATTATATAAGATGAAACGTTTCTTATTGCTTCTTTTGCCTCTCTTTTGGGGCATTATGAACGTGTCTGCTCAGGAGGAAGAGCAGCAGGTGGATACCGCAAAAGTGCACCTGAAGGGAAGGGTTGTTGACGAAAGTCAAGACCCTGTGTCTTTGTGTCAGATTCGCATCGAGGGTCAGCCTTTCGGCACAACTGCCTCGCTCGACGGAACATACAACTTCTCTTTCCATACTGCCGACAGTATCGTGGTCGTTTACAGCATGATTGGCTACGAGACACGCAAGCGCGTCCTCAAGAAACCAAAGGGAAACCTGACGCTCAACATCGTGATGCGAGAGAGCGGAAAGGAGCTCTCCGAAGTGACTGTAGCGGAAACTCGCCGACAAATGGGTTCGATGCAGGAACTCAACAAGAAGGACCTGAAGCGAATGCCCTCGACGAGTGGCAATGCGGTCGAAGAGCTTGTGGCCACCCAGGCAGGCGTCAGCACGCACAACGAACTGAGCTCGCAGTACAATGTCCGTGGCGGTTCGTTCGACGAGAACTGCGTCTATATCAATGGTGTGGAGGTTTACAGGCCGATGCTTATCAGTAGCGGACAGCAGGAGGGACTTTCCGTCATCAATAGCGACATGGTGGAGAAAATCAACTTCTCTGCCGGCGGATTCGAGGCGAAGTATGGCGACAAGATGTCGAGCGTGCTCGACATCACATACGCCCACCCCGAAAGGCTCGAAGCCTCCGTTGCTGCCAGTCTGCTTGGCGCGAATGTTTATGTGGGTTACGGCAAGAAGAAGTTCTCTTTCTCGAATGGCTTGCGCTACAAGACCAACCAATACATGCTCGGCAGCCTCGAGACAAAGGGCGAGTACAAACCCAACTTCCTCGACTATCAGGCATATTTCCGTTGGACTCCGGCAAAGAGTTGGGCCTTCGACGCCATTGTCTATATCAACCGCAACAACTACAACTTCAAGCCTGCAGACCGCGAAACGAGGTTTGGAACGCTGGAAGACGTGAAGAGCTTCAAGGTCTATTTCGATGGTAAGGAGGAAGACCAGTTCCAGACACTCTTCGGAACTGTTCGGGCAGCACGCATGTTGGGCAAGGGAGCCATCAGTCTCACGACCTCGCTTTTCAGCAATCGGGAGAAAGAGACCTACGACATCCAAGGCCAGTACTGGCTCAACGAGACGAATGGCGACGAGCAGCTGGGCGTCGGCTCCTATATGGAACATGCCCGCAACTTCCTTTACAGCTCCGTCCAAAGCATGAAGCTCGCCTACGACCTGAAGCTCGGAACCCATCAGATGCACGCTGGCATTGGCTGGAAACACGAGAAGGTTCGCGAAAACTCGAACGAATGGGAGTATCGCGACAGTAGCGGCTACTCTGTTCCTCACACAGGAAACGACCTGCAAGTCATCTATAACATGCGAGCCCACAACTCCATCAATGCCAACCAGCTCGAGCTTTATGCCCAAGACACTTGGCGAAAAGAGAGCAGCATCGGCATTCTGAGTTTCAACTACGGTCTTCGCCTCAGCTATTGGAGCTGGAACAAAGAGTGGCTCGTCAGCCCTCGCGCCAGCCTTGGCTTCGTGCCAGCTGCCAACGACAACTTCACTTTCCGGCTTGCTCTCGGACTTTACAACCAACGTCCTTTCTACAAGGAACTTCGCGACACCATCACCATCGCGGGCAACACGACAGTCCAACTCAACCAGAACATCAAGTCGCAGCGTTC
>JAGCXU010000150.1 GCA_017961145.1 Bacteroidaceae bacterium | reverse complement strand
ATCGACGCCAGTCAAGTTTGCAAAGTTAACGTGTTACGATTGCAATCTTAACGTGTGTCGTTTGCGTTTTTAACGTGTTACGTTTGCCAACGACACTGCAGTCATTTGCAAACTACCCTTGAAGTCCAACAATTCCTATAAGCTGCAGATAATGAACGATGATAAGTTCATTCACTCTCATAAAAACAAAAAGCCGATTGACAACTCAATCGGTCCTTTGTTTGCGGAGGAACTGGGATTCGAACCCAGGGTACCCGTAAGAGTACGCCGCATTTCGAGTGCGGTCCATTCGACCACTCTGGCATCCCTCCTTTAACGGCTGCAAATTTACAACAAAATAAGATAATAAGGAAATAAGATGATAAGAAAAATACTTAAAAAGCTCTTATTCGTCAATCTAAATGAAGAAAAGTGATGCTCCAGCCACTGCAATGACTGCTCCAACCATTTCCTGCAAGCTGACTTTCGTGCCAAACATCAACCGTGAAGGCCAAAGGATGAGGATAGGGGTGAGCGACATCAAAGTCTGAGCCACACCAGTATTTGTCATTCCAACTGCCATCAGACTGAGACTGACGCCAAAGAAGGGACCAAGCAGGATAGTTCCCATCGCTGCCGCAGCACCACGAAGGTCTGTGAAGAAGCGAAGCATGTTCCTCCATTTCCTCAGGAACAGAAGCGTCGCTCCGAAGCCAATCAGTCCCATCACAGCTCGCATCTGTGTACCTGCAAAAGGCATCATGGCAGCCACATCAGTAGCTTCAGCCGGTATCTCGGCAGCATAATGCATCAGTCCTTGCTTACTGAGAACAAGTCCTATACCTTGTCCCATACCCGCTCCTATGCCAAGCAGAATACCTTTTCTGGGGAGTTTCAGATGCCGAGCTCCAGCATCATCCTTGCCCATAATGGAGATGCAGATTCCGCTCAAAGTGACAATCATGCCGAGCAAAGCAAGTAGAGTCATCGTCTCGCCCATCATGAACCAGGCAGCTATGGCTGCAAAGGGACTGGCAAGCGTCATAAAGAGCTGGCCGAAACGGCTTCCCATCACAATATATGCATTGAAAAGGCAATAATCGCCAAAGACAAAACCCATGAAACCACTTGCCAAGAACCACTTCCAAACATCTGCGTTGGCGTATTGCGGCCAAGGCTTGCCACAAGTCCACCAAAGCACTATGCCAAGAAGAAGAATGGTCAAAAACATTCGCCAGACATTGAGCACAAGCGTTCCCATTCGCTTGCTTGCGACTTCGGCAAAAAGCGCTGTGAAGGTCCACATCACAGCGACAAGAAGGGACAAGAGTTCGCCTCTCATTTAGGATAAACCAAGTTCTCGGACTTACAATTGAGAAGGACTTCCTCGAGGTAACGACGGGCTTCAAGGCGAGCCATCGGCAGGTCATGCAAGAGCCAGTTCCCGCAGTCCTGAGGAGCTGCCCCTGGCACCTCGCCCTCGAACTCTGCGATGAATCGGAAGGTGTCCTGCATCAAGGTCAATATGTCGGCTGGCTCCAGATGGCCTCGCATCAGAAGATAGTTGCCGGTCAGGCATCCCATCGGTCCCCAATAGACAATGCGGTCTTTCCAAACAGGGTCGTTACGCAAATAGGTAGCAGCCAGATGTTCTATTGTGTGAAGAGCTCCTGGATGTAAGGCTGGCTCACGATTGGGCTCTTTCATTCGAATGTCGAAAGTGGTGACCTCTTCCGAACCGACCTTATCTCGACGGCTGACATAAATGCCACGAAGCAAACGATTGTGGTCGATGGTGAAACTGGGTATCTTGTTCATATTTTACTGAGAAATTCTTTTGTTACAGCGAAACTCTTATCGGCCATCGTGTCCCAGAAGTTGAGATACTGCTCGAAGTGGGCTTTCACGCCTGGGGTGTCGCTGATGATGCGGAAACTGAGGAAAGGTACGTTCCATAAATGACAGACTTGAGCAATTGCCGCGCTCTCCATATCGACTGCAAGACCTTCAGGATACTTCTCCTTGATGGCGTCCATTTCGTCTCGACTCGTTATGAACTGGTCTCCTGTACAAATCAAGCCTGGCACAATGTGAACATCTGTCTCAAGATTTGTCGCGACCGCAAGGAGGTCTTCGTTCCCGTTGAAGAACTTAGGCAAGCCTTGAACCTGACCCGGATCACATTCTTCGCCACAATAAACATCATGATAGCATACCTCCTTACCAATGACAACGTCCATTACATCGAGTTTTGCATCAATGCCTCCTGCCACACCGGAAGAGATGATGCAGTCTGGGCGAAATGTCATAATGAGGTTCGTCACTCCAGAAGCTGAGTTGGTCTTGCCGATTCCGCATTGCAGCAAAATCACTTTACTCTCTCCTACTCTGCCTACAAGGAACTCTTGTGGACCAGACGACACCGTCTCCGTATCTTGAAGCATTGCAGCCACTTGGCGATATTCCACACTCATTGCCGTCAGCACTCCTATTGTCTTCTGCATACCTATTATTGATTATTTTGGTGCAAAGATACAACATTTAGTTCATAGTTCATAGTTCAAAGTTCACAATTATTTCGTATCTTTGCAGCAAATTAGACGAGAGCAATGAATATTCTATCTGAAATATGGACTTTGCTTTGCGAAATGTCGCCCTATCTGTTGCTGGGTTTCCTGTTGGCAGGTTTGATGCATGAATTCATTCCGAGCAAAGTCTACACAAAATATCTAGGCGAGCATTCGCTCAAGAGTGTGGTATTGGCTGCACTGTTTGGTGTTCCTCTGCCACTCTGTTCTTGCGGTGTCATCCCAACAGCTATGGGTATTCGCAAGGAAGGAGCAAGCAAAGGAGCTACCATCTCTTTCCTTATCGCAACACCTCAAACTGGTGTTGATAGCATCATTGCTACATACAGCCTCATGGGACTTCCCTTTGCCATCATTCGTCCCATTGTAGCTCTGCTGACGGCAATCTTTGGAGGTGTGCTTTGCAATAGCCTCGAAACGCCAGAGCAACAGACTCACTCTAACTCTTCCATTAAGGTGGAAAGCAAGAAAGAGCGTATCCCGTTTACTGAGAAAATCATAAGAGCTTTGGCCTATGCTTTTGGCGAGATGATGGAGGACATCGGCAAGTGGTTGGCAATAGGTCTAATAGTGGCTGGCATCATTACTGCTGCCGTTCCTGATTCATGGTTTACCATCTTCCAAGACAACACACTCTACAGTATTCTCTTTGTGCTGCTTTTCAGTATTCCCATGTACCTTTGTGCAACTGGTAGCATTCCCATCGCTTTGGCCCTGATGTTGAAGGGACTGACACCTGGAGCCGCCCTTGTTCTCTTGATGGCTGGTCCTGCGAGCAATGCTGCAAGCATATTGGTTGTAGGTAAAGTCTTGGGCAAGCGTTCGATGTTCATTTACCTGATTTCCATCATTGCTGGAGCAGTTCTCTTTGGCTTCGGCATTGATTATCTTCTTCCAAGAGAGTGGTTCACAGCTCCAGTCGCACATTATGCATCCTGCCACGAAGAAGGCATCAGCATGTTCTCTTACATCTGCACGGCTCTTTTGCTCGTCTTTATGGTTAGGGCACTTTGGCCTTGGAAGCATCACCACCATCATGAAGAGTTCTCCCTGAAGGAGGCGGAGGGGTTCTGCACCATTTATAATGTAGAGGGAATGAACTGCAGCCATTGTGCTGCAAATGTCGAGAAAGCCATTGCCGAGGTTGAAGGAGTGGAGCATGTAGAGGTTTCTCTTCATGAAGGAACTGCAAGCATCATCGGTACTCATCTTGAAGAAGATGTGCTGCGAGCAGTAGAGAGCATAGGCTTTCGCGCAAGCAAGACTTCCTAACGGCAGATTCCGACGCACTATCACAGCGCATCGGAGCCTTCGGAATTCCGTCTTGATTAATAACCTTTAAACTTATTGCTTGACAAACCTATAGTTTGTTACACCACATTCCTGCATGATGCGTTTGATGCGGTCGATGTGCTCCTGCGGAACGCCTTTGCAGACGTTAACACGAACGCTGTGGTCCTTGCGGATTGCGACTTCTTTCAGGTGAACGCTGATATCTTCCACATCCCACTTCCACGAGCAGATTGTGTAGTTCTTCCAACTGAAGCCGTCGAAATTGCCTCTCCTTTCCCAGATAGTTGTCTTGGCTCCGCTGTCTTTCGGAGGCGTGCCTGTCAGCAAGATAGTCAGCTCGGGGTTGATGTTGCCCTTCACGCCAGCAGGAATCTGGACGGGTTTCGTAATGAGGTTGACCTTTAGTTTTCCCTCATTCGATTTTGTCTCCATTTCCACCTTCTTCAGAGCCGAGGCAGGCAGGTCGGGAAGTTTGTTGACGTCAAGTTCTTTGCCGTCGAGCATGACCGTGTAGTACTTTGTATGGAATGCCCAAGGATACTGGCAGTCGGGATGCTCCTCGATGTAAGAGGCATCGCCTTTCACCACCCAAGTGCCTTTGAGCCAAAAGACTGTAATTGCAGGACCATGCTTCTTGATAAAGTCTTTTGCGTCAGCCTTTGGGATAAAGGCGTTCAGCATTTTCTTCCCTGAGAAGCCCTTTACCTCATCAGTCATTACGAGTCCCATTCCAGGTACTGCTACAGTGACGGGCTTGTCGTCTTGTACTTGTTTGTTGTCCTCGACGACTGATGAAATCGTTTCGTTCGAAGGGATTATCTCCTCGACTTTGGGTTTGGCCCAAGCAACTAAGGCCAGTGCCATGAGTGCAGGCAGGATGAGAGCTTTGCCCATCAGCCAGCGTTTGGAATTGTGTTTGTGCATCATCTTGATTCTTTTCTTAAGTGAATGGTGACTGAGGTTGTTGCAGACCGTCTGCAGTCGGCTGCCCACAGCTTTCGTCACGAGTAAGAGTTGATATGTCTTTGCATCGATGCCAAAGTTTAGAACGGCATTGTCTGCCTCGTATTCGTGCACGGCTTTGAGGTCGCGCCCAAGGAGATAGACAAAGGGATTGAACCATTGAAGCGCCTTCACCATTTCGAGAAGCAAGAGATCCCAGGTGTGTCCCAATCGGATGTGTGCTTGTTCGTGTGTCAGGATTGGCTGACGAAGGTGCTCATAATCCGAAGCGCTTATTATTATATAATGTAGGAAACTGTATGGAGCAAAGTTGCCTCCACGAATGACTACAGTATTTCCCAACTCATCTTTGGTATGCACGCCACCCCTTATCTCCCTCCAAAGGCGGAAAAGCTGCACGAAGAAGATGGCAAGGGAAAGGAACAAGCCGAGCAAATAGACGCCCTTCCCCACCTCCTCCAAAGTGGGGAGGCTTATCTTTTCTGGTTCTGTCGGATTGACAATCTCAAGCTGTTCTTCTTGCTGAGGAACCTCATATTCATCATCGAATTGCATATCCGGCTGAACAAGGACTTCCTGCATTGGGACTTCTTCATAGCTGAGGAACTCTGGCTTCTGTATTGTCAGTTGCACGAAGGGTAGCACCATCGAAGCCACAAGCACGCTAAGCAGGGCCAAACGGTTGAAGCGATGGAAAGTTTCGCGACTCAGCAGCAAGGCAAAACTTCCGTAAAGAAGGGCCAGCAACAAGGCTGATTTTATCAGGTAAACGAACATTTTAGCTATGAATTAAAGAAAGTATTTCCTGCAATTCCTCGTCTGTGAGTTCTTCATTCTGTATGAGGAAGGAACAGAAACTCTTTGCCGAACTGCCGAAGAGCGTGTCCTTCACATCCTTCACTACATGGGCGATGTATTTCTCGCGCGAGAGCATGGGCGAATAGTAAAAGGTGCGGCCAGTTTCTTCCTTCTTTTTGTGCTCTACATAACCTTTCGCTTCCAGTATTTTCAGGAAGGTTGCGACGGTTGTGTAGGCTGGTTTCGGCTCGGCATAGCCTTCGACTATCTCGTTGATCGTGAGGGCGTGATCTGCGTCCCAAAGCACATTCATCACATCCATCTCTGCGCGGGTGAGGGGTTTCATAGTCTTCTTTTCAGTCATAATTTTGGCTTTTTCTACTGCAAAGGAATGGAGTTTGCGACAAGACAGCAAGAGAAAAACGAAAAAAGGCAGCATCGAGTGCTACCTTTTAACATATTTATTTAGTTTACGCCGGCAATTTATTAGTAGTTAACACTACGCCACTATGCGAAACGACGCCAGTTACGTTGGCAAACATAAAGTGTTACGATGGCTATCATAACGTGTGTCGTCTGGCAACGACACTGGGGACAGTTTCTTTACTTGACTTTTACGAGTCGTTTCTTTCCGTTGATGATATAGATGCCTGTCCTTGTGATTCGGTCGATTCGAGTGCCACTAAGGGTATAGATTGTTTCTCCCTCAAGGTCGGCAAGCGGAACATTTATGGCATCCTCGTCTCTATAGACGGTCACAACAGTTGTTGCCTGCTTGTTGGAACCATCGGTTGCCTTTGCCGTAATGGTAACGGTACCGGCAGATACGGCAGAGATGATGCCATCGGAAACTGTTGCGATACTTTCGTCGGATGTCAGCCAGTTGAGGTTTTTGACTGTCGCAGTTTCTGGCAAGATTGTGACTGTCAGGACAGAATCGTTACCGGCAATCATCTCTATATCATCAGGTTCGAGTTGGATAGAAGTGATGTAAGTCTTGGCAAGAGTAACTTCGTAGTTCGCATTTTCAGGCGAGCAGATGACTCCATCTGCAGCAACAAAGTGCTGATTCTGAATCTGATAGGTTCCTCCGTCGAATTCGTTCCCTCCGACAAGGGTAAAGGTAAGAGCCGTTCCACTAGTGGCTCCAAGGTCCGTATTATCGGGAGAATAGACGATGAAGTGTGCTCCATTTGCCTTTGGAAGGACATTTGCGACGTGCGAAGCTGTGTTGAGTTTCGTAGCAAAAGCAATACTTCCTTCCTGAATCGACAAGTTGTCGGAAAGGACAATGTCTGCCTCATAAGCCGTTGCCTGGCGACTCAGATTCACCCAAATCGTCACTTTTCGTGTTCCTCCAGCCTTGACTGAGGCATTGCTCGAATAGAGTGTTGCCGTGAGCGGTTGTGTGCCAAGAGGAACTTCGTTGAGAATGCGACGAACTGTTACGAAATCCGCCACATTGATATGACTGTCCATATTTGCATCGGCGTTGACTTCCTCGAAACCATCTGGCGTTTCGCCTGTCAAGTAGGAAGCGAGCCAAAGCGCATCGATTTCATCCAAGACACTATTACCATTGACGTCGCCTGCAATATGACTGATGTTGTAGTATGTTCCGTCATCTGCTTTGAGCACGACACAATGTGTGGCATCAAAGATGGGATATCCGTCCTGCCCTATCGTCTGATACCAAATGGGTTCCAGAGTCTTGCCGCCATTCAGCTGATAGCAGAGCTTTCCGCCTTGAGCATCTTCGAGAGAGATACGGTTGACTTGTGTGGTAGAAGTGCTGAAGCAATTCACGGCACTTGCGCTGCCACGATAGAAATCGTTGCGGTAGTTATAGCCTGTGACTGTGCCAATATTGTAGCAGTTCTCCATGGATGCGTTTGTCCCAAGCCAACCACAAATGGCTGCACTCTCGCTGTTTCCTGTAATATTGCCTGTATTGTAGCAGTTGCTGAATGAGAAGATGCAAGTAGAGCCCTTGTTGCAGCCAATAATACCAGCCGCATTAGCCCCAGTGCCCGTCACATTCGCTTCGTTGCCTACGCAAGAGAAAGAGACAGAACCTGCTCCTGAAGAACCGCCAACCAAACCAACATAATTTGCTCCATTGATGGTGCAAGAACTGTCGAGGACAAGATTGCAGATTTTTGCTCCGCCACCTACGGTTCCAAACAGACCGGTGAAATCGCCTCCACTGACATGCAAGTTCTTGATGCGATGACCTTGCCCGTCGAAGAGACCTCTAAATGTCTTCGTATTTCTTCCTATTGGCTGGAACTGGCTGTTATATCCCTCCATGTCGATATCAGCCTCGAGGTATGCGTTGCTGTATGCTGCACCTCCGGCAACAACCTGACTGAACTGGATAAGTTCTTCGGGAGTGGAGATGTAATAAGTCGAATCCGAATACATCGAGCCAGGATCATAACCGAGATAGTTGTCAATCCAGGCCAATCGAGCTGGGATGTAACTTCGCAAGACATCGACTTCCGCATCGAAAGAACCGAGTGCAGAGACGTTCTGGTGAACCCTTTCGTTGAGAATCGGCCAACGGATGAAGTTGAGATTGGCAGAGGCTTCCATTGCCTCGGCCATGCTGTCAACGTATTCCACAAGTGTCTTCTCGTCGAGACACCCCTCTTTGCGGCTTTCCCTCCAAAGTTGGTTGAGCATCTGGTCGGCACCACCGTCGCTGAGAATGCGGTTGACGAACGACTTCATGTTGCCTGCAGCACTGCCCCCATTGTATGCCCAATTGGTACGACCATTGACAGGATAGTTGCGCTGGTCGTTGTCGAAAGCCAGGTCGAAGTCCCAGCAAGGAGAGACGTGGAACTGATTCTCCTCGCGATCCTTGTACATGTAAACGCTCCAATAAGTATCCATGTTGCCCGAGAACTCCCCAATAATGAAGTGCTTGAGGAAGGATTCCACATCAAGGTACTTGCGATAGCCGTTTTGGGGGTCTGTATAGTTGCTTGCAAAAACCGACGACTCCATCAGGTTGAAATAGTTCCGGATGTAATTGTGCTGCTGAGTCGTAATTTCGTCGTCGCCAGGATGCTTGATGGTAACGGGGTTGCCTCTGTTGCTATTGAACCAGCTTGATTCTTGGCTGGCATAAGCATCGACCTCGATAAGATAACCGCCAGTGACGAGAGGTTCCTCGTTATCAGTCGGCAACATCTCTGTTATGGGAACACGATTCGCATCGACAGATATCTGGTCGCAAAGCTGATAGCAACCTTTATACTCGCCATTCATGATGACATCGACGGGCTGGCACCAAGGTGAATAAAGTGCTCCGATGCGTTTGCTGACCTCAAAAGCGAGGCAATTGCGCATGAGCGTCTTGTCGCCATAGTTGTTGATGAGCGTCCATTTCTTGGCTTTGGCAGGGCTTTCCTGAGCCGAGCCTCTAAGCATATGGTGGCTCTTTCCGTCGGCAAACTTGATGCGCCAAGGTTTTTTGGGGAAACCCCAAGATGCATTGCCTCTGCCTCGAGCTGTGATGGGATATTCCTGAATGCGGGTGCCATTGTCGTAAGTGATGGTAATGAACGAAGGCATCTCTGTGACCTTATCACGAGGGTCGTAGCCTGCTTCGGTATGGATGCTGACTGTTGGCAGGGTTGTTATCTGATACCAACGAGAGTCGTCGCCTTCTCCTTCATAACCATAGAACTCCAGTTCGGCAATGTTGCAACGCGCATCATTCGGACCAACGTATCGAACATAGCGGAAACCCCTTGACACAGGGACGTCTGCATATTCCATGAGTCTGGCTGTACCTGTGTTCGGAATGAGATAGAGAGGAACTGCATCGAGGAAGTCGGGCCTGTTGCTACCCTCGAAGACACCGAGTTGAACGCGTCTGGCCTGACTTGTTCTTGGGCTCCACCCAACCCGAGTGATGACATGGGCTGTACCCAGGTCGAGGCCAACCCAAGTGTTGGAGCGCCCCATCGATGCATAGAACGTATCGAAGTTGCCGTCGAATACATGAGCAGGTGTGTTGACAGTCGTACTCGACTGACTGGTATCATAATCGATATTGGGCGAGCCAATAGGCGTGCCACTGAGTTTTGTCGAGGCAGGGACTTCCTGTCCGAAGCAGCAAATTGCTGCCATTAACAGGAGAAATATGGTTGAAATCCTTTTCATTTTAGTTTACATTCCAACCGGCAAAGGTATATTTATTTGACTAAATATGCAAGCGAAATGGCACCTTTTTAAACTAATAATGTAGGAAAAGACAATTTATTTGCAAAAATTAATCAAGTGGAAAGGATAAATGGTTAACTTTGTACTCTCAAACACTAAAATAATGATGAGATTCTATTTCCTCTTAACCTTCTTTTGCCTCATTCCATTTGGAAAAACGATGGCTCAGGGCAATTTGACGCACGAGGTGGAAGCCGATACCACGCGTTGGCCTGTGCCAAAACCCGATGCAAGTTGGAAGTTGGAATATTTGCCGCACAATAACGCGAACCACAATGTCTATGTCTATAAAGACAAGCTCTACGACGAGCTTTTCACCCGCACTCTTGGCTGGAATGGTGGCGACGGAGTGCAGACAACGGCTCTGCCTGGCGGAAATGTATTTTGGAGCTTCAACGACAGCTTCTATGGCAAAGCGACTGGAACGACGACGCGCATCCGCGAGTCTTGCAACTTCCCTCGCAATAGCATCATGGTTCAGACGCCTGGCAGCGACGGACTTCCCGGCACAAAGACCAGCAACTTCAAATGGCTTGCAGATTGGGTGCAGCGAACGAATCCTTCGGGAAGCGGGTACTATCATGCCCGCACTCATCTTCGTCACCCGAAAGGCGAGAAGACGGATGCACAAATCAGGAATGGTGAGGTTGACCAGACTTACCTTTATTGGGCTGGCGACGGAACTGTTGTGGACGGACAGTTGCAAGTGCTATGGGCTGGCGTCTATAATGGAACGCAAAATCTGATGCAGAGCGACAACCGAGCTCTTGCCATCTATTCGCTCGAAGGGACGCCAGGCAGTTCGACCTACTTGAAACTCATTAGTGTGGACCACAACTTCTTCGAAAAAGACCCTATTGGCTACGGAGGCACGCTTTGGGAGGACGAGGACGGACACACCTACCTCTATGCCTGCAATCAGTTCAAGAAGAAGCCAGAAGATGCGCTCAACACTTCCTCTCCCGTCGTGGCTCGAAGCCAGACTCACGACCTCCGTTCGCCTTGGGAATACTATGTGGCAGATGCGAATGGAACGTTTCGCTGGCAAACCACCTACCCCACCACGGAAGAGGTGAACCGCTCGGCCATCAGTTCCAGGAGCGTCTCTACGGCTTGGGTATTCAAGGATGGCGACTGGTACTACATGACGGCTCAGGGCTTCCCGTTTGGAAAGCAGATGTACATCATGCGAAGCCGCAATCCGTGGGGACCCTTCGAGGAGTGCCACCAGCTCTGGACAATGCCCTTTGTGCTCGACAAACTGGGCACGCGCACCTATCAGCACTTCTACATGCCGCACCTCCACCAGACGCTCTCGAGGGAGGGAGAACTGGTCTTCTCGACCAATACCGACTGCAAGGAATTCTCGGACAACTTCAACGCAAAGGGTTCGGCCGACTTCTATCGCCCATATTTCTTCCGCGTCTATAACTGGAAAGCCATCTTCGACGAATGAAACACTCAAGATATCCTTTTCTCTGTTGTCTGTTGACTGTTGTCTGCTGTCTCGTAAGCTCCTGCTACAAGCTCATTTCCACTTATGCTCCAAGCGAGGTGGAGGCCGGGCAGACCTTCGAGGTAAGTTTCACCATTGTCGACGATGGCTCTGAAACGCAGAACTTCGTGACGGACTGGAGTTATGCCGGAGTTCGGGTTCCGAAGGGTTGGACTGTGACTGTTCCCGAAGGTGCTCATCAGCAATTTGCCGAGGACTGGGTTTACTATCAGGATGGCAGCCGGGTGGCCAGCTCCCACGACATGGAGCCTTGCGAGAAACTTTCGCAGTTCTACAATTCCGCTTGCCCCAAGACGGGCTACGCATGGTCGGGATTCAAGAGCGTGACGAAGATACCGAAGAACATCTCGGCTTGCTGGCGGAACGGTTGCGACAGCATTCGCATCACCTTTCTTGTCACGGTTCCCGAAGATGTCAGGCCAGGCCGCTACCAGATTGACTTCATGGGTGGCGACGAAGAGGACGACGCAGGCATCGACAAGTATAGCAGCTACTCGGCAGCCAAGGATTCCAGGCTCTTTCATGTCGGCACAGCTGCCGGCTCGTATGTGGACAACCGCAACGCCTCGCTGACGCGCACAATCGTCGTAACCGAAGCGACAAAAGTGCAAACGCCCTCCAGCACGCCCGAGGAGGAGGGAATCGCCTATAACCTTCAAGGACAAAGAATCGAAAGCCTCCAATCGGGGAAATCCGGTGGAGGACGCATCATCATAAAGAACGGGAAAAAAATATTGAAGAAATGAAGAAACTCATCCTCCTGCTCCTGTGCCTTCCTGCCTATTCGCAGAGCATGGTTGTAAACACGGTCGAAGGCAATTCCACAGCCTATCCCACCAATCAAGTCGAGTCCGTCACCTTTACCGAAGCGACAGCCGAACCGGTCCAGCCATCTGCCAAAACGAAGATGAAGCGAAGCATCGTCTTCCTTGGTCACAGCATTTGGCGCAACGACAACTATCTCATCTCCTACAAGAGTTCCGGCTCGTTCGTGACGCCCTTCACAGGTGTCTTTCGCGGGCGCGGATACCAGACGCTCCTCGGGGAGGTATTCGATTTTCCGGCAGTCTACAGCCCCGGACCTGATGGCGGCTACAGCGGCTACTCGTTGGGCGGCACCAGTGCGACGGACAGCAAGAGCATAGCCGTGGTGGCAGGGCAGTCGAACAATGGCTGGCCAAACGTTCAGAATGCCATTTGGACCATCGACTTCATCACGAACGACTTCAAGCGCAACATTCCGCTGGGAACCTTCGACGACTACAAGAGTGCTTCCGGACCTGGAACCTTCTACGGCGCCGTTCGCCAGCTTTACGACAAGATAAAGGCGCTCTCCGGAAACGACGTCATCATTGTCTTCAGCAATGCCACCAAGCGGAACAATTCGGGCTATACCAGCACCAGCCAGAACACGGTCGGATGCACTCTCGCCGATTACGAACTCGCTCTGCTGACTTGTGCTGCTGCAAACACGAACTGGTACTTCGTGGACCAGAACCGCCTCTCGGGAATTACCGACGAGAACCTGCCAGCCGTAACTGCCGACGGTCTGCATCTCAACAACTTGGGCTATACGATGGCTGTGCAGCCTTGGATAAGTGTCCTGCGAAGTCTGGCAGACAAATAATCAATATTTCAAAGATTTTGTTTTGGGGAGTAAGGATGCGCCGCTGCGTGTCCTTACCTCATATATGGTGTGCCGCGAAGCGAATCGTCGCGTTTGACGTTTGCATTTGTCACGTTTGACGTTCGGCATCGTCGCGTTTGACGTTTGCATTTGTCACGTTTGACGTTCGGCATTGTCGCGTGTGTCATCCGGTTTGACGATACAAAGGTACGACCTTTTCATGGTGCGTTGATGGTCTTTGGCGGGCATTGGAAGTCATTGGCAGTTATTGGTGGTTATTGGTAGAAAAGCGGGCGAAAAACTTGCATAAGTCACAGAAATTTAACAACTTTGAGATTATCTCGAAGTTACTCGCATTCGACAAAAATAAATAAAGAATTATTTGTTTTTGTGCTCATTTATTCGTAACTTTGTAGCATGAAAGGGATGTATAAATACGAACTGGCAGAAGCCGCTGGAGTGAGCGCAAATACTTTCCGTCGCTGGCTCAATGAGAATAGTAGTAAACTTGCACGTTTTGGCGTGAAGAGACGAAGCCAAATGCTGCTCCTCCGTCGAGAGTGGGGACTCTCTCCCCTTTGTGGGGCCGCAATGACATTCAGTCATTGCTCTAAAGACCCCAGTCGCCCAAAGCAGTCGAGTGGATTTGCCATGAATATGGCATAGACTTGTAGGGCGAACAACCCGAACGTTTGAAGCAGCGAGAGCAATCAAGTTCACTTGAATTGCCGAGTCGCGACCAAATGACCGAACAAACCGAACAACCCGAACAACCCGAACACGGAAAATAAAGAGACAAGCGAGTTTGTTATACTATTTATATTTTACCCATTTATATAATAAGTAAATTATAATATAATAAATAGACCTTGACTTTCTCTCAAAAATTGTTGTTCGTTTTGTTCGCTTGTTCGGATTTATTTCGTAACTTTCCTAACTCATCTGGCTAAAATGCTCCGAAGTTGCAAAAATCGCCCATTTCATCGAGAAATTTGGCATTTCAGGAGGCAACTTTTTTTTGCCAATAAGACATAGTCTTTGGCGTTGACAATGCCATCTTCGTTGACATCTGCAGCCCAACGGACGGCTGAATCGTCCGGCAAACTGACAATAATGAGCCGCAAAAGTGCCAAATCCTGGTCGTCAATCTTGCCATCATCGTTAATATCGCCTCTCCGATAATTGCGTTCTGCGTATTCTGCATCGCTCAGAGGCACTATTTCGAGGAAATCACTCCAGATTGGAGTCTCTTTATACTTATCGAGCGTCTCTTTAGGTACGTGCAAGACGCAATGTTGCTGATCTGCCAAGGAAAAAGCGCCTTTTTCGGCCAAAGGAGGCTCGCTGGCATAACAATAGAGGTGGGAAATGGCGGGAAGATGCTCGAGCGCTCCCTGGCAAATGGTGCGGATACGATGGGGAAGAACCACAGATGTGAGGGATGCACAGCAATAGAAGGTCAGTGAATCGACCACTTCCATCCTCCGAGGCAACGAAATCTGCTGCAAAGACGTGCAACCCGTAAAAGCACAACTGTTGATACCGCTGAAATTGTCGGGCATGTACACTTGGCGCAGGTTGTCGCTGCCGAGAAAAGCACAGAAACCGACACTTGTGACCGTGGATGGCAGCCGAACAGACGTCAAGTTGTCGCAACAGGCAAAGGCATTGTTGCCTATCGTGAAAACCCTGTAGGTGTTCCCTTTGTAGCTTATCTGTCCGGGTACGACCACATCGCCGGAATAGCTATTCGGCTCCATCGCCCCAAAGGGACCGGCATGGGTGACATATGCCATGTTCGTCCCTATGAGGTTATAGTAAATGCCGTCCAACTCTACGTCGTAGGCGTGGAGCAAGACGCAAGGGGCAAGGAGCAGGAATAGCAGAATCCGTCGCATCAGAAATCGTAGAACATTTCGTAAACTGCCTCCAGCTGAGGATACATCCAGCGAGCCAGACGCATGCCCCCAGCCGCATTCAGATGCAATCCGTCCCTGAAGAAGCCAGACGAACCGCTACCTATCTCCGTCATTGGACTGAGATTGGAATAGCTATAGGCATCGAGCACAATGAAAGAATAGTAGGCAGCCACCTCGCGAATGGCCTCAACATACTCGCGGAAGGTCTTGCCCGTGGTGGGATTCGTGCCTTCGGTAATCGTGTTGGTGGTTCCAATGATGTATTCCGGCACATCTATCTCGGTACCGTGGTGGAGAGGAAGCATTATGACGACGGGAATGTCCGAATAGCGGCTTTGCAGACCTTTGAAGAGGCGATGCAGTCCGGCATAGAAGGTGTACTTCCCCACCCTCGGTCCGTCGGAAAACTCTCCGAATTCTGCAGTCGAGGTATGGCCGAAATCGTTTGTTCCGCCAAAGACCACGACCATATCCACTCTGCTCGGAATCTTGTTGTACCGCTTGTCGAAGGCATTCGTGTCGCTATTGTTTCTCGAGGCAATATGAGTGGCTGAGATGCCATAATTCAGAGCCTCGCAACCGGTCAGGCTAGCATATGAATTGACGTATTCGGCATTCTGTGTAATGCTGTCGCCAAGAAAAGCTATCTTTTTCCCTTTCCAATGCGACTCGCGGACTTGCGCCACATAGACCGTATCCTTCGGCACGTTGAAATAGGTGGCGTCCACCTCTGCCACATCACGAATGACAACCGAATCTATCTCTTCCACAGGGACTGCATGGGGCACTTCGCTCTGCCGATAGAGAATCGTGGCGTACTGCTGTGCCCAAATCGATGGGCACAGACTCGCCAACAGGAATAAGAGAAACGTTCGCATAGCCTATTACTTCTTTACCAGTGTTGCATCGTCAATCAGGACATTCTGAGACTTTGAGTAGTCGCTGTCCTTCGGATTCATGACAAGCAGACAGAGCGTAGTTGCGGAATCCAACGTGAAGTCGTAGGTGACGAGTGTCCACCCGTTGTTGTTGATGTCAACATAGTCGCCATACTTGTAGGTGCCGACAGTAGTCCCATTGACAGGCACATAGCCTGCCCTCGTCTGGCAAATATTTGCCGTGGTCGACTTTGCATAGAACGAGAAGGTATAGTTGCCAGCCTCGAGCGTAATCTCCTGAGTAGCAAGGCGTTTGTTGCCCGTACCTGGAGCAGCAATCTGGCAAGCAAAGCTGCCGCTACGAGCCTCAGTACTCTTGCTGAGGGTTGCATTGCTGGCCGTACTTGCCGACTTCCAGCCAAGAGGTTCAGCGTCGCTCACCCATTCCTCGAAACCGCCATTCACAAGTTCTGTAACCTCATCGCCACCAGGACCAGGAGTCGGACCAGGAGTGTCACCACCTTGTTCGAGGATGACAACATCGGCATTCTTGATTTCGGGAGTCACCTGACCGCTATTGTTCACATACTTAAGCAGTTGTCCCGTAATCTTCACCTTCATGCCAACTGCAAAGGCACTCACGCCTTCGGGAAGGTTGGCATAATATGCCTCGAATACCTTGCCGCCATCCTGAGTGTCAGCCATCCAGAAGGTTTGCTGGTTGCGGCTCACATTGCCCACAACCTCAGTGATGTAGCCAGTTACGGTATAGGTTTCAGTAGAAGTTGCATTGTCAGCAAGTGCATTGGTCAACTCAACTGCCTGAGCGCAAGTGACATCCGTACCTTCAATGGGAGGTGTAGGTGTATCGCCTCCGTCATCGGGAAGAATGACAACATCGGCATTCTTGATTTCGGGAGTTACCTGACCGCTATTATTCACATACTTAAGCAGTTGTCCTGTAATCTTCACCTTCATGCCCTTTGTGAATGCAGTTACGCCTTCGGGAAGATTTGCATAATATGCCTCGAAGACCTTGCCGCCATCCTTGGTGTCGGCCATCCAGAAGGTTTGCTGATTGCGGCTAACACTGCCAACAACCTCTGTGATGTAGCCAGTTACGGTATAGGTTTCAGTAGAAGTTGCATTGTCAGCAAGTGCATTGGTCAACTCAACTGCCTGAGCACAAGTAACTTCTGTACCCTCAATTGGAGGTGTTTCGCCACCTTCATCAGGAAGAACAACAACGGTTGCATTCTTGATTTCGGGAGTAACCTGACCGCTATTGTTCACATACTTAAGCAGTTGACCTGTAATCTTCACCTTCATGCCCTTCGTGAACGCGCTAACACCTTCGGGAAGGTTGGCATAATATGCCTCGAAAACTCGGCCACCATCCTTGGTATCGGCCATCCAGAAAGTCTGCTGATTGCGGCTAACACTGCCAACAACCTCAGTGATGTAACCGGTCACGGTATAAGTCTCGGTAGAAGTGCCATTGTCAGCAAGGGCATTGGTCAACTCAACTGCCTCTGCGCAAGTAACTGGAGTTCCTTCCACTGGAGGTGTTTCGCCACCTTCATCGGGAAGAATGGTCACGATGGCATTCTTCATCTCTGCGATAACACTGCCATTGTTCGGATTGACATACTTCATCAGTTTGCCTGTAATCTTCACCTTCATGCCCTTAGTGAATGCGCTAACGCCTTCGGGAAGATTTGCCCAATAAGCCTCGAAGATTCGGCCACCGTCCTTGGTATCGGCCATCCAGAAAGTCTGCTGATTGCGGCTAACATCGCCTACAACCTCAGTGATGTAACCCGTAATGGTGTAGGTCTCAGGAGAAGTTGCGCCATCTGCAAGAGCATTGGTCAACTCAACTGCTTGAGCACAAGTGACTGGGGTTCCTTCGGTTGACTCAGATCCGCCAGAACTGCTTCCCTTATCTGGCACATTGAAAGGAGCGGGAACGTCAACACAGCTACTGAAAGCAAAAGCTGTCAGCAACATGAGTGCAAATGTTTTGAAAGTCTTTTTCATAATCGTATATGTCTTTTTGTTTGTTTTCTACTTTTATTTAACCCAAGTTAAGTCACTCTGAGTTCGGGCAAGAATCTGCCATGTACCACGATAGATGGTGGCAATGCCATAAAGTTCCACTGGTCCGTTTGGAAGAGACGCACCCTTGAAAGTCGCATAAGTGCTGGTGCGAAGCACACACTTGTTGCCTGCATTTCCGCCTGAAAGCGTTCGGTTCACGCAATTGCTGACAAGACTGACAGAACCATCGTCTGGAGCTATGACCGGAGTGCCTTCCCTGCTGATGGTCACACCACTCAGGCGAACCACTCTACCCGACTGCTGGGCCATTGTCTTGTTGGGGTCGAAATCAATCGTGTCGACCTTCATCGAGCCGAAAGCCTGAGCTTCAGCCATGCCGTCCATAATGAGGCGGACATGCTGCTTCCAGTCCGTAATTTCCATGCGACCAAGTCCTCCGTTGTAAAGACCGCCTATCTGTGCCTGGTTGCCATAGCCGCCAATGTAGAGGTCCTTCAGTCTGATGAGAAGTTTCTGGCCTACTGGCATGAAAGCGCCTTGGTCCGAACCATTGATACCGATAATGATACCACCCGTTTCGTCCTGAACAGAGAGTTGTTTGTAGAGGTTGTCGCCATAGTCGTTACCATTGACTACACAACGCAGCCAAAGGTCTTCCGTAATCTGCTTGTAGTTGTCACTACTGATTACGCTTGCATAAGTGCTTTGCAGCTCAGCAATAGTAACGGTAGTTCCTGCCTCCAGGCTATTGTTGCCGTAAGGAATGCCCTCGGGAATATCCCAATCCTTGTCCTGGCAAGAGGCTAAGGCGAAGACTCCTGCCACGAGAGCTATGATATATGATTGCTTTTTCATTGCTTCCTATATTTATAATAATGTGTTCGAAATGGATTAGAATCTGTAGTTCAGATTGAGCATGAAGTTGAAGCCCTGAGCATAGAACTTCTTGGCGTTCTTCTCGAAGTTGTAGGTACGGGGCTTTGTCGTAACATCTGTGCCAGAGCCTTCTGTCTCTGTCACGCTATAGTTGCTTCGGCTCTGCTCGTAACCGCCAGTCGTGATGTTGCGGCGATTGGTCAGGTTGCAAAGCTGGAGGTTGACACTGAGAGGATTGTGGAAAACGGTAAACTGTCTGCCAATACTTGCATCCAGCATGAATCCGCCATTACCCTTGGCCTGATCGGGAACATCATATTCCCCTGCATGGAAGCGGCCAGCATTCTTCAGGTTGGTCTCGTAGCGCATATTGGTGCTGTAAGAGAGGTAGATGCGGTCGTAGTAGTTGCCGGTCAGTCCGAGGTACCAGCGATTGATGCGGTAGTTCAGGCCGAGGCTTGCTGCAGCCAGAGGTGTTCCGCTCTGACGCATGCCCTTGTTGTGGCAGATTTCCTCGTTTATCTTGCCGGTAGTGCTGCTCATCCAGTTGACATTCGTATCGTCGGTATATTTGGCTTCGCTGTAGGTTCCCAAAGCCAGGAGGTCGAGGTTGCTGGTCAGTTTGACCTTCAAGCCCAACTCGACACCATAGTAAGCTCTCTTCACACCTGTCAGGCTGTTGTACGAGAAGCTGTTGCTGTCGTCATTGTAGAACTGCTGCCATTCGGTAGCGTCCTTGATGTTGTAGTAGTAGCCGCTCAGGTTGAGTCGGAACCACTTGTTGGAGATGGCGTAACCGAGTTCTGCGCTGAACACTTTCTCGTTCTCGAGGTCCGCCACAAAGTCGTTGTTCATTTCCGGACACATGAAGGAAACGGCTGCTCCGGGAGCCCTCAACTCGTAGCCCAAGCCAGCGGTAATGGCGTGGCCTTTGCCCAGGTTGATTGTGGTTCCTGCCTTAATGCCGCCATCTAGGAAGTGGGCCTTGCCGCTCTTGCCGTAGCTGTTGTCCTGGAAGAGACCATTGCGCATGAAACCTTGGCGCCACATTCTGCGACCACCCATCTTGGCCATAACAAAACTGTGCATGATGTTGTAGTCCTTGCTGAGACCTGCCCAGAGCTTGATGTCCTGGTTCCAGAGGTCGTAGTCATATCCGTAGCGGTCGCCCTCGATAATCTTCTGGTAGCCGTGGTTCACATCGTACATCGCCTCGGTCGAAGTTTCCTGATAGTCGCCCACGAGATAGGTGTTGGTGTTGTGGAAGTACTGGCCGCCCAGCAGGTCTTCGAGTGTCCTATAGTGCGAGCCGCGATTGCTGAGCAGTTGAATGCCTGCGCTCAATCTGGTTCCCATCTTGATATTCCAGTCGTAAGTGCTGGAGATGTTGGTCATCAGGTGGTTGTTGTGACGGGCCTCTATCCAATAGATGGCATCTGCCCCGATTTTGTTGAGCTGCGTGTTGGCGAAGTAGAGTTCGTCGAAGTTAATCTGACGATAGGGCTCGTCCTTCCAATTGTCGTAGGCGGCCCAGAAAGCGGCATTGTCGTAGGTGTAGTCGCCTTCCCTGCCCCACACATCATAGTTGTATGATGGGAAGCGCTTCCAGTAGTCGGGATGGGGATTGGTGCCGCTATAGTTGAGTTTTGTGCTCTTGTACTTGGCATCCTTGAAGAAGAAGCTTGTGGTCAGCTTCATGTTCTCCCGGATATTGAAGTCCCAGGTGGCGAGAATGCTCGGGTCGAAGGTGTTGACGACACGGCTGGCTCTCTTCTGGCCGTTCTGGTAGCCCCAATAGGGGTTGTACTGGTAGTCGTTGGCAAGCCAGTATGCTTCGTCCGTGCTGGCTCCGGCCGTGGCTCTTTCCGTGGGATTTCCCCAGACAGATAGGCTCAGCGAATGCTTCTCGTTGATGACCTTCTGAGCGGCGAGGAAGTAGGCCAGACTGTTGTAGAAGGTACCCTTGATGGCTGCGGTCTGCATGTTCGACCAGCGATAGCCTACGGTACCGAAGAAAGCCCATCCGTCCTTGCTCAGGCCTGTGCCATAGCTGTACATGGCTCGCAGGCTATAGTTGCGGTTGGCTCCCGAGAGTGTCACCTTGTGTCCGGCAGGCAT
This sequence comes from Bacteroidaceae bacterium, assembly GCA_017961145.1. Taxonomy (GTDB): domain Bacteria; phylum Bacteroidota; class Bacteroidia; order Bacteroidales; family Bacteroidaceae; genus Physcousia. The sequence goes on along the minus strand of JAGCXU010000150.1, from coordinate 259 downwards.
CTGACTGGCCCTGAGGTTGTAGTTGCTGCTGCCACCCATTCCGCTGAACGAGAAGTTGTTGGCCTCGAAGGGGCTCACATCGTCTTTGTTGCGGACTGCATCGTTCATGCCGCCAATGGTGGAATAGGAGAATCGGCCATTTTCAGGGTTGTTGACCTGAACGCCATTCATGTAAACATCGTTGTAGGCATTGTCCAAAGCACGATACTTGAACCAGATGCCGCTCCAAGTCCATCCTATTTGACTGGCATAGACATTT
>JAGCXU010000017.1 GCA_017961145.1 Bacteroidaceae bacterium | reverse complement strand
TCAGCGTTTACGGGGACAAACAACATATCATTTACCATCACCAAGATGGAAATGAACGAGACGGAGACAGTGATGCACTTCCGAGTAAGGTTCACGCCTCATTACTGGATTCGCTTCGTTAAGGAGTCCTTTCTGCGGACACCCGATGGGAAGGAATATCCCGTTGTCAGCGGCACAAAGACTTGCGAAACGGAGTCAGACCTCTTGCTCGATTCGCTATTCTGGATGCCAGACGATGGACAAGCAAATCTGGTCCTCCACTTCAAGCCCGTACCTACAGACACCAAGGAGATGGACTTCATAGAAGGCTACGACGAGGGAGCCTTCCGCTTCTTCAACATCTGCGACGCGAAGGCCAAGACGAAACCCGAGTGGCCCGCTGAGTGGAAGAACGTGCAATATGCCAAAGATGAGACACTGCCAGAAGCCAAGATCGGAAAGGGTGTGGCAAGAATCAAGGTAAAGATGCTAGACTATAAGCCCGATATGAAACTGAGCCTATTAGTGACTAACTTCCGTCCTCTGGGCTCGAAAGAGTATCTCGATAAGGTCTTCCCCATTTCTGATGATGGCACCGTAACAGCAGAAATTCCACTATGGTTGACCAGAACAGCATATGTGGGTATAAATGGATTGACAACAGACAAAATCGTGATAGCTCCCGGACAGGAAATCTCGCTCCTGATGAGCGTCACATCGATTCCTCACCATCTGCTGGCCATGCAGGGCTTTCTTGCCAAGACAAACATGGATATTGCGAAGGAGTATGAGCGGCAACCGAAAGAAAAAACAGATTACGAGCTTTGTAAGGCCCTCAGCCAGTGCAACACTCCCGAAGAGCGACTATCCTGCTTGGAGAACGAATTTGAAAACCGCATCGCTTATGCCAAGGCCTCGGACTACACGACTGCCGCCAAAGACCTGCTATGCATGGAGGCTGAGGGCGACTTCGTGGAATATACACGTTTTTTTGGGGGTAGCTACACCAATCTGCTAATGATGACAGGCAACGCCAAGATTACCAGTCAGAAGGATTATAGCGATCTACTGCAGGCAAACGACAGTCTGCTGGTACTTCCTGAGTCTGATAAGGCATACACCTATCATTATTTGGGCGTCCCGGCTTCGCCTTGCAGCGAAAAGTTTTGGAGCCTGCCTCTGCATTATTTTGACAAGGACATCAACACAAAGAATCCCTGGCTCGACGAACTTCAGACGGTCTATTTCCTGTTCAACAATAATGAGAGAGATTGGGGTGAGCAAGTTGATAGTGCCATTAAGAGTTTCAAGTATGAGGACTGCAAGAACGTGATAATTGAGTATCAGAAGGAGCAACAAAAAATGGCTGAAACATTGGCCAGCGATGAAAGCGTGTTCTTCAAGAAATACGATGACGTGGCACCTGAGAAGATCCTCCAGACCATCCTCGACAAGTATAAGGGCAAGACTGTGCTCATCGACATCTGGGCCACATGGTGCGGACCTTGTCGTGCTGGTCATGAGGCGATGGCTCCCATGAAGGAGCGGATGAAGGGACAGAACATCCAGTTTGTCTATATTACCTCGCCCTCGTCGCCTCTGACCACCTGGCAAGAAATGATCAAGGACATCGACGGCGACCACTACTACCTGACGAACGAACAATACCGCTACATCTTGGAGAAGTACGAGTCGCAAGGTATCCCCACTTACGCCATCTATAATCCTCAGGGCGAACAAACCTATAAGACAATCGGTTTCCCCGGGATTGACGCAATCCGCAAAGAATTAGAAGCTGCAAACAAGTAAAATGATCAAGAAAACCATCATCAACATCCTGCTTGCCCTCGTCGCAATGGCGGGGCAGGCACAAGTGAAATCCGGCCTTGACCTTTGCCTTAGAGACGAGGCGACGGGGGAATGGCTCATCGGCCTGTTCGACGATTACGCCATCTTTGATTGCGAATACTGGGAATATGCCGAAGCAGGGAAAGGCCGCGTGGTGTTGACCAAAGACGTACAACGCAAGGAGATACAGCTTAAAAAGAATTCCATCGTCATCGACGGTGTGAAACATAAAACTTCTGTATTGATTTCAAAGTTCCTGCCAGATTATCCCATAAAGGACGAGGCTACCTTCGACGGAACAATACTCGATAACGAGCAGGAGGCAACCTTACGTGTAGTGCATCGCAGTGGAAAGCAGGGCATCCTTGTGAGTACGTATTTCAAACATCTGGTGAAGGACGAGCAGACAAACTATAATGCCAATAGTGACTCCCTTGGCCGCTGCGAAGTAAAAATCCCGCTTGTCGGCCAAACTTCCTCGATGCTTTACACCGAAGCGACTCCCAAAATCTATCGTCTTGACAACTGGATGTGGATTCCATATGTGATTACACCTGGCGACAAGCTTCTGTTCTTCATCGACGACGTGGCGGGATGCATCTATGCAATGGGAAAGACAGCACGAATGACCAACGAGTTCCTGAACTATCCGCTCTATGGCTACAACATGGACTATAATGAGCGCAAGTCGATGGATTTCATTTCTTTTATCAAGAAGTTTGATAAAGAACTGAATTCATTGACACAACGTCGCGAATCCATCCTCGCCACGCATCCATTGCTTTCCAAACGATACAAAGACTACACCACGGGCATGATCATGTCGTTCTTTGCGAGTGATTTGGGACAGTTGCGATTCAATCGAAGCAAGGTGAAGCGCGAGGAAATCATCAGCGAAGCAAAACGCCGCGATCTGTTCAACCCCGACGTTCCCTATCTAGTGCTTGAACGCTACGACAATTTTCTCGACGACATCTGTGACGTCGCCATCGAGAAACATTGCGTCATCGGCAGCGGCGTTCCCTTTTTGCAAAACATTTTGAAGAAGGCCCGCGATGGGCAGATAAAGCTATCCACTGAGGAAGTCAATCTCATCGAAAGCGAACTGCCTGACGAAGCTGCCCTTGAAGTGCCCTCAACGGCTCTTCTAGACTCATTGGGTGTGTGGATTGAAGGCTTTTATCTCACCGATACGTTGGAAGCTTTGTTCGATAGTCGTTCCGACCTCGCAATCGAAATTCTCAACTATTACAACCAAAAGGAAATCGAAGCAATCGACTTGCTTCTGAATCTTCCACCTATGCTTCAAGAGATTGCCCTGGCCCGACGCATTCGGGAAAGGCTTGTCCATGACGTAAAGCCGCTCGAAGACTACGAAATGAAAGAACTACGGAAAAACGTGACCAATCCTTATCTTTTGGGCGAAGTACTGGCGACAAACGACAAACTCATAGCTGCCCGAAAAGCAGCTGAAGCTATCGTTACTCCCGATCCGCGAACCTTGGCTGAGCTCACCGAAGGCGAAGACATTTTCCGCAAGATTGTTGAACCCTACCATGGCCGCTACATCTACCTCGACGTGTGGGGAACATGGTGTGCCCCATGCAGGGATATGATGGGATATGTGCCTCAGATGAAGGAACAGCTCAAAGACCTCGACATCGTGTACCTTTACCTTGCCAACCGCAGCGACGATGAGGCCTGGAAGACAGCCATAGCCCAGTACCATCTCACGGGCGAGAACTGCGTCCACTACAATCTTCCCGACAAACAGCAGAGCGCCCTCGAACGTTACATCGGCATCAATGGCTACCCCACGTACAAGATTGTAGCTCCCAATGGCAATCTATTGCCCAGCTTTGCTCCACATCCCAACCATCCTGATGCTATCCGATACTTGATAGAAGAATTGAAAGAAGAGCTGAAATAAAACGAAACAATTATGAACAACAAAACCATCATCACCCTCCTGCT
>JAGCXU010000149.1 GCA_017961145.1 Bacteroidaceae bacterium | reverse complement strand
GCGGGTGTGCTCGATTGCAACTCCAGCCGCCAGGGCGCTGGTTTCGTCCGCTTCTGCGACGCATTCAATCTTCCTATCGTAACGCTTGTTGACGTTCCTGGATTCTTGCCCGGAACAGGTCAGGAGTACAATGCTGTCATCCTGCATGGCGCTAAGTTGCTCTATGCTTATGGAGAAGCTACTATTCCCAAAGTGACCGTTACTTTGAGAAAGAGCTATGGTGGCAGTCATATCGTGATGAGCTGTAAGCAGCTTCGTGGCGACTTGAACTATGCTTGGCCTTCAAGCGAGATTGCCGTTATGGGTGCAAGCGGTGCTGCAAGTGTGCTCTATGCTAAGGAAGCCAAGACTCTCAAGGAAGAGGGCAAGGTGGAAGAAGCAAAGGCTTACATCTTGGAGAAGGAGAAAGAGTATGAAGACCTCTTCGCAAATCCTTATCAGGCTGCCAAGTATGGTTACATCGATGATGTCATCGAACCTCGCAACACACGCTTCCGCATCATTCGCGCTTTGGCACAACTCGAGAACAAGAAACTCACTAATCCTGCCAAGAAGCACGGCAACATTCCTCTGTAAAGTTATTTAGTCGTTCGGGAAATTAGTCGTTTAGTCGTTTGGGATAAATACGGCGGCCAAGACTAACTTCCCTAAACCACTAAACGACCAAACCACTAAACGACCAATAACATGCAATTACTTTCAATTACAGATCCTCAGATATGGCTTTTGGCAGGCATCTCCGTTCTGGTGGTGTTCTCTATTCTGCTCATACTTGTTGCCATCCTGAACGTCTTCACAGTTATTGCAAAGGAGACAACGGCAAAAGCAAAAGCAGTCAAGAACACTATCGAAACCAGCCTCGAAGCAAAGAACTTCGAGAAAGCCAGCGATGAGGACAAGGCAGCAGTGGCAATGGCACTCTACCTGTATTTCGAAGAGATGGACAATCGCGAGAGCCGCGTTCTCACCATCGTTCCATATCCCTCTGCTTGGGGACCTCAACTGAACCCAAGACTCTAAAAAAGAATTCAAAATTATTAAATTCAAAATTCAAAGATGAAAGAATTCAAGTTTAAGATAGGTGGTCAGGATTATGCCGCCACCGTAGAAGACCTCAAAGACGGGCAGATGAAGGTTACCGTCAACGGTCAGACTTATCAGGTAGAAGTTCCCCAGACGAAGGCTCAAGGTCCTCGTGTAGCTATGGCTCCTGCTGCTCCTGCTGCTCAGACAGGTGGCACCAAGAACGTCAACAGCGAACTCCCAGGCACAGTTACAAAGATTAATGTTGCTGACGGCCAGCGTGTAAAACGTGGCGATGTTCTGCTCATCATCGAGGCTATGAAGATGGCAAACGAGATTGTGAGCGAGGTTGATGGTACCGTTCAGCGTGTTGCTGTTACTCAAGGACAGAGTGTCAATCAGGGCGACTTGCTCGTTGAGATGGTAGCAGACTTCGAAGCAGCTAAGGCAGAGGTTACGCCAAAGCCCGCTCCTGCAGCTCCTGCTCCAGTTGAGACAAAGGCAGCTCCTGCACCTTCAGCTCCTGCTGGTGCCAAGACTGTTACTGCTCCTCTGCCAGGCACCATAACAAAGGTGACTGTCAAGGTGGGCGATACAGTTAATGCTGGTGACACAGTCCTCTTGATGGAGGCAATGAAGATGGAGAACAACATTACTGCTGAGTTCGCAGGTACCGTCAAGGCAATTCTTGTCGAAACAGGTGCTCAAGTACAAAGCGGACAGGCACTCGTTGAACTGGACTAATTAGAATGAAAATGAAAAAGATAATTAGTCTGCTCCTGCTCATTTTGGTAGCAACACCTCTGTTTGCTGCTGACTTCAACATGGAGGAGGGCTTGGGCAAATTCATTAACGAGATGGGCTTCGTCACCTTCTTTGTGCAAGAAGAGGGTTGGAAGAATGCCGTCATGATACTCATCGGCTGTTTCCTCCTTTACCTTGCCATCAAGAAAGAGTATGAGCCCTTGCTGCTCCTTCCCATCGCTTTTGGCATGATTCTCAGCAATCTGCCAGGCGCTGGTCTCTTCGATTCTGATATGTGGAACAACGAGTTCCTCAATCCTAACAGCCCCAACTATCACAGCTACGGCTACATCATGGCTCATGGTGGTTTGCTCGACATTCTCTATATGGGCGTGAAGGCAGGCGTTTATCCTTGCCTCATCTTCCTTGGAGTTGGTGCTATGACAGACTTCGGACCGCTGATTGCCAACCCCAAGAGCCTTTTGCTTGGTGCTGCTGCACAGCTTGGCATCTTCGCAACCTTCTTGGTAACGCAGATTGATGTCTTCGGCTTCAGTGTTGCTCAGTCAGCTTCCATCGGTATTATTGGTGGTGCAGATGGTCCTACAGCTATCTTCTTGACCTCTAAACTTGCTCCAGAGCTGCTTGGTCCTATTGCCGTGGCTGCTTACAGCTATATGGCTTTGGTGCCTGTCATTCAGCCTCCCATCATGCGTGCTCTTACGACAAAGAAAGAGCGCATGATTCGCATGAGCCAACTCCGTACTGTCAGCAAGAAGGAGAAGATTATCTTCCCAATCGTTGTTGCTATTGTCGTCAGCCTGATTGTTCCTTCAGCTGGAACGCTTATCGGCTGCTTGATGCTTGGCAACCTCTTCAAGGAGAGTGGAGTAGTGGAGCGTCTGAGCAAAGCTGCACAGAACGAACTGAACAACATCGTGGTTATCATGTTGGGTGTTACCGTTGGTGCTACTGCAACTGCAAGTGCCTTCCTCAACTTCCAGACCATCGCCATCCTTTGTGTCGGCATCGTAGCCTTCGGTATTGGTAGTGCAGGCGGTGTCCTGATGGCAAAGTGCATGAACCTCTTCCTCAAAGAGAAGATTAATCCCCTCATCGGTAGTGCAGGTGTCAGCGCCGTTCCTATGGCAGCTCGCGTGAGCCAGACCGAAGGCCAGAAGGCAGACCCGCGCAACTTCCTGCTGATGCACGCTATGGGTCCAAACGTGGCAGGCGTCATCGGTAGTGCCGTTGCAGCAGGCATCCTGCTCAGCTTCTGCGGATAAAGCGTAAAGCGTCTTATGACAAACATACGGCTGGCAGTCCTCGTGGCTGCCAGTTTTTTTATTTGTTTTAGTATTTTTATTGAGGAAATGTCTCTTTAATATAAATATAATGTGTATCTTTGCATCGTGAAAAGATTCGTGATGCGTATCTTAGTCGTTGCCACGTTGCTATGTGGTTTCCTTGGTTCCAGAATGGGAGTCAGGGCAGAGGGTTTCGTTGGCAATGAACAGAAGAATGAGGAGCAAATCAAACAGTTTGATGGTTGGCTTCGGCAAATAGCAGAAGAGCCGCAAAGTCCTGTTGAAGCAGCATTGCGAACGGCTCCGTCTTCCACTCGTTTGGCTTCATCCCGTCCCACTCGTTTATTACCAACTCATAGCGGCCGGACGAATCATCATGGCCGTTGGGTAGCGGACAGATGTGGCTTCCTCCAAACTTTACCGAGGGAAGGCATCACCAAATCATTACATGCCTCTGGCAGGGCTTTTTCGTCTCCGCGCCTTTATTATGTCATTGCGCTGAGGCGGCTTCTTTGTTAGCGAATGTTTTCCTTATTGAAAGAAAACATGTATCACTAACAAAGATTTTTATGTTCACATACATATTGTACATCGTGATTGGTGCTACACTTGTCCTTGTCGGTGCAGATAAGCTGACCGACGGGGCAGTGGGTTTGGCATCACGATTCGGTATTTCGGAGATGGTCATCGGTCTGACGATTGTAGCTTTTGGCACATCACTCCCAGAGTTCATCGTGAGTCTGTTGGCAAGCCTATCGAACAATACTTCTGCCACAGCACTCAGCGTGAGCAACATCGTGGGCAGCAATCTGTTCAACACATTGGTTATTGCCGGAGCATCTGCTGCCATTTGCCCAATCGCCATTTCCAAGACCACCGTACAGAAGGACATTCCTCTGTGCCTGATGGCAAGTGTCGTCTTATCGTGCTTAGCCCTTGATACTTTTGTGTCGAGCGGCAATACGAACACGCTAACCCGAGGCGAAGGAATTGTCTTGCTCTGTTTCTTCGCTGTATTTATGGCGTATTCATTAAGTCTGGCAAAACAGAAAGAAACTCACAGCATTGTAAGTATGATGTCCCCGACCCGCATAGCATTGTTCATCATGCTAGGGCTGGGAGCATTGATAGGTGGTGGAGAGTTGTTTGTAGAAGGTGCTTGCGGCATTGCAAGGTCAGCTGGTGTGAGTGAGACAGTCATCGGTTTGACACTTGTTGCTGGTGGCACAAGCCTGCCTGAACTTGCCACGAGTATCGTGGCTGCCCGAAAAGGACAGAGCGGACTGGCTATTGGCAATGTCGTGGGCAGCAACATCTTCAATATCTTCTATATCCTTGGGGTTTGCGCAACCGTGAAGCCTCTCTCTATCACAGGACTTACGACTGTAGATTTTGTTGTCCTCACTGCCAGCATCCTGCTCTTCTGGCTGTTCTCTCACAGTAGCTACAAGCTGTCACGCTCAGAAGGATGGGTAATGATTTTTGCCTACGCATTATATTTGTGTTGGCTTATAATTAACAAGAATGTATAAAAAAAAGAAAAAACAATGGCAAATATTAAGAATTTGCAGATGTGGAATGACATCTGTGTCGATGCTCGTATTAGCATCAAAAAGTCACTTTTCGGATTCCGTACCGTTGCACTCTATAATCCGACGGGTAGCATTATCGATGCTCACGTCTTAGAGCTCTCCTCCGACGATGGCGAGCAATTGAAGCATATTCTTTCTGCTCCGCGCGAAGAAATCTCAAAGGCCGTCGCGGGCTTTCGTCCGAAAGCGATAACCAACGGTAACTACTTGGCTGAGGTCTGCACCTCGCGCGATGGTAATTATCTGGCCGTTAATCTTCTTCAGTTCTCCATAATAAATTACGAGCCAGTGACCGACGTCCTCGTCTTTGAGGGCGATGAGGCACGCGCTGTCGGAAAATTGTTCTAAGAATGAGGAGCAGTATCGACAAACTTTATAAACTGGCGGCTCATGTGGCTGCCAGTTTTTTTATTTGTTTTTGTGATTTTATTGAGGAAATGTCTCTTTAATATAAATATAATGTGTATCTTTGCAGACACAAAACCTTTAGCTATGAATAGAAAGAAGTTTTTCCTTTTATGCGTTTCGACGTTGGCCTCGCTGTGTGTTTTGGCCCAAGTACAGTATGCTGACCCCTACTTGAGCGATGATGCGAGACCGAATGCTTCCTTGTGGCTGCCCGAGCCTCCTTCGCAGCTCAGCGGGGAGTTCTACAACGACTATTACTTCTATGTCTGGGGCAAGAGTCAGCGCGAGGCAAGGGGCGAGGAGGCAGTCTGGAATTCAACGGCTTCGCTGAATGAGGTGTTCTCCGAAAGCATGGGCATTGCAATCAGTCCAGAACTCACGCCCGAAATCTGGAAACTTGCTTCAGGAGCTACCAGCGATGCAATGGCCGAAAAGAAAAGGGTGAAGAATCTCTATCAGCGGATTCGTCCGTTTACCACTTTCGGCGAGCCTTCGCTGACACCCGAGACAGACGAGGAGGAAGCCTTTTCGTCGTGTTATCCTTCAGGCCATTCGGTGGCTGGCTGGATGTTTGCACTCGCCCTCTCTACCGTTGCTCCAGAGCGGACAGCAGAGATTCTGGTCTGTGCGCGGGAGTATGCATTGGATCGCGTGATTTGCGGTCATCATTGGAAGAGCGACATCGATGCCGGGATGATGCTCAGTATGGGTGTCTTCTCCAATGTCGTCGTTTCGGAGGCCTATCAGCAGCAACTTGTGAAGGCGCGAGCTGAGTACAAGCGCATCAAAGAGGGTACAGGAGTAGAAGCCCCGAAGGCCGCAAACACTCAGGATGCACCAATGTTCCACCTCGACGGCACTCCTGCCACAGATGTCTCTCGCGGCATCATCGTCACGCAGGGCCAGACTGTCTTAAGAAAGTAAAACAAAATATAGAGGGTGCTGCAGAGCCTTCCTTAACCCATGGATGCAATTAACAATCTCTTTTCGCTGCTCAGCTCTGTGCTTTGGGGCTGGCCGATGGTTATCTTGTTGTTGGGCACGCATGTGTTCCTCACCTTCCGGCTTCGTATTCCGCAAAGGCGATTGCTGACTGGCATCCGTCTTTCTGTCAAGAAGGACAAGGGGGCAAAGGGCGACGTATCTCAGTTTGGGGCATTGGCTACGGCTCTGGCTGCCACAATAGGAACTGGCAATATAGTTGGCGTGGCTACTGCTGTGGCTCTTGGCGGACCGGGTGCTGTGCTGTGGTGCTGGCTGACGGGTATCTTTGGTATGTCCACGAAATATGCAGAAGGCTTGCTTGCCGTGAAATATCGTGTAAGAGGAAGTGACGGCAGAACCTATGGAGGTCCCATGTATGCCCTCGAACTCGGGCTTGGTATGAAGTGGCTGGCTCTGACTTTTGCCATCTTCACCGCCCTTGCCAGCTTCGGCATCGGTTGTACCGTGCAAGCCAACTCCATTGCGCTTCTTGCAAACGAGACCTTTGGCATTCCGACTTGGATAGTTGGTGTGTTCATTTGCACGCTCACGGCTCTTGTCATCATGGGTGGCGTGAAGTCTATTGCTCGTGTCTGCACCATACTCGTTCCCTTCATGGCAGCACTTTACGTGATAGGTTGTATCGCAATCCTATGCATGAATAGTGGCTTTGTTTGGCCTGCAATAAGGCTCATCGTCGAGTCAGCCTTCAATCCTACTGCTGCTGGAGGCGGCTTCGTGGGAGCTACGGTGATGATGGCGGCTCGATACGGAATAGCCCGAGGTTTGTTCTCGAACGAGAGTGGCATG
>JAGCXU010000148.1 GCA_017961145.1 Bacteroidaceae bacterium | reverse complement strand
TGCTCATGCTCGGCAAATGCTCCTTGTAAGGCTAATATGGCAATCTTCATTTTCCGCGTTCTGCCATCAGCAGCTGAATCTCGCTTTCGTTGATGCCCACCATTGCTTCGCCGAGGTCTTCGCTGAGTGAAGCCAAGACGGCTGGATTGTTGTAGTTCGTGACGGCTTTCACAATGGCTTGAGCCCTTTTCTCAGGATTGCCACTCTTGAAGATACCGCTTCCCACGAACACGCCTTCTGCGCCAAGCTGCATCATCAGGGCAGCATCGGCAGGCGTGGCCACACCTCCAGCTGCGAAGTTCACAACGGGTAGTTTGCCGTTCTCGTGAACGTATTGCACGAGGTCGAAAGGTACTCTCAGTTGCTTGGCTGCTTCGTAGAGTTCGTCGTCGTTCAGCGAGACGAGTCTCCTGATTTCACTTTGCATCAAGCGCATGTGACGGACGGCCTGAATGATGTCACCCGTGCCTGGTTCGCCTTTGGTGCGTATCATCGTGGCGCCCTCGTTGATGCGCCGGAGCGCTTCACCCAAGTCTTTTGCCCCGCAGACGAAAGGCACGCGGAACTTCCTCTTGTCAATGTGATAGACATCATCCGCGGGAGAGAGCACTTCGCTCTCGTCGATGTAGTCAATCTCGATGGCTTCGAGTATCTGCGCCTCCGCAAAATGACCGATGCGGCACTTCGCCATCACGGGAATCGTCACGGCCTCCTGAATGCCTCTTATCATCTTCGGGTCACTCATACGACTTACACCCCCAGCAGCCCTGATGTCAGCGGGAATGCGTTCCAATGCCATTACTGCGCAAGCCCCGGCAGCCTCGGCGATACGAGCTTGTTCTGGGGTTGTCACGTCCATAATCACGCCGCCCTTCAGCATCTGTGCCAACTGGCGGTTCAATGTAGTTCTGTCTTCCATTTCGTTTCTCCATTCTGATAAAACCACCGCAAAGGTAAGGCAAGAAAAAGGAACGGACAATCATCCGTTCCCATTTGGTAAAAAGAAACTCCGAGATTGGAAAAAGGTTGTTTGACGCTGACTATATTCGTTTGTAGAGACTGAATGGTAGGATTTTATTGATAACCGCGAGAACATGCCAGCGTTTGGTGACATAGACTTTTGACTTCTTACGGCGGATGGCGGTGCGGATTTGGCATGCGACCTTATCGACTGGCATTACCCAAAAGAGATTGTCACCTTTAGCCATTGCAGTATCAACAAGGCCAGGACGGACGTCAGTAACGATAATCTTGTTCCTAGCCTTAAATACTTTTTTGCGTAGGGCCTCCAAATAGTTGATTTGGTAGGCTTTCGTCGCACTATAGGCGGGTGCCATTGGTTCTCCACGCAAACCTCCAGCCGAAGTAATGGCCACTAGGTGACCGTGGTTTTGCTGTTCAAAAAGATTGTAGAGCGTGTCAATGACGAAAGTCCAGCCTATTACATTGGTTTCAATTGTCAAGCGTTCAATAGTATAGTCAAGCGAAGGGTTGAGGTCTCCCGTGCCAGAGCATATGATGGCAAGGTCGATGTTTCCAAGTTCTCTGTAAAGTAAATGGATTGCTTGCTCTATTTCGTCTTGTTTGGTGATGTCAGCTGTAGCAGCAAAAGTGTTTGAGGGATATTGCCGGCACAATTCGTCAAGCAGATGGGTCCTTCGGCCAACGATGCCGATGCGGTTCCCATCCTTTGCGTAATGCTCGAAAAGAGCTTTCCCAATGCCAGATGTGGCTCCGATTATGAGAATGTTCATGGTTATTATAAGGTGTATGACTATTGCTTGCGGTAGTTGCTGGGCGATGTCTTCTCTTGCGACTTGAAGAACTTGCAGAAGAGGACTTGCGAGGAGAAGCCGAGTCGGTCGGCTATCTCTTGGATACTGAGGCGGGTGGTGCCGAGGAAAGTCTTGGCTTCGCTCATGATGTAGTCCGCGATGATTTGCTTGGGCGACTTGCCGACGACTCTGTCTGTGATCTGCGAAAGATAGCGCGTCGTGATGCAGAGTTTGTCGGCATAAAAGGTGACATCGTGGGCTTTGCGGTAATGTTCGGCAACAAGCGAAACGAAGTTATTGTGGATGTCGATGGCTCGTCTGCCCGTTTCGTCGGGCTTCGCATAGACGACCTGTGAGTGGATGAAGTCGTGGGCATTGCGAATGGCAGTCGGGACGTCGTCGCCCATGCCGAGTCGCGTGGTAATGGCTGCCGAGAGTGCCGCTGCTACGCCATGTCGCTGCCAGCCATCGATGTTGTAGGATGTGAAAAAGTAAAAAGTTGAAGAGTTAAAGAGCAGTGCCGTTATCCTTCCTTTTGTGTGCTGGCCGCCACGAAGGAGCACCCACTCGGCTCCCATCTCGTGAAGAAGACGAGCCGCTTTCAACATGTCGTCGTCGGTCTTGATGGAGATGCCAAGCATCTTCTCTGCATCCTTGCAGCGAAGCATCAGGAGCAGAGCTTCTGGAATGAGATAGCGGGCAATGGATTCGACGACATCATCTCCTATCATTTGTTTGCCGTCAGCATCATAAATACCAGGAGCAACAACGAGCCGTCGGCAGGCTATGACCTCGCTGCGCAGCAGACGAACTGTCTCGCTGTTCGTCACAAGTCCGACCTTGATGGCTTTTGGGTGAAGGGTGGAGATGCTTTTCCCCACCTGCTTCAAAACCACATCAGATGGCAAAGCGTAATCCCCCACGCATGATACTGCAGTAATAGCATAGCCACCTAAGGCGGCTATGGTTTGAATATCGGCTCCGATGCCTGCCTGACCAGTGCTATCGGAGCCGTTGATGCTTAGGATGGGAATCCTCATTTAGCTTTGGGCTTTGGAGCAGCCTTCGCTTTCTTTACCGGTGCTTTTTTCGGAGCAGGCTTTGGCTTTGGTTCAGCCTTCTTTGCCGGAGCAGCGGCTTTCTTAGTAGCGGGCTTTGCCTTTGGTTCAGCTTTCTTCTTTGGTTCAACTTTCTTGGCAGGAGCTTTCTTTGCGGGTGCCTTTAAGTCCTTCCCTTTAGGGGAGGATTTAGGAGAGGCTGGAGCTTCCTCCTCCTCGGAGCCTAACTTCTTCAATCGAGCACGAAGACGACTAATCTCGTTGTCCTTGATGCTGAGTTCCTCGCCCATGTTGGCAATCTGTGTGTAGAGGCTGTTCAGCTCGTCATTCTCGACGGTATCGGGGTACATGTCCTTGACGCGTTTGAGGAAGTCGCCGAGGATGTTCATGTAGTTCGTGAAGGCGTCGTACTCGCTGTCGTAGATGCCGCGATTGGTGCCCATGCCGTTGTTCTTCGTGGTCATGAAGCGGAAGTTGTCGGTTGCCTGCAAGCGGTCCCAGTCCTGCTGGATGCGGCGGTCGCGAGATGCGAGGATGCGTCCGACAGTGTTCTCGTCGTAGAGCTTGTTGAACGCTTCGCGCTGCATACCGTTGCCAAGCATGCTGCTGGTGTCGCGCTCCTCGTCGTTCCAAGAGACGGGATAGATAACCTCGAGCGGGCTGACTGGTTTGTTCTTTGCAAGCACCTCGGAAGGTGTGGCGAACTGAATGCCCATCTTTCCTGCAAGTTTCGGAAGAGCTCGAAGAAAGTCGAGGATGTGGCTGCCAAGGGGCTGATAGTAGCCAAGAGCCGCAAGTTCCATCATGATACCAACTACGTTCTCGCCTTCAGGCAAGCCTGCAATCCAGCTGAGCCACTTGTCGGCCATAAGAGGATACTCCGACCAAGAAGCATCGTTGAAGCGAAGGCCGATGTCATCGCTCAGTTTGTAGTCACGAAGGATGAGCGAGAGGCGAGAGTCTTGAGCGCAGGAATAGATGTAGTGCGGACTCTTCCAGCCGAGGATGTGCTTCGCGCCTTCCACCATCACGCCCTTGAAGCCCATGTCTGCCACCATAGCACCAATCTCATCGTCGTAGATGAGCGAGCTGTTGCGGAACACTTTCGGGTTCTGTCCAAAGAGTTGCTTGATCTTCTTTGCCTGACGCTTAGTCTCTGCTATGAAGTTATCTACATTGCCAAGAGATGAAAGTCCGTGGCTGTAAGGCTCGGCAAGGAACTCGACACAACCTGTTGCTGCCAGACGGCCGAGGAGGTCGAGCATCTCTGGAGCGTATTGTTCGATAAGTTCCAGCGAAACGCCGCTAATGCTGAAGGCAACTTTGAAAGCCTTTCCATTCTCGGCTATCATGTCGAGCATCGTCTGAAGGGCAGGCTTGTAGCTCTTCTCGAAGAGTTCGCTGATGACGCGCTCGTTCTCATAGTCATCATAGTAATAGTGGTCTGTGCCAATGTCGAAGAAACGATAGCGCTTGAGGTGAATCGGCTGGTGTATCTCGAAGTATAAGCAAATAGTTTTCATCGTCTTTTCCTTTATATTATTATATAATGTGTTATTAGATATTCTTAACTGCATTGAGGTATTCCCCATTGTCGAACCATCCGCGACCTGTGAGTTGATTGTAGCACTCGCGGATGCGAAGGCCGACTTTCTCCCAAGTGATTTGGTCAACTTCCTTCATGCCCTCTTCTGCCAGGTAGTCGTGCAGAGCGTCGTACTGACAAATGCTATAAATAGCATCGGCCATTGCATCGATGTCCCAGTAATCGACTTTGATGACATTGCGGAGTATCTCACCACAGCCGCTTTGTTTCGAGATGATGGATGGGCAACCACATTGCATGGCTTCGAGAGGAGCGA
Source organism: Bacteroidaceae bacterium (assembly GCA_017961145.1). Classification (GTDB taxonomy): domain Bacteria; phylum Bacteroidota; class Bacteroidia; order Bacteroidales; family Bacteroidaceae; genus Physcousia. The sequence continues at coordinate 24,698 of JAGCXU010000148.1, read as the reverse complement.
TGCCGAAAGGTTCGCTGACGGAGGGCATCACGAAAACGTCGCTGTTCTTGTAGCATTCATAGACTTGTTTACCGCGTTGGAAACCTGGGAAATGGCAACGGTCGGCTATGCCGTAGCTGGCAGCCAGTTCTATCATGGCACTCATCATGTCGCCGCTGCCTGCAAAGCAGAAGCGGATGTTGCGGCTGCGCTCAAGCACTCTCTTAGCTGCTTCGAGGAAGTATTCTGGACCTTTCTGCATTGTGATGCGGCCAAGATACGTCACCACCTTCTCGCCCTTCTTCTTGTTGGGAACGATGGCCTGAATGTCCTCGCTAAGAGGATAGACGGCATTGTGCATCGCCACGCACTTGCGAGGGTCTTGATGATACTGATTGATGACGGTCTGGCGGGTCAGTTCGCTCACGCACATGATGCAGTCGGCATGATCCATACCATTCTTCTCAATGCTGTAAACTGTTGGATTCACCTTGCCGCGAGAGCGGTCGAAGTCTGTGGCATGAACGTGAATGCAGAGTGGTTTGCCGCTCACCATCTTGGCATGAACGCCTGCGGGGTAGGTCAGCCAGTCGTGAGCGTGAATAAGGTCGAACTGCTCGCTTCTTGCCAGCACTCCTGCGATGATGGAGAAGTTGTTGATTTCTTCGTGCAAATTGCCAGGATAGCCTCCTGCGAAGCCGATGCAACCCATGTCGTCGAGTCCTTGCAGGTAGTTGAAGTCCGCATAGAGATGGTCGCGGAATCGGTAGTAGTCTTCTGCTGTGTGACCCACGAAACGGTCCTTGATGTTGTCGTACCAGACATCTCGCCAAACGACGGGCACCTGACTCATGTTCACTATCTTGAGGAACTTCTCCTCTTTTCCTGTAGGCTTAGGCATGCAGAAGGTCGTCTCGACATCTCCCTGCAGGCTCAAGCCCTTGGTGATGCCGTAACTTGCGACTGCAAGACCGCCGTATATCTTGGGAGGGAACTCCCATCCGAACATTAGAACTTTCATTACTGATTCTTATTTAAACGTGTTGATTCTCTCCATCTACTTTCGCATTTGAAAACGTATAGTGTTACGATGGCAAACGTATAGTGTTATGATTGCAAACATAACGTGTTACGTTGGCGAACGTAACGTGCCACGTTTCCGAGATGTCTGTGGATAGTCATGGGAATTAACTCGTCTAAGTTCTTTTTATGTTTCTTAATGTCATTCTTCATTGTACTTGTCGAGCAGTTTCACGATCCGCATGATGCCTGAGACATTCATGGCGAAACTGATGGCGCCTCGTCCGTGGAAGGGCGGATTGCCGTCGAAGAGTTCTGGAATCGTGCCGATGCAATGGTAGAAGAGTTCCTCTTCGTAACCCACCAGCAAGCGGTCCACATAGCTCAACTTGCTGTATCTGAATATCTTCAGACATGCCTCCATGTAGAATGCAGCGAGCCAGGGCCAGGCTGTTCCCTGATGATAAGCATAGTCGCGCTGAATCTGCGGACCTACATACATCGGGTTGTAGCCGTGACTCTTCGGCGAGAGCGAACGCATGCCCTTCGGAGTGATGAGTTCCTTCGTGCAATAGTCGAGCACACTCTTCTGCTGAACTCTATCGAGAGGAGAGTAGTCGAGGGCGATTGCGAAGACCATGTTGGGGCGTACATCATAGTCGCGATAGCCGTCCACACAATAGTCGCAAAGGTAGCCGTATTCGTTGAAGAACATCGGAGCGAAGTTCTTCTCACAAAGTTGGGCAGCTGTCTCAAGTTGCTTGACGAACTTCTTGTCCTTCATGATGCGACAAACTTCTGCAGAGAACATCAGGGCGTTGTACCAGAGCGCATTTATCTCCACGATGAATCCTGTTCTGGGAACGATAGGACGACCGCCGACAGAACTGTTCATCCAAGTAACAGCCTTGTTTTTCCCTTCGCAGCTGACGAGACCATTCTTCTCGACGTGGAAGTTCGGATGCCCTCCTGCCCTGAGCCATTCCATGATGTCCCAAAGCAAGCGGCCATACTTCTCGATGCATTTCTCCATCGAGACGAAGTTCGCATATTGCTGGATACACCAGACTGCCCAGAGCAAGACATCGGGATGCTCTATCTCTGTCACGCTGACAGTCAGCTTCTTGCCTTCGATGAACTCGCGGATTGCCTTCTCTGCAGTCTGCATGACAGCCTCGAACTTGTCAGTCTCGTTGTTGGTCAAGGTCAGTCCTGGCAGCGAAACGAACATGTCGCGAGCCCTGCACTTGAACCAAGGATAGCCAGCCAAGACGTAGTCCTCATGTTCGCGATGAACAATAAATTGATGGGCACTATTTACGAGCGTATTATAGAAGTTGTCTCTAGGCGTACGTACGCTCACTTCAAAGTCCGCAAGTTCAGCCAGCGTGTTCGTGTCAATTTCTTCCAAACCGGCAGCAAAGACCACGCTCTCGCCTTTCGAGATGCTGAACTCGAAGTAACCAGGCACATAGAGGTCTTCGTTCGAAGCATAGCCGCGTTCCTGCTCCTTCGGATATTCCAAACCGCGATACCAGTCAGGACGGAACACGAACTCATTCTCCTTGTTGATTTGCATGAAGAGGGTAGGGTAACCCTTATACATGCAAGTGGAGATGCCGTTCTGAACCACGTTATAGTTGCGGTTTACCCCAGCGTTCTCATGCGTGAACTCACGTACACTTCGGAAAGCAAGGAAGGGTTGCAGGCGAAGTGTAGTTTCTGAATGAGCATCTACCAAAGTGTAGCGAATGATAATGCGGTTCTCGAAGTGCTGGAACATCATCTCTCTCTTTAAGATGACTCCACCAACCCGATAAACAGTTGTGGGCACTTGCAGTGAATCGAACTCGCGGATATACTTATGTCCACGAGGACTGAAGTTGTCTCCGTTGTATTTGTGAAGACCCAGGTTGAACTCGGCACCATGCTGAATGACAGTGGCGTCGAGGGATGACAGCAGGACATGGTTTTCGTCGTCCAGCTCAGGCACAGGCACTACCAGCAGACCGTGATACTTACGCGTATTGCAATCAACTAGTGTCGTGCAACTGTAGGCACCAGAGCGGTTCGAGCGAAGCACCTCCTTCGGCAATGACTCTGCCAGATTCGTCATCAACGTCTTATCGAAACGTAAATAACTCATGTAAAGCTTAGAGTTTAATGTTTAAAGTTTATAGTTTGCATGTAAAATTACGAAATTTCCGTCAATCATAGAAACTTTTGCCACCCTTTTTCCTAGGGAAATCGCAAATAAAACAATAAAAGATGTTGTTTAACACAAAATAGAGGGTTTGCTCTGTGTGTAAAGTTCTCTTTTGTTTGAAAAAATGCTTTCTGTTTGTGAGTGTAGTGTCTTTTTATAAAAAGTGTGGCATTTATTCACCGAAATGGTGACTACAATCATCAAAAGTCTTAACAATCTCCTTTTTTTTCGCGCCTTTGTTGGTTTGAATAATAAAAATGGCTAAATTTGTAGCAAACTTGGTTAACTATGTTAGAAGAACTCAAACAGAAAGTATTCAAAGCGAATCTGGACTTGGTGAAACAAGGACTGGTCATTTTCACTTGGGGCAATGTGTCAGGTATTGATCGTGAGAAGGGCCTTGTGGTCATTAAGCCATCAGGTGTCGGCTACGATGTAATGAAACCAGAGGATATGGTAGTGGTTGACCTTGAGAGTGGCAAAGTGGTGGAGGGCAACCTCAATCCTAGCAGCGATACCCCCACACATCTTATACTTTATAAGGCATTCCCCAACATTCAGGGCATTGTTCACACACATTCCACCTATGCTACTGCCTTCGCTCAGGCTGGGAAGGATATCCCAAATATCGGCACGACTCATGCTGACTACTTCTACAAAGACATTCCCTGCACGCGAGATATGACGAGGGAAGAGGTGGAAGGTCAGTATGAATTGGAAACGGGCAACGTGATTGTGGATGAAATCTTGAACATTCGCAAGATAAATCCTGACCATACACCAGCAGTGTTGGTGAAGAATCACGGACCTTTCTCGTGGGGAACGAGTCCGGATAATGCCGTCTATAATGCAAAAGTTATGGAAGAGTGTGCAAAGATGGCATTCATTTCTTTGACGCTCAATCCCCAGACAACGATGAATCCTTTGCTCATCGAGAAGCACTATATGAGAAAGCATGGACCTAACGCATATTACGGACAAAAACATTAATAATACCATACATTATGAAAGCATTTGAGAATTATGAGATTTGGTGGGTGACTGGTGCGCAGTTGCTTTATGGAGGCGACGCTGTGGTCGCAGTTGACGGACATTCAAAGGAGATGGTCGAGGGTTTGAATGCCAGCGGCAATATCCCAGTAAAGATTGTTTATAAAGGCACAGCCAACAGTTCGAAAGAAGTCGAGCAAGTGATGCTGGCTGCCAATAATGACGAGAAGTGCGTGGGCATCATTACTTGGATGCACACTTTCTCGCCTGCCAAGATGTGGATTAAGGGCCTGCAGCAGTTGCAGAAGCCTTTGCTTCACTTCCATACACAATATAATGCCGAGATTCCCTGGAGCGAGATTGATATGGACTTCATGAACCTGAACCAGAGTGCTCATGGCGACATCGAGTTCGGACACATCTGCACTCGCATGCGCATCGCTCGCAAAGTGGTTTGTGGCTATTGGAAAGATGTGGAGGCACAGAAGAAGATTGCAGTCTGGGCTCGTGTGGCTGCCGGTGTAGCCGATGCAAAGAACGTGCGCTGCCTGATGTTCGGCATGAACATGAACAACGTGGCCGTAACCGATGGCGACCGCGTTGAGTTTGAGCAGCGCTTGGGCTATCATGTTGATTACTATCCCGTTTCCTCTCTCATGGAGTACTATAAGAAGGTGACGGACGCAGAAGCAGATGCTCTCGTTGAAGAGTACAAGAAACTCTACACGATAAAGATTGACGAGAGCGGCGAAGAAGTTTATTGGGAAAAGGTAAAGAATTCTGCAAAGGCAGAGATTGCTCTTCGTCGCGTACTCAAGGACGAGGGCGCAACAGCCTTCACTACGAACTTCGACGACTTGGGCGATGCTGATGTTGATGCTCCTGACTTCTGCGGCTTCGACCAGATACCGGGCCTAGCTTCGCAGCGCTTGATGCAGGAAGGCTACGGCTTCGGTGCTGAAGGCGACTGGAAGACTGCTTGCCTCTTCCGCACACTTTGGGTCATCCAGCAGGGAATGCCGACGGGTTGCTCTTTCCTCGAGGACTACACCCTTAACTTCGCTGGTGACCGCTCCTCTTGTCTCCAGAGCCACATGCTCGAGATTTGTCCGCTCATTGCCAGCGACAAACCCAAGCTGGAGGTTCATTTCCTCGGCATTGGCATTCGCAAGCAACAGACAGCCCGTCTCGTCTTCACTTCAAAGACAGGTCGCGGCATCAAGGCAACCGTTGTGGACCTCGGCAATCGCTTCCGCCTCATCTCTCAGGAGGTAGAGTGCATCGAGCCGAAACCCATGCCTAAGCTGCCCGTCGCAAGCGCTCTCTGGATTCCTCAACCCACGTTCGAGATAGGAGCGGCAGCCTGGATTCTTGCTGGCGGCACTCATCATAGTGCCTTTTCCTACGACATCACAGAGGATTATTGGGAGGACTTTGCAGAGATGACTGGCATAGAGTACGTGAAGATAAACAAGAACACCAACATCGCCGACTTCAAGCAGACACTCCGCAACGGCGAGGTGTATTATATGTTGAATAAAGCACTTAAGTGATTGATATGGAGGCTAAGAAAACGATAGAAGCAGGTAAAGCCATCCTCGGCATTGAGTTTGGCTCGACCCGCATAAAGGCTGTCCTTATTGACGAGGATAACAAGCCTATTGCTCAAGGTGCTTTCGAATGGGAGAACCAGCTTGTTGACGGCCTGTGGACATACGGCATCGACCTTATCTGGAAGGGCTTGCAGGACTGCTACATCGACCTTCGGAGGGATGTTCTGCAGCAGTATGGCTGCGAGATAGAGAGTCTGGCTGCCATTGGCTTCTCGGCCATGATGCACGGCTACATGGCTTTCAACGAGAAACAGGAGATACTGGTGCCTTTCCGCACTTGGCGCAACACCAACACGGGCAAGGCAGCTGCTGAGCTGAGCAAGCTTTTCAACTACAACATTCCCTTGCGCTGGAGCATCTCGCACCTCTACCAATGCATCCTCGACGGGGAAAAGCACGTCCCCAGCATCAAGTACCTCACCACACTCGCTGGCTATGTTCATTGGCAATTGACGGGTCAGTTCGTGCTTGGTGTAGGTGATGCATCAGGCATGATACCCGTTGACCCAGCCACCAAGACGTACGATACCGAGATGGTCAGGAAGTTCGACGAGCTAATTGCACCTAAAGGCTTCCCATGGAAGCTGCTCGACATCCTACCCAAGTCGCTCAGCGCAGGCGAGAATGCAGGATGCCTGACGCCTGAAGGGGCAAAGTTATTGGACGTCAGCGGCCACTTGAAGGCAGGTGTTCCCTTGTGTCCCCCAGAAGGCGACGCAGGCACAGGTATGGTAGCTACCAACGCTGTGAAGCAGCGCACAGGCAATGTCTCTGCCGGCACTTCGTCCTTCTCGATGATTGTCTTGGAGAAGCCACTGAGCAAACCCTACGAGCCCATCGACCTTGTGACGACACCCGACGGATCGCTTGTCGCAATGGTGCATTGCAACAACTGCACCTCCGACATCAACGCCTGGGTCGGTCTCTTCAAGGAGTACCAGCAGATGCTTGGCGTGCCTGTCGACATGGGCGAGATATACAAGAAGCTCTTCAACAAAGCGCTCGAGGGCGATGCTGATTGCGGCGGCTTGATGGCGTACAACTACGTCAGCGGCGAACCTGTGACAGGCTTGGCAGAAGGTCGTCCGCTCTTTGTCCGCTCTGCTACAGACAAGTTCAATCTGGCCAACCTCATGCGTGCCCAACTCTATGGTGCCATCGGTGTGCTGAAGATTGGCAACGATATCCTGCTGAAGGAGGAGAACGTGAAGGTGGATCGCATCACAGGTCACGGAGGATACTTCAAGACGGCAGGTGCAGGTCAGCGCGTACTGGCTGCGGCCCTCAACTCTCCCATCTCCGTCATGGAAACTGCGGGCGAAGGCGGTGCTTGGGGCATTGCTCTGCTGGCAGGCTACCTTATTAATAATAAAGGAAAGAGTCTGGCAGACTATCTCGAAGAGGATGTTTTTGCCGGCAACACGGGCACCTCAGTCGTTCCTTCTGCAGAAGACGTGGCCGGCTTCGAGCGTTACATAGAGAACTACAAGAAGTGTCTTCCCATTGAACAGGCTGCTGTGGAATGTAAGTAACCCCTAATATGTCTTTGCGCTGAAAAAGCAAAACTATGATAAAGAAAGAAGATGTGCTTGCGAAGTTGCCCGATTTGGATGGGGCACTCTCGCCAGAGGAACGTGAACTGATCCTCAGCAAAATGCAGGTACGTTCCTACCGTAAGAATGAAACTATCTATCAAGAGGGCGATATCCCCAGCCATCTGCTTTGTCTCATTAGTGGCAAGGTGAAAATCTTCAAGGATGGAGTGGGCGGCAGATCGCAGATTGTGCGAGTAGCAGATGCTGTGGAGTATTTCGGTTATCGTGCAGCTTTCAGCGATGAGAACTATGTGACGGCAGCTGCGGCTTTCGAACCTTCTGTTATTGCCAGCATTCCCATCGGCCTTATTCGGCAACTCACGATGCGCAATCCACAACTGGCTTGGTTCTTCGTTAGAAGGTTGGCGATTGCACTCGGCAAGAGCGATGCGAGAACGGTCAACCTCACTCAGAAGCACATTCGTGGTCGCTTGGCAGAGAGCATCCTGTTCCTCAAGGAGAGCTACGGAGTGGAAGATGACGGCCAGACGCTGAGTGTCTATCCCAGTCGTGAGGATATGGCGAACTTGAGCAATATGACGACCAGCAATGCCATCCGCACTTTGAGTACTTTCGTTCAGGAGGGTCTTATTGTCCTCGATGGTCGTAGGATAAAGATTCTCGACGAAGCCGCTTTGCAAAAAATATCAAGAATGGGATGATGAAACGTTATGCTTTTCTTTGGTTGCTTTTTGCAATTTGCTTAGGTAGTTTTGGCGAAAGCAGGAAAATTGTCGGAACAGCGGGAGATAAGTCTGTGAAGGCTTATCTGAAGAAGATTCCGCAGCAGGCTGAGGGTTACTATCTGAAGATTACACCGAAGGAAACCATTGTGGCTGGCAGGGACGAAAGCGGGACCTTCTATGGAGAACAGACGCTCGCACAAATTCAAAATTCAAAATTAGACAATTCGAAATACAAAGAGGTCAGTCTCCTTGATGAAGGTTTCGAGATTCGTGACTGGCCGAGCGTCAGTTGCAGAGGTGTCATTGAGGGCTTCTATGGTAATCCTTGGAGCCACGAGGACCGCTTGAGGCAGTTCGACTTCTACGGGAAGCACAGGCTCAACATCTATGTCTATGGTCCTAAGGACGATCCCTATCATCGCAAGCATTGGCGCGACCCTTATCCCGAGGCTGAGGCTGCGAAACTGAAAGAGCTCGTTGAAGCTGCACATCGCAACAAGGTGCAGTTCGTCTGGGCCATTCATCCTGGAGGCGACATCAAGTGGAACCTGCAGGACAGCTTTGCCGTGGTGAACAAACTGAACATCATGTACGAGCTTGGCATCCGCACTTTTGCGGTCTTCTTTGATGACATTGGCGGCGAGGGTGCGAGGGCTGAGAAGCAGGCTGGACTGATGAACTACCTGACCGACAACTTTGTCCGCAAGCACAAGGATGTGGAGCCCCTCATCATCTGTCCCACGCAGTACAACAAGGCTTGGAGCGGCGGTGACTATCTTTCCACGCTTGGCACTAAGATGTACCCCGAAGTGCGCATCATGTGGACGGGCAACTCGGTGGTCGATATGATAGAGCGCGATGACATGGAATGGATAAATAAGCAAATCAAGCGCAAGGCCTTCATCTGGCTCAACTATCCCGTCAACGACTATTGCCAGAGCCGTTTGCTCATGGGCAAGACCTATGGTAACGGCCTCGACATCGCTGACCTCGTGTCAGGCTTCTGCAGCAACCCGATGGAGTATGCCGAAGCATCCAAAGTCTCGCTTTATAGCATCGCTGACTACTGCTGGAACATGCCTGCCTATGACGCAGAGAAGTCTTGGGAGAATGCCATTGCCGAGTTGATGCCGACGAGCAAAGAGGCTTTCCGTCTCTTCTGCGACAACAATGTCGACCTGGGCAAGACAGCTCATGGATTGCGTCGCGAGGGCGAGAGTTCTAGTTGGGGAAAGGTTCCGAATGACCATTATTTCAGAGCCCTTGTGACTGAGGCTGATGCCTTGCTTGCCGACAGTGTTTCCCAGCCTGAGATGTTGCGGGAGATAAAGCCTTGGGTGGAGACCATGCGAGTGCTTGGGCAGAGTGGCCTGCAAGTCTTTTATATGCAGAGAGCTCTTCAGCAGAAAGATTCCATTGGCTTCGTGGCTCATTATCGTGCCTTGCAGAAACTGGAAGAGAAGCAAAAGTCTATCATCAGCCGCAACTATGAGGGCTCCGTCGTGAAAGCCAAGCCTGTTGTAAGCGGCACACGTTTGACGCCTTGGGTGAAAGCAATGACTACCCAGCTTGTCAAGGACTATAAACACCTTTATAGCTATGGTCTGGAGTTCTTCCCCCAGCAAGCCATCGAAGATGGGCGATACTACATAATGTACGAGGGCAAGTACCTGACCGATGTCAATGCTTCGCCCGACAGGGATGGCGATTTCCCTGTCTTTGTGGCTGAGGCCGACACCATCAACCCGCAACGCCAGCTCTGGAACATCGAACTCGTGCCTGAGACAGAGCGTTTCAAGATAACGAATGCGCAGGATGGCCGCTACATTAACGAACTCGGAACGTTCTGGGCGAATAAGAACACAAAGCCCTATCATCCTGATTGGAACACCTACATCATTACCAAGACGCCTGAAGGCTTCACTTTTCAATGTGCAGGTCTTGCTGGCTCGGACTTCTGGAGAGTAGAAGAAAATCGCATCAAGAAAGGAGGCAAAGCCTCAACCTTCCAAATAAAAGCCCAATAATGTTTAAGTTGAAATACCTTCTTCTTTTCTTTTCCCTGTCTGCTTTTGCGCAGGATTACGAGCGCATTCGTGGTGAATGGCTCGATAGCCTTCGTGCAGAGACAGCCGACATTCTGCGAGACAGTATTATTCGTCAAGACGGAGACAGCATGAAGCTCTGGTGGGCGGTTTATGGCGAGAAGCCTGCCGACGGGCGAAGTCTATGGATTAGTCTGCATGGAGGCGGTGGGACGACACCTGAGGTCAACGACCAGCAATGGCGGAATCAGATGCGACTTTATCGGCCGAGCGAAGGCGTCTATGTGGCTCCCCGTTCTCCGTTGGAGGCATGGGATATGTGGTGTCAGCAACCCATCGACAGTATGTATCGCGTTCTCATCCGTACCATGATTGCTCACCACGATGTCAACCCCGATAAGGTCTATATCATGGGCTATTCAGCAGGAGGCGACGGTGTGTGGCGAATGGCTCCGCGCATGGCAGACCATTGGGCTGCGGCAAGCATGATGGCTGGGCATCCTGGTGATGTTAGGTTGGAGAACCTCTTGAATATGCCTTTCATGATTTGGTGCGGAGCGAACGATGCAGCCTACAATCGCAACCGTCTTGATAGAGAAAGGGGAGTTCAGATGGATTCCTTGCAACAGACTTGTCCTGATGGTTACATTCATGAAACGCACATCATGGAGGGCAAAGGGCATTGGATGGACCGCGAAGATGCGGCGGCTCTCCCTTGGATGGCGAAATTCAAGCGGCAGGCTTGGCCCAAGCACGTCATTTGGCAGCAGGAAGCCGTCTTGCGCCCTGATTTCTACTGGCTCTCGGCTCCTCGAGATGAGTTGAAGCGAGGCAAGCGCGTTGATGTGGAGGTCGAGGGCAACACCATTGATATCACCTGCTGCGACTACTCCGAGTTGACTTTGTATTTGAGCAATGAGCTGGTGAACCTCAAGAAGCCTGTGATAGTCAACCTCTGTGGGAGGAGAGTTTTCAAGGGCAGAGTCAAGCCCAGCGAGGAAGTTTATCGCGAGACTCTCCATCTTCGTCAGGACCCCCGTTTCGCTGCGCCCTGTCGCATTACGGTCAGGTAGTTTCCAGTAAGTTAAAATTTCTTTTTGGGATAGGGATGCGCCGCTGCGTGTCCCTATTCATATATAGTTTGACGATTGCAAACTTAACATGTTACGTGGCCACTTTTAACGCGTTATGTTTCGCATCGCGACTGGTTGTGTCAGCTTTCACGATACAAATACGCCATCTTTCCGAGGCGTTGAAACGCACTGAAACAATCTGAAGAAATAATTAACAATAAACTTGCAAAAGTGCAAAAAACGCCCATTTCATCGGGAATATGGGCACTTTGGTGCTTCGAATATCGCTTTAACGGACGCGGATGCCTTTGGCTTGCTTGTACATGTTTGGGAGGTCGTTGCTGAAGAAGGTGCGGGGCGATTGGTGGAATTCCCGGAAGTCCTCTTCCGAAGGGTGACCCGGAAAGACGGAGAAGAAGTGCGTGTCTTTCTCGTTCCGTCCTACATATTTGTTCCTCCAAAACACGATGAAGCTTAACTGTACACCCTTGGAAGTGGCCGGCTCCAGTATCTGCTGCGTCCAGTAATGCGGGTTGTGGAAAGCTTCAAGGCCAGCTTCCGTCACGGCGCAGGGTTTCCGTTTGGCAGCCGCAACCTGCGAGAGCGTCTTCAGGTTGGCGCGGAGTGCGTCGGGCGTCTCGCCTTCGTAGTAATCGTAGCCTAAGATGTCCACATATTTGTCTCCGGGCCACCAAAAGGTGAAACGCTCAGCGCTGTCCTGTCCGTGCGATTGCGGTGAGATTACATATATGAAATGGTGAATGTTGCTCTGCCGGAGATAATCAACGGTGAGCCTCCAAAGAGCAACGAATTGTTCCTCGCTGGCACATCCGCGCCCCCACCAGTTCCATGTCTGAGTGTGCTCATGATAGGGACGGAACAGGATAGGGATGGGCTCTCCTTTGTCGTCGGTAAGTGTGCGGGCATATTGTGCCAGACGGTCAAGCCAGAGGAGGAATTTCTCGTGTGTAGGGCTGCCGTCTTTGAGAATCTCCCGCAATACCTCCTTGCTCGAGTTGTCCCAGGAGTCACCGCCCGTCAGCGGGTTGCCGAGATGAGCGCAGCAGGTGATGACTTCCCCTCTGCGCCGAGCCTCCTGAATTAGGCGCCTGGTTGTCGCGGCCCATTCGCTATTGGGGTCATATCGATTGTCCATCATCGAGCCGAAATCCATACTGCATACGGCAGGATAGTCTCCGCAGACGGCCTTCGTGTCGGAACCCCCTTGAGTGCCGCGCCAATATCGGCCGTATGCCAGGTCGTCGTGATGCCCGAACATGAAGCCTCGCTTTTGTAAAGCCCACAGTTGAGAGTAGAGAGCACGCGTCTGATCCGTGGCTTGCGGGTCTGCCAAATGCAGGGTGACACGGGCAAAGACGCAACAGGAGATGCTGAGCAGAATGAAAGACAACAAGCCTCTCATTAAGGAGAGGTGCGATAACATATTTAGTTGTTGTAATGAAGCAAATGCTATTTGCGCCGTTTGCTTGGGGTGAAGAAGGAATGGATGCCAGAGACGACGCCTGAACAGAGCCTGAATCCTCTGTAAATGACGAGGCCATTGATGAGCAGACGGGCGATTTTCTGCACTCTGTCGGTCGTTTTTGTCATCTTTCCGCCTGTCAGATAGTTGACATTGTCCGTCATCTGGGTGCGAGAATTCTTCAGTTTCTTCCTGATGGAACGCTTCCTCTGCTGGATGGCGGCAAGCACATCGGGAGAATTGACAATGTTACTCATAGCTCGTCCTCCTCGTCATCTTCGCTTATAAACAGTCCTGCAACGAAGCGCGATACTGGCTGCACTATCCAGCGCTTGCGGAACAGGAGTATGAGAATAATGGCCAGCAACAACACTCCGCCCATAATGCTGAAGCTCCAGGCGCCTCCGACAAACTTTGCCAGCCACAGAGCAAGGGCTATCACAAAGAAGAGAAGGGCTGCCAGAGCGAGCACTAGGCACAAAGCGGCAGTGGCTACTGCAGAGAGGAGCACGCTCAACTTCTCTGCAGAGTCCAACTTAAGATACTCTTTCTGCAGCTCCAGATAGCTCTTCGTTTCCGTCCAAAGCGATTGCAGACTGTCAGAATAACTCACGATTCCAGATTATAGATTTATAATAATACTCTTCTTCCCTAACAGGGAATAGAGGGGGAGGCGAGGACTACTCGGCCTCCTTTGTTGCAGCCTGCAGCTCCTCGGCAATCTCGTCCACCAGATCAGACATCTCCTGACGGTTGAGTTTGATGCCACGTTTGCGCAGAGCTTCTGCAATTTTCTCACGCAGGTCGCTTCCCTTTTCAGGTGCAAAAAGCAAACCGCAGGCAGCACCTACGACTGCTCCGCCTATGAAGGTTACCAGAAAATCCAATGCTTTCATTGTCGTTCTCCTTTCTTTGTTTAAGGTTGTTTTTGTTCGTTTCTGCCTACAAATATAGTGTTTTTGGCATATAAGTAACACAAAAAATGCAAAAAAATGTTGAAAAGAAGGCTTTTTCTGCCGTTTTTGTTGTGTTTTAACGTAAAAAGTAGTACCTTTGCGAGGTAAAATAAAGAAAAAGAAACCCCAAACATATTAAACAACTTATGAAAAAGATTCTTTATGTGTGCGCTGCTGTCTGCGCTGTGTTCATGATGTCTTCTTGCAAAAGCAAGGAAAGTGCTTACAAGAAAGCTTACGAAAAAGCAAAGGCTCAGCAGACTCAGACTGTGACTCCCGCCACCACTACTCCTGTTCAGCAGGTAACAACTCAGACTGTGACTCCTGTCACCACCACTCCCGTGACAGATTATAGCAACGTTCAGGTTCGCAACGAGAGCGTTACTTTCGTCGAGGGCAGTCCTCTGAAGCAGTATGGCGTAGTCGTAGCATCTGTTACCATCAAGAGCAATGGCGTGGCTCTCATGCAGAAGCTTGCCGGTCAGGGCTATAACAGCTGTGTGGCTCAGGCTCAGGTGAACGGTCAGACCTTCTATCGTGTTGTCGCTTGCAGCTTCGACACCAAGCCGGAAGCCGCACAGAAGCGCGACCAACTCGAGGGACAGTATCCCGGCGCATGGCTGCTTTATAAGAAGTAAATAAGCCTCACCCCAGCCCTCTCCAGAAGAGAGGGAGTAACTTCCGATATTCCCCCTCCTTTGGAGGGGTAGAGGAGGCTTCTATTATATTTATAATGTGGGAAGAGTTCTTGCAATAGACTACGGGGTCCGTCGCACAGGTTTAGCTGTGACGGACCCTTTGCAGATTATTCCGGGGGGATTGACCACCGTCGAAACACCTAAGCTGCTGACTTTCCTGAAGGATTATATCCAGAAGGAACAGGTGGAGCGCTTCGTGGTCGGCCTGCCGAAACAGACAAATGGACGGGACAGCGACAATCTGCCCAGAGTGAGAGCCTTCGTGGAGCAGTTGCAGAAGGCATTCCCAACAGTACCCGTCGACATGTGGGACGAACGCTACACCAGCGTCCTCGCCCAGCAAACCATCCTGCAGAGCGGCATCGGAAAGATGGCCCGCAGAAACAAAGCACTCGTGGACGAAGTGAGTGCCACAATTATCCTGCAAGGGTGGATGGAAAGAAGACAACTATGATACGACCAATCTATACATACGGCCAGCCAGTGCTCCGTCAGGAGGCAGAGGAAATAGGCAAAGACTATCCTGAGTTGGAACAACTCATCAAGGATATGTACGAAACCCTCGAACGCAGCGAGGGTATCGGCTTGGCAGCTCCACAAATAGGACTGCCCATCAGGCTCGTTGTCATCAATCTTGATGTCATTAGCGACGACCTCCCTGAATACAAAGGCTATATCAGGACTTTCATCAATCCCTACATCGAAGAATACGACGATACGGAAGAAGATGTGATGGAGGAAGGCTGTCTCAGTCTGCCAGGCATTCACGAGAAAGTGAAGCGCCCAACTCGTATTCGCGTCACTTATCAGGACGAGCAGTTCCAGGAGCACGACGAATGGGTGACTGGCTATCTGGCTCGTGTCATGCAGCATGAGTTCGACCACCTCGATGGCATCGTCTTCACAGACCATCTGAAAGGCCTTCGCCGCCAACTCACCAATCCAAAACTTCAAGACATCAGGAAAGGCAAATTCTCCTGTAACTATAAGGTCAAGGTTAAGAGATAGACTATTGAAGAGGCTTCTGTCAATAATCCTCTTTGTGTTTAGCCTGAGTTTAACAGCTCAGATTAACACAGACCGCGTCCTCTTGATGGGACGCAATGCTTTGTACTATGAAGACTATGTACTTGCCATTCAGCGCTTCAATATGGTCATCAGCGCAAAGCCCTGGCTGGGAGAACCCTACTTTTACAGAGCTTTGGCGAAGTATTACCTCGAGGATTTTCAAGGTGCAGAAATCGACTGCAACAACGCTGTAGAACGCAATCCCTATGCCCTCAACCATTATGTTCTGCGAGCCCTCTGCCGCATCAACCAGAACCGTTATGCTTTGGCCGAAGAGGACTATCAGAAAGCCATTTCCATCAATCCGCTCGACCATAACTCATGGCACAACATTGTCCTCTGCCAGATTGAGTTGAAGGAATACGCGAGAGCTGATTCATCGCTCGACATGATGCTTCATCATTGGCCCAAAGAGACGGAGCAATACACAATGAAGGCACAGGTCTCATTGCTTCGAACCGATACTGTTCAAGCGGAAAAATGGACAGACAGAGCCCTTGAACTCGATGATTATGATGGCAGAGCTTGGAGTCTCAAAGCAATGTTTCAGGGTAACCGAAAGGAATATAAGGAAGCGGAAACTTCGCTCGACAAGGCCATTGTGCAAATGCCGCGAACAGCTGCACTTTATGTCAATCGAGCTTTAGCGCGTTACAATCAAGACAATCTCAGGGGAGCAATGTCCGATTACGATGCTTGTCTCGACCTCGAACCTCGCAACTATCTTGCTCACTACAATCGCGGTTTGCTTCGTGCCCAAGTAGGCGAGGACAATCTGGCTATCGAGGACTTCAACTTCGTCCTCGAACTTGAGCCTGACAACACCATCGCGCTATACAATCGTGCCCTCTTGCTCGACAATATCGGTGACTATAAAGGCGCTATTCGTGACATCAGCGCCGTCATCAAGGACTACCCTGAGTTCTGGGACGGTTATCGTCAGCGAGCTGCCATAAAGCGAAAAATCGGTGATGTAAACGGTGCTGAAAGGGATGAGTTCAAAGTCTTGCAGGCCCGACTGGATGCAGCTGCAGGAAAAAAATATCCAGTTCGCACACGAAAGAAAAGCGAGCATAACATTGAAGATTATGCTGCCCTCGTCGAAGAAGACAAACACGAAGAAGAGAACGAATATGTCAGCGAGTACAGAGGCAAGGTTCAGAACCGTCAGACAGAGCTGCGGCCAGAGCCTATATATTCGCTTACTTATTACAGAAATCTCTCAGAAACAAATACTTACGTTGCATATTTGCAAGAACTGGAAACGCTCAATAATCGCCACCTTTTTCCTATGCGACTCTATCTGACGGACAACGAGGCTCCAATGACAGAGAAGCAGACTGAAACCCATCAAGCTGCCATTACCAGTCTTTCCGAACAACTTGACAAGAAGCCTCACGATAAAGACATGCTCTTGCGTCGCGCTCTCGACTACTACCACATTCGCGACTTCGAGAATGCCGTTGCTGATATGGATGCCCTCATCTTGGAGAATGGACCTGACCCGATGGCACTCATCTTGCGCGCTCAGTGTCGATTTGCCCAACTCGAAGTGTCTCGAACCACTGCGAACGCCTCAGACCTTCGTCTCGGTTATCTGATGGTCGTTCAGGACTATAACAAGGCTTCCGACCTCATGCCGGATGCTCCTTTCCTGCACTATAACATCGGTTGCGTTCAGGTTCAGCTGGCAGATTATTTGGCTGCTCAGAAGTCTTTCAGTCGTGCTATCGAACTCGACTCGCATTTCCCAAGCGCTTACTATGGACGAGGTGTTGCCTACATTCTTGGTGGACAGACAGAGCAGGGATTGAGTGATCTCTCGCAAGCTGGCGAACTTGGACTTTATACAGCCTACAACCTCATCAAGAAGTACTCTCAGACGAAGAAATAAATGTATAGGAGGAATTAATATGAAAACGAGATTCTCTATCATTACGTTGCTGGTGTGGCTTAGTTCGCCGCTTGCATCCCAAACAGTTCTGAAGAATGCCGATGTGGCAAAGGACACCCTACATGTCATTGGGCATTCCCACATGGATATGAACTGGCTCTGGACACTTTCAGAAACGGAGAAGATGGCTCATGACAATCTTCGTCAAGCTGTGGCTTTCATGGAGGAGTATCCTGATTACCACCTGCTGCAGAGCGAAGCCGTTGTGTATAGGATGGTTGAGGAACAGGACCCAGAACTCTTCAGCAAGGTAAAGAAGTATGTCAAGGAAGGACGCTTCGAACCCGTTGGCGGCATGTGGGTAGAAAGCGACCAGCAGATGCCATCAGGCGAAGCATTGACGCGCTCCTTCCTTCTGGGGCAACGTTATTTCCAGTCACGCTTTGGCCGTATGGCACGAGTGGGTTGGTTGCCTGATGACTTCGGCCACCAGTCTCAGTTGCCTCAGATGCTTCGCCAGTGTGGAATGAACTATTTCGGACTGATGCGCACTGCGCCACATACGGGTGCATTCTGGTGGGAAGGTGCCGATGGGTCGCGTGTTTTGGCGTTCAGCACAGGAAACTATAATGGAGATATAAACGAAGGTCTTCGTGACCGTTTGCAGGGATTTCCTGTCGATGGGCATCGCTCTTTCTGTCCTACAGGCGAGGGCGATCATGGTGGAGGTCCTTCACGATTGAATATTGAACGGACACATGAGTTGGATGCTCGACCGGACTTCCCTAGTGTTCGCTTCACTACTGCTGAGGCCTTCTTTAAGATGGCTGAGAAGGAAGCCATTCAAAGACCTACTCACAAGGGTGAGATGGGCTTCGTCTTCGAGGGCTGTTATAGTAATGTAGCGGAGATAAAAGAATTTAATCGCAAGTGTGAGAACGTCTTATATGAGGATGAGTATTTGCATTCGCTCAACTGGATGTGTGGCGGCAAGTATCCTGCCGAGAAGCTGACCAAACTATGGGAAGGAGTGGCTTTCAATCAGTTCCACGATATTCTGCCAGGTTCGGCAATCTATGAGTCTAACCGCGAGAGTGTAGGCCGATACAACGACTTGTTCCATACTGCCAGCCAAGACCGCGATTATGCCTTCCGAGCATATGTGGACAACATTCCTTTCTTGTCAGATACGGGACAGCCCATTGTGGCCTTCAATTTCCTTCCTTATCAACATCGTGCTTTGGTAGAAGCAGAAGTCTTTTCATACGACCTGCCTTTGACCACCAGCTTTCATGGATGGGGCAACTTCGATGCCTTCCGAACTATCTTCCCTCGTGATGGATTGAAGACAACGGTATTGGTGCGCGATACAGAGGGCAAGACCTATCCTGCGCAGATTGTCTGGGGCAAGCGCTTCCCACCAGGATGGCGTTGGAAAGTGGAGTTTGTCTGCGACGATATTCCTGCTGGCGGCTACAAGACATTCTATGTAGATCCCTCGCAAAAGGGCACGCTCGAGGAGGACATCCCTTTCAAGGACAACACTTTCGAAACGGACTTCTACCGCATCAAGATAGACCCACAAACAGGGAACATCGTTTCGCTCATAGACAAGGCAAGTGGAAAGGACTTCGTGACCACAGGCAAACAGTTGAACACCTTGCGTATGTACACTGAGATGAAAGGCGGTGAGATGAAGTCGTGGACCATCAATCGAAGCACCAGTCGAGGCGACATCACCACCACTACGGGCAAAGCCAGCATAGAGAACGGCCCTGTACGCGCCAAGATTGAGGCCAACTTCACTTGGGGCAACTCACGTTTCAGGGTGTTGACCTATATCTATCGCTCGCTTGCGCGTATCGATTATGAGATTGATGTCCGCTGGATGGAGTACGGAACAGCCGAAAAGGATTCGCCCATGTTGCGTGCAGTATTTCCCATCGATGTGCCCAATTCCACCTTCTGGAATGATGTGGCCTTCAATGTGGTGGAACGTCCTCACGACGGAATGTTGGCAGGCCAACCCACTCCTGCTTGGCTCCAGAACCGTGAAGACCCGGGTACGGTGGAACGCGAGGACGGACAAGAGGTGGCTGCACAGAAATGGGTAGATGTGTCTGATGGAAATGTAGGCTTTGCACTCTTGAATCGCTCCAAATATGGACATTGCTTTAATGACGGAGAACTTCGTCTAACTTTGCTTCGTTCTGCAGGTGATCCTGACGAATTTCCTAATCTGGGTAAGTTCAATATCCAGTATTCCATCATGCCTCATAGCGGTGACTGGACAAATGGTGTCATGTTGGCAGGACTCGACTACAATCTGCCTGTTTATGCAGCCGAGCCGCTTTCCACTTCGCTTAAGAAGAAGGGAGCCAATCTCCCTGCCGAGCAGCAACTCATCTCCATCGACAAGCCGAATGTCCTGCTTTCCACTATCAAGAAGGCAGAGGATAGCAATGAACTCGTTGTTCGTGTTTGTGAGATGACGGGCCATGAAACCCCCATCCGCTTAACGCTCCCACGCAATGTGTTAGGTGCTCGACGCATCACTTTGCTGGAATATCCCATGAATGGAGCGGAAAAGCCACAGTGCAAAGGTAATGGCGTAGATGTCGTTTTGAAACCACATGAGATTGTTACATTGGCGGTAAAAATAAAGTAGAACCGATAGCGCATTGAGATGAACAGATACGTGAAATCACTATGGACTTTTCTTCCTGTTGTTCTGCTATTCTTCGCTGCCAGCAGAACATTTGCCTGCACATCGTTTATCGTTTCAGGGAAAGCCACTAAAGACGGACGTCCACTCATTTTCAAGAACCGTGATACGGGTGATGCGAACAATGTGGTGGTTGTCGTGCAAGGTGAACTTTACCGATTCATGGGTATCGCAGCGTCTTGGGACAAGAAACCAGTTGAAATATGGGGTGGACATAACGAGGCGGGCTTTGCGATTATTAATACCGCAGCGTACAATATGAACGGTTGCGAGGGTAAGGATACGGATAACGATGGACGTGTAATGCGTCGCGCACTAGAGATTTGTCGCACTTTGACGGACTTCGAGCATCTTCTCGATACACTTCCCCAGCCTCGCGATTTGAACTCCAACTTCGGGGTATTGGATGCCGAAGGTGGATGCGCCTATTATGAAACAGGCAACTATAGTTATACGAAATTTGATGCCAACGACCCTGATCAAGCTCCCAACGGCTATTTGGTGCGCACAAATCATGGCCTGACGGGTTGCAGAGATATTGACCGCGGAGTGGAGCGCTTCATGGCTATCACGGATTTTATGGCTGAAGCTTATCGCAAAGGAAATATCGACTGCGAATATCTGATAGCTAATACGCCTCGCTACCTCACGCACGGACTGACGAAGCAGAACCTATATGACCAATTGCCTAAGGACGAGAACGACACACGCTTTATTCATTTCTCAGAGTTTATACCGCGTTACATTACTTCGTCGGTTGTCCTGATCCAAGGTGTTGCGTCTGGTGAAACACCCTCGCACACAATCAGTTGGACAAATATCGGTTGGCCTTGCGCTTCGGTAGCTATTCCCTTGATTCTGGAGAAAGACGTGCCTCTTCCTTCCATTGTTCAATGTGGCGAGAATGATAAGTCGTGGCTTTGTTCGCAATCCATCGAGCAGAAAAAGAAGGTCTTCAGTTTGCAGCGAGGTAATGTGCGCGACTACATTGACTTGAGCAAACTGGTGAATGCAGCAGGCACTGGCATTGTACAACGGATTATGTCCCTCGAACGTGAGGTGTTCAATCATGCACGCGATGTTCTGAGAAAAGTCAGGAAGGAGAAGAATGGTTCACAGGCGCTGCGAAACTACTACGAGTGGGTGGACAAATACATGATGGAACACTATCCTGCAGATTGATTTAGGAGTGCTCCACAAGAGGCTAAAAGCTCCGAAAAGACGGCTAATCGAGCAAAAAATAGGGCAAAAGTTAAAAAAACTCGCGTGTTTACGTGCGTGAGTGGAAAGTTTTTCGTACCTTTGCAGCCCGAAAATGTAATAAAAGCACGAAATGGTTAAGATAACTTTCCCCGATGGCTCTGTTCGTGAGTACGAGAATGGCGTCACTGGTTTTGAGATAGCTCAGAGTATTTCACCTCGTTTGGCTCAGGACGTTGTTGCCTGCGGTGTGAATGGTGAGACAACGGAACTCAACCGTCCTATCAATGCTGATGCAAGCATCAAGCTCTATAAGTTCGAGGACGAAGAAGGCAAGCATGCTTTCTGGCACACCAGTGCTCACCTGCTTGCTGAGGCTCTGCAGGAGCTCTATCCCGGCATTCAGTTCGGCTTCGGCCCTGCCATCGAGAATGGCTTCTTCTATGATGTCCTGCTTCCCGATGGAAAGCAAATCGGCGAAGGTGACTTCAAGATGATTGAGGACAAGATGCTTGAGCTCGCTCATATGGATGAGGCTGTGGTTCGCAAGGAGGTAGGCAAGGCAGACTGCTTGGCTCAGTTCAAGGCAGCAGGTCAGACCTATAAGTGCGAACACATCGAGCAAGACCTCGAGGACGGCAGCATCACAACCTATACCCAAGGTAACTTTACCGACCTTTGTAAAGGCCCGCATATCGTCAGCACAGGCATCATCAAGGCCGTCAAGCTGATGAGCATCGCAGGAGCTTTCTGGCGCGGTGATGCTACAAAGGACCAGATGCAGCGCCTCTATGGTATCTCTTATCCCAAGAAGAAAATGCTCGACGAGTATCTCGTCATGCTTGAGGAAGCAAAGAAGCGCGACCACCGCAAGATTGGCAAGGAGATGGAACTCTTCATGTTCAGTGAGCGCGTGGGCAAAGGTCTTCCCATCTGGCTTCCCAAAGGTACAGACCTGCGTCTTCGTTTGCAGGAGATGCTTCGCAAGATACAGAAGCAGTACGGCTATCAGGAGGTCATCACTCCCAACATCGGAGGCAAGAACCTTTATCAGACTTCAGGTCACTGGGACCACTACGGCAAGGACAGCTTCCAGCCCATTCAGACTCCTGAAGAGGGCGAGGAATACTTGCTGAAGCCCATGAACTGCCCTCATCACTGCGAGATATTCGCCAACCGTCCTCGCTCCTACAAGGAACTGCCATTCCGTTGCGCAGAGTTCGGTACAGTTTATCGTTATGAGCAGAGCGGCGAGCTTCACGGCTTGACCCGCGTTCGTTGCTTCACACAAGACGACGCCCACATCTTCTGCCGTCCTGATCAGGTGAAGAAGGAGTTCATCAACGTGATGGACATCATTCAGCGCGTTTTCGCTACCTTCAACTTCAGCGAAGAAAACGTAGAGGTTCAGATATCTCTCCGTGACCCTAATGACAAGGAGAAATACATCGGTTCTGATGAAGACTGGGCAAATGCCGAGCAGTCCATCATTGATGCTTGTGCCGAGAAGGGCATGAAGGCTCGTCAGGAACTTGGCGAGGCTGCCTTCTATGGTCCTAAGCTCGACTTCATGGTGAAGGACGCCATCGGTCGTCGCTGGCAGCTTGGCACCATTCAGGTGGACTATCAGTTGCCCCAGCGCTTCCAGTTGGAATATGTAGGCGAGGACGGACAGAAGCATCGTCCCGTCATGATTCACCGTGCTCCCTTCGGTTCGATGGAACGCTTCGTGGCAGTCCTCATCGAGCACACAGCAGGTCACTTCCCTTTGTGGCTCACGCCCGACCAGGTCGCTATTCTTCCTGTCAGCGAGAAGTATCAGGAGTATGCCGAGAAGCTCAAGGCTTACTTCGATACGCAGGACGTTCGCTCGTTCATCGACGACCGCAGCGAGAAGATTGGCCGCAAGATTCGCGATACCGAGCTCAAACACATTCCCTACATGCTCATCGTAGGCGAAAAAGAGCAGGAAGAGGGCACTGTAAGCTTCCGTCAACGTGGTGGAGGAGAGCAAGGAACGATGAAATATGAAGATTTTGCAAAGAAAATTGCGGAAGAAGTGCGTAAAATGACAGAAAAGTGCTAAATTTGCACCCGCTTAAATATAATTAATGAAGAAACCTAACCTGAAACAACAGTATCGCGTCAACGAGCAGATTCGTGGTGTTCGCGAAGTTCGTATCGTAGGCGACGATATCGCAAGTTCCGTCGTCTCTATTTCCACAGCGCTCCAGATTGCTGAGCAGAAAGGAGTTGACCTCGTAGAGATTTCTCCAAATGCAGAGCCTCCTGTGTGCCGACTCATCGACTACAGCAAGTTCATCTACCAGCAGAAGAAGCATCAGAAGGAGATTAAAGCAAAGCAAGTGAAGGTGGATGTCAAGGAGATTCGTTTCGGACCTCAGACTGACGACCACGACTACAATTTCAAGCTAAAGCACGCTCAAGGCTTCCTCAGCGACGGCGACAAAGTGAAGGCTTACGTCTTCTTCAAGGGCCGTAGCATCCTCTTCAAGGAGCAGGGCGAAGTGCTTCTGCTTCGCTTCGCGCAAGACCTTGAGGAATACGGAAAGGTAGAGTCGATGCCACAGCTCGAAGGCAAGCGAATGATCATGTTCCTCGCCCCCAAGAAGCAGCCAAGTGGTGCCAAGAAGCCTCAGGAAGCGGAAGAAGTGGTCGAGGCTCCTGTTCGCGAGAAGAAAGCTCCTCAGCAGAAGGCTCGCAAGGAATATACAGGTCCGAAGGTTGAAGGGGAAAACTTCGACGACTAAAGGAGCCCCCTCCCGACCTCCCCGAGGGGAGGAGAAAAATGGCTAAATGGTAAATGATTAAATCGTAAATGAGATAGTGCGTAACGCCCTGGTATATGCGTTGCCACATCATTAATAATTCAAAATTAATTAATTCAAATTTCAAAAAAATGCCAAAAGTAAAGACTAACTCCGGCGCAAAGAAGAGATTCTCATTCACCGGAACCGGCAAGGTAAAGCGTCATCACGCATACCACAGCCACATCCTGACGAAGAAAACAAAGAAGCAAAAGCGCAATCTCGATCACAGCGCTATCGTTGTGACCGCGAACATGAAGCAGGTCCGCGACCTCTTCTGCCTCCGCTAAACCTCTGTAAAACTCAGGAAACAATTTACTTTAGTTATTAACCGAATGCTTAGCACCTAAAGACCGCCAGAGCGGCGCTAACATTCAAAAAGAAACAAAATTATGCCAAGATCAGTAAATCATGTAGCTTCAAGAGCTAAGAGAAAGAAAATTCTGGGTCTGACCAGAGGTTACTTCGGTGCCCGCAAAAACGTGTGGACCGTTGCCAAAAACACTTGGGAGAAAGGTCTCACATACGCTTACCGCGACCGTCGCACCAAGAAGCGCAACTTCCGCGCACTGTGGATTCAGCGTATCAATGCCGCTGCCCGCATGGAAGGTCTTAGCTACAGCCAGCTGATGGGTCTGT
>JAGCXU010000147.1 GCA_017961145.1 Bacteroidaceae bacterium | reverse complement strand
GCTGCCGTGGCTCACAGTCGAACACCACATGGATCTCTTCGAGAAGTTTGAGGAGTGGGGCATCAAGGGCACAAAAATCGACTTCATGGACCGTCAAGATCAATGGATGGTAAACTTCTATGAGCGTGTTGCTCAGGAAGCTGCCAAGCATCATATCTTCGTCGACTTCCACGGCGCCTACCATCCCAGCGGCTTGGACTACAAGTATCCCAACGTGCTGACCTACGAAGGAGTGCGCGGCATGGAGTATAACGGAAGCTGCAAACCCGACAATAGTGTATGGCTTCCCTTCATACGCAATGCCGTCGGTCCCATGGACTACACGCCGGGCTCTATGCTCAACTACCAGCCCGAACGCCATCACGGCAACCGTCCCATCTGCGCCGGTGTGGGTACAAAAGTCTTCAACCTGGCTATCTTCGTGCTTGCCGAGAGCAACCTGCAGATGCTGATGGACAATCCGTGCCGCTACGACCAGTGGCCCGACTGCCGCGACTTCCTCACAAGCGTGCCTGTGAATTGGGACGAGACACGCGTCGTAGCAGCCGAAGCAGGCCAGTACTGCGTGGTAGCAAAGCGCAAGGGCGACAAGTGGTTTATCGGCGGCATCACCAACAGCACCGAACGCGACCTGCAGCTCAAGTTCGACTTCCTGCCCGAAGGTAAGCAGTACAAGATGACTTACTTCGAAGACGGCATCAATGCACACATTATCGCGATGGACTATCTTCGCAAGGAAAGCAGAGTAAGCAACACTTCCGTCATGCCCGTCCACATGGCTCGCAACGGCGGCTGGTGTGCAAGCCTCGAAGCCGGAAGGTAATCCGCAACATAACTCTACAAGCGGACGAGGGTGGACGTACTGCCTTCGCCCGCTTTTTTGTAATTTTCTTATTTTTTTCATCATCAGCGGGAACATTATTTCTTTTTCTGCGTCTTAATAATAGAGCAACAACACAATGGAGAAAGAAGCGTTCTGTACATTGGCGCGTCAACTTAGGGCCGACATCCTGTCCCTCAGCCGCCGCTTCCTCAAGGAAGAGAGCGAGGCCGAAGACAACGTGCAGGACACGCTGCTCAGGCTTTGGACCATCAGAGCACAGCTCGACGAAGTCCGCTCCGTACAGGCGCTGACGTTCGCCATCTGCCGAAACCTCTGCATCTCCAAGCTTCGCAAAAAGCGAATCATACCGATGGAGCTGAGCGACGAGATACGGCTCGTCAGCACGCACGACTCGCAGTGGATGCTCGAAGAAAAGGAAAATGCCCAGTGGCTCGAGGACAACATCGCAGGACTTCCTGCCGCACAGATGCAAATCCTCAGGATGAGCCAACAGGACGGCCTCGAGAACAATGAGATAGCGGAACTGCTCGGCATCAGCGAAACGACCGTTCGAACTGCTCTCTGCAAGGCAAGAAAGAACCTCTTGGAGAAACTTATAAAGCGAAATCAATAATGGACAAGGAAACAAACATACGCGAACTGCTCCGCCGCTATATGGAGGGGGAGAGCACGCAGGCAGAACTGAGACAGCTCAGGGAATACTTCAATTGTGAGCAAGACTTGCCTGCCGACCTGGCTCCCTATGCACAGATGTTCGCCATCATAGAGGAAGCAACGCCGATGCCAAGCGTGGAGGCGTTGGACAGGTTCGCTTCCCCTCTCAAAGCTGAGCAGAGGCGTTTACCGCTCTGGCCATTCATCGCTGCCGCCTGCATCGCAGCCATCGCCGTCATCCTGCTGGCACCACCTCAGCAGAAAGAGGAAAGCATGGCCATCGCGTACGTGGACGGCAAGATGCTCAACGACAAGGCACAGGCCATGCGAATGGGGCAAGAAGCCCTCCAAGAGATATTCAGCAACGGAAATCAGGAAGAACAACTCAGCGAATTATTCAACACACCATGAAACGTTTACTTACGATATCATCAATGCTCATCAGCATCGTCCTCAGTGTCTCAGCACAGGAAGGCCTCCGCATCAACGATGTCTTCGAAGGGGAAGTCATTGCCAAGCAGTTCATCCAGGAAAGCCTCGTCAAGGGCGACAACCTCGCTCCCTACAACCTTAAAGTGTTGCACACAGCCAAGTGCATAGCAAACGCGAAGGAAAGGGTAACGATAGAACATCTCTTCGAGGAAGACATGAAGGAACGCATCTCCGACGACGACAGCAACATGGAGATGGAGAGTCGCGACGGTCATCTCTACTACGCTATCGTTCAACTTAAGAACAGCGCGAGAGGCACACATCGCTACATCTGCTATCAGTGCAGGGACAGGTCGTCACACTACGACATCACCCTCGTCTATATGGAAGGCAAGGCCTCCCTCGCAGACCTCAGGAAAACGTTCAAGAAGAAGTAATATATAATATAATAATGTATAAGACAATGAAAAAGGTTTTAGCAGCCATCATGTTGGCAGTAATGGGAGTGACAAGCGTATCGGCAGACGACATCTTCGACGACGAGAACCCTGGCGGTTGGGATTTCGAGTTGCCTATGCTTAAAGTAGGGAAGAGCAATTCGAGAAGTACCGTGGAGGTAGAGTTGAGCAGCAGTCTCTCGTTCGGCTTCATCGGCGGCATCAACCAAGCAGAAGGCGTCAGCATTGACATGGGGCAGTCCTTCGAAATCGAATGGGGCGACGTCATCAGCAGCAAGGTACGCGTTGGCAAGAAGGACTTCATGCGCATCGGCATGGGATTCGACTGGAGGAACTACCGCGTCACAGACTTCAAGATGTTCGCAAAGGACGAGCGCGGCGTGATATCCATGCAGGACTACCCCGAAGGCACAGAGCCTAAGTTCAGCCGAATCCATACGTTCAGCCTGTCTTTCCCTCTCAAGTACTACCACTACTTTAACAAGAAAGTGTACTTTGCTTTAGGTCCCGAGTTGTACTTCACTCCTTGGGGCTCGCTCAAGACACGTTTCTATGAAGATGGCGAAAAGAAGAAGATAACGGCAGGCAACGTTCACCAGAACCGCTTCTCAGTAGGCGTGGGAGCAGAAGTCATCGTCCACCACGTCGGCATCTACTACAAGTACAACCCCTTCAATGTCCTTCGAAGCAGTTACGGCCCGAAGTTCAGCACCATGACCGTCGGTTTGAAGGTGGCATTTTAGTGAAGAGGCCCGCGCTTAGAAACCTTCTGGCCCGTCCAACGTGGGAACGACGGGCACGATGCATCCTTTCTTGTCGAACGTCATGCGGTCGATGCACACTTCGCGATGGATGCCTGGATCGCGGTTTATGTAATGCTTGTTGATGCGGTGATAAACGATGTACCACTCGTCTTTATTCGGAATCTTAAGGACAGAGTTATGAGCCGTCCCGTAAATTCCTTCCTCTGGCTTTTGCTTGAGGACGAGATAGCTGTCCTCATTGATGCTGATAGGGCCGAGAGGCGAAGACGCTGTGCCATAACACACATGATAATTAGGCGAGCCAGTATCATCGACAGACCATAGGAAGTAATACGTGCCCTTGCGATAGAAGACATAAGCACCCTCGCGGAATGCCCACGTTTGGAGCGTTCCGCCTTTGGGGGTGAGGTGCGTGATGGTTGCTTTCTTCACACTGAGCATGTCGTCGCTTAGCTCTGCTCCTGCCATGAAGCCGTTGCCCCAATACAGATAGTACTTGCCGCTCTTCGGGTCTTTGAAGACATCGACATCGATGGTCTGCCCTCCAGATGCAGCAGCCGGGCGGTCAGCATCGGTGATGATGGGTGCGCCGCTATCCTTGAAAGGACCCGTCGGGCTGTCACTCACCGCAACACCTATCTCTTTGCGGTTCGTCTTAGGATTGTGGGCGGAATAGTAGAAGTAGTATTTGTAAGTGCCATCCTTCTGCTTGACCTCCTCGATGGCAGGTGCCCAGGCATTGCCTGTCGCCCATTTCACTTGGTCACTCTTCACGTCGAGCATCTTGCCTTCATCAATCCAGTCGATGAGGTTTGTCGATGAGAAAACGCTGAAGTCGTGTCCACCCCATCCGGGCATACCGTCTGTAGTGCTGTAGATATAGTACTTCTTCGTCTTGTTCGAGTAAAGGACCTCGGGATCTGCGTGGAAGCCATTGAGGATGGGTTGCATGTGACCGGCAAACGCCTTCAGCAGGCGTTCCTTTTCTGCCTGCGTGATGGGGATGATGGTGCCGTGACGAGGTGTGAATTTACCCTTTGT
>JAGCXU010000146.1 GCA_017961145.1 Bacteroidaceae bacterium | reverse complement strand
GGGTGAAAAGCCCACCACCTCTAAGTCGAGTGCCTTGACGAGCAATGTGAGGTTAGGGTTGGCATCTTCCATCCGTAACAGAGCAGCTTCTGCCTCGGTCGGTCGCAAGGGTTGCTGACTGAGAACCATCTGGGCAATGGTGTGGCAATCGCCCTGTGCTTTCTCCATCACATCAGAGATATGAAACTGTAGATTGGGAACTGTTTGCAGCATTTCTTGCCATTTGCTGTACTCACCCTTGTTTGGAAACACAACCACGGATTTTCCCTCAAGGGGAAGCAAATCGGAGGAAGTCGCTTGCTCTTTTCCAGTTGCAAGCCAAACGTATGGCGTGGTGAAACAACTCATAACGGCAGCAGTCTGTTCATCTGTCACCAGTGCAACCGTCTGGCTAGGGAAGGCACCAAGCAAGTGTTCACCAAACAAGCAAGTCGGTCGCCTGTCTTGATAGTACCAACTATCATCATAGACCCTGCCTGTTTCGCTATCCATTGTGAGGATGCGACCATTGGTAATCTTATTCTCTGAATTGATATGCCAGAATATCGGTTCGCCTTGTTCGGTTACCCCGATAGGATATTGCTTCGTCAGAGCCTCCAGCCTGTCTTGGTCAAACCATATGAAACCACAGAGATATTTGAAGAACGCATTTTCGAAACTTGTCATCTTCGCTTTCATAGTCTGTCCTCCTTCCAATTGATTCCATACTGCGAACAGATATGGAAGAATGTACCGATGTTGATGCTACTGACATTACGCAAGAAGTTGTCGAACTTCCTATCTGTCTCAGCAGCTTTGTACTTCGCATTTTGCGAGCTAACCAGATGAAACAGGCTACGTCCGCGTTCACCGAGTGATGCCAAGGCAGCACCCACATGGAACCAGCCATCGTAGGTGGCTGTGATGTCGATGCCTCGGTCAGCAATGATACGGCAACACTTCTCAACTTGTGCTATATCGTCACCACCACTATAAGGGATATGGATAGTCGGCTTTGGCTCCACCCACACCTTATTATATAATGTGGCAGCCTCATTGACATACGGATCAGGGTCGTAGGAGATGGTACGCATCCGGCTTACGTCCTTACAGGATTTGTCAACCACCAATCCACTATTGGCAAAGTCGCGTTGTAAAGCCTCGAAATGAGCGCGATGTTTTTCAGGATAGGCAATGTGGAAGATGGCAAACCAACCTTCGCCACGAACACTATGAGCAGCATATAGAACCTGAGGAATGTTGTGCCACTCATGTTTGAGATTATCAAACCAAGGTACACTCATATTGTCCTTCTTGTCGATGTCAACACAAAGAAGGTTTGAGTGGGACACAAGGTTTTCAGCCTTACGGGTAGGAGCAAATGTGCCTGAGATGGTAGCCAAAGGCAACTGTTTCTTCAGGCTCTTTTGCTGTTCTTCGTCCTTAATGGAACGGATATGCTCTATCTGTTCCTTGTATTTGTCGCAGAAGAGAAAGTCGCGCAGGGAGATTTCTGTGCCGACATTGTCTTCCACATTGCTATAATAGCTAATCTTAGTATCAAATAGACTTTTCATAGTTACTCAACTTTTAAGTTTGTTGTTGTAGTTGTAAGCAAGCCGAAAGCCTTGACTTATAAGGCATTGACGTTACAACTTGGGTACAACCATGAGGATGTGAGTCCATGATGGAGAGGTGTGTACCTTGGTTGTAGGGTGGTTGTAGGCTTATGCCCTTTATCCACAGTCTATTACTGACATTTACAACTACAACCATCATTGTTCTTTTAGTATTTTATTGACATATTGTTGAGAAACACCGAGAGCTTCTGCAAGAGCGTTCTGCGACTTGATTGTGAACTGCCGATTAACGGCACGTAGCAAGTCACCGTTGGTCATCGGACGTTGTGTGGCTGCTGAGCCTCGTAACAAAGGATAGATGCGTTCGATGTGGATGCGGGTAAAGTAGTCAGCCATGCGAATGGCATGTTCCATTCCTTCAGCCGTGATAACTGGCTCGTTCCAATGGTTGGATAGAAGATGAGCCATGATAGCCAGGCGCAGCGTATGGATGTTCATCTTCTGAATCATACCGCCGATATAGCAATCATCTTCCGCATCAGCCCTCATATCATTGATATCAGCATAGTTAGAGTAAAGGCGGTTTGCCTCATGAGATAGCTGGAGGGTTAACGGCTGCATGTCGAACAGTCGGCCGATGATCCCAGTCCAGCTCTCGCGCATCTCCGGTGTCATGAACTTACGGTCGCACCGCTTTATAAATGGGACTTTGTCGGGATAGACAAAGAGGAATCGTTGCGTGAAGCCAGAATCCATCAAGGCATCGGTTCCGAAGGTCTTGCCGAGCAGTTCAGGCTGTATGCCGCCGTTGATGCACATGGCAGGATCATCAATCAGTTTGGTCTCTTCCGATTTTCGGTTAATGTCAAAACTGACGTTTGACCAGATTGAAAGCACTTGTGACAACTCTGCCCCAGATCCATTACCGCCTTTGCTATATCGTCCAAAAGAATCAATGAACGATTTCAGTTCGTCAGCTATAATCCCAATCATATCACCCTGTGCAAGCAGGGCATTACGGGATTCCGGTGAACTGTCGCCGACTATCCGTTGATGGAATACAGGTAGCTCTCCGCTGTAGTTCTTATCTTCGTGCTTGCGTTGATCATAGACAGCCTTTTCTTCGGAATACTTGGCAAAGTTGGCTTTATCCTGCTCGCGTAACGGACGGGTAACCTCTTTCAGAGGGCCAGTTTTGTTACGGCTGGGCTTACCCACCATACAGAAGAAGTCGCATGGGTAGTTCGTATAAGGGTTGGTGACGAGCTGTGCCTTTTTCCCAGCCGCGATGCCAGCGGTAAAGAGGCTATTAACCACTACATACTCCTGCGGACATCCATAGGATTCTGAAACAGTGCGGATATACTCCTGCACCGGTTCGGAAAACCAGTCAATAGACAGCGCTGGCTCCGCAAAAGTCGATGCTTTCAGGTACGACGTTTCTTTGGGTTGGTCAGGAGTCGGCAAAGACTCAGGAAGCACAAGAGATGGTGCTTGTACAACAGGAGGAGTAGGCGGAACCTTGTTAACAGGCTCCACCTTCTCTGCCTCGGAGTTGATGAGGGAAAGGAAGTCTGGTCCGTTTCCATCAAATGGCATAATAGGTTCATCCATGACACTACTCCTTACATTTTTTATTATTGTCACCATCTTCTATAGCGGAGGAGAAGATGTCCGTGACCTCTTTCTTTGAATAGAGGTTACGTCGGCCCATCTTGTGTTTCTTGATGACACCTTCGTTCTCCTTTCGCCAGAGAGTCGTGTAAGTGATGTGCAGCATGTCGCACACCTCTTCACGGGTTAACCACTCGCCTTCTTCTTCGGAAGGTTTTTCATTCAGTCCGCGCTTGGTGCAGACTTCTTCTACAATCTCAGTGACAACCTGCCTGAGGTCATCCATCTGAAGCATTACGAAATT
>JAGCXU010000145.1 GCA_017961145.1 Bacteroidaceae bacterium | reverse complement strand
CGACGAAGGCTGGGACATGAACGGCTGGGCTTCGGGCTTGAACCGCATCTATGGAGCCATTACGGTTCCCGAGGAAGAAGTGGCAATCCGCTGCTATAGCGAGAAGAACTACGGAGGCTACTGCATCTCCTTGCCCGAAGGCAAGTTCACCGTAGCCGACCTCGCCGTATACGGCTTGAGGGCCAACGACATGGCCTCGCTGGAGATTGTCGACGACTTCTATCAAGTCAAACTCTTCACCAGGACCGACTGCACCGGCACGAGACTGCTCAAGAGAGCATCAATAAAAACACTCTCCTCAGCATACCTCGACAAAGTCAACTCCATCGTCGTAGAGCCCAATCCCACCGGAATCTCTTCCATCGAAGAAGACGAGGAGCAGGAGGCCATCTACAACCTGGCAGGCCAACGCCTCAGCACAATGCAGAAAGGCATCAACATCGTGAACGGGAAAAAAATAATCACCAAATAGGAAAATGAAGAAGACACTACTCTGTTCCATATTCGTACTCTCGCTGGCCGCCACGGCACAAGAGTTCATCGTACCCTTCGGCTACGAAGAGCCTTGGGTGGGCAAACTGCTCTTCAACAGCGAAGGCGGCTACAACTTCGACTACGCTCAGCCCAGCAACAATCCGCTCCATGCCTGGGAACAACTCTACGAAGTTCAGAACGGCGACACCTATACCATCATCATGCCCACAGCCTGCAAGAACGCAAACTATGGTCGTGTCCAATTCAAAACGCCCATCACCCTGCTTGCCGACCACAGCTATCGCTTCTATCTGCAACTCCAATCGGACAAGGAACTGACTGGCGTCAATATCGCTCTGTGCGAAAATGAGGACGACGGCATCTGTCTATCCTCCGGAACCATCGACCTGCAGGCAGGAAAGAAGGCCACCTTCAGTCGGAGCAGCCTCACAGGCTTGGACATCGAAGACGCAAAGATTGCCCTGGAATTTCCCACCACAGAAGACAACACAACCATCGTCCTCTCCAACATCAGCATCTACGACCAGACCGACAGGAAAGACATCTGGAAAGGAACCTCTTTCTACAACTGGTGCTACTATGCCGACGAATGGGGCAATCGCATCAAAGATATGCAGATAAATGGGCGGACAGAGACACTCACTTGGACCGAGCCTGGCTTCAACGACTCGCAATGGTCAGAAGCCCTGATGCCCATTGGAAGTCCCGATGTCAGCTTCATTCAGACCGTCTGGCCTGGTGGTGACAACACAAACTTCTGGTTCCGACGCACCTTCACCCTCGACGAAGTCAACAAGACTTCCCGATACATGCTCCACGTCCTCCACGATGACAGTTATCGCATCTGGGTGAATGGCGTTCAACTCGACGAAGCAAACGACTGGACAACAGGCACAAACGCCGTAAAACTGGAAGTCATGGCTTCACTTCTTCAGGAAGGAACCAATGTCATCGCAGCTTATGTGCAGCAGAACTGGGGCGGAAAACTCTACGACTGCGCATTCTCCGAAGAAAAAGATTTCTATGAAGGCTACGACACAGATGCCGACCCGTCGAAACTTGTCTTCAACGAGATAATGATAGGCAACATCGACCAATACATCGACTACTCATGGAACTATGGTGCCTGGGCTGAAATATACAACCCGACCTATCAAAGCATCCAGCTCGACGGACTCTACATCACAGACAATGAAGCCGAACCAAAGAAATTCCAACTGCCAGCCGGAACAGGTGTCATAAAACCACTTGGCTTCAAGGTCATCTACTTCGACCACAACTCTGCCGACGGAACTTTCGGCGATACTGCTTACAAGCAAGTTCGCTTCAAGTTGGACAATGATGGCGGACACCTCTACCTCTTCGACCAAAACAGCAAACTCCTGACCTCTGCCGCATATCCCGAATGCCTTACCCGTTGCTCTTGGGCACGCATCACAGATGGCAACGAGGAATGGAACTGGACAGGAGAGCCCACCCTCGCAGCATCGAACAAGAGCAGCCATTTCGCAGAGTTCCGCCTTGATGCACCAAACATCGACACCGACTCCCGACTCTTCACCGCCCCCTTCACCATCAAGGTCGGCATTCCCGAAGGAGTAACTTTGCGATACACGACAAACGGAACAACACCATCCCTCACAAATGGAATGACAAGCGAAGACGGCATCTTCAACATCAGCGAAACCACAGTCTTTCGCTTCGGCCTCTTTCAGGATGATATGCTCCCAAGTCCCGTCGTTACCCGCAGCTATATCTATCGCAACCACGACTACTATCTGCCAGTCATCTCCATCGCCACCAATCCCGACAACCTCTATGACGGCAAAATTGGTGTTTACACAGATGGCGTGAATGGTGTGAGCGGACGAAATCATGGCGCTTCCAACATCAATATGGACTGGGAGCGACCCGTCAACTTCGAATACATCACTCCAGACAACCAAATGGCTGTCAACCAAGAGGCAGAGTTCGTCATTTCCGGAGGCTGGAGCCGCCACTATGCTCCCTCGTCGTTCAAGATAAAAGGAACCAACAGATACGAAGGCAAGAAGACCATCGACTACTATCCATTCTTCTCGAACAGGCCATACAACAAGTACAGGCAAATAATGATTCGCAATGGCGGCAACGACAACAACTCGCAAGCCCATGGCAGAGTGCGGGATGCCCTGACCCAGCAAGTTCTCATGTCGAGTGGCTTCTATTGCGATTGTCAGGACTATCAACCTGTTCATGTCTTCTTCAATGGACGCTATCTTGCCCAACTCAACCTGCGAGAACCCAACAATCGCTATCACGGCTATGCCAACTACGGCTATGATGATGACGAAATGGATGCTTTCGAGTACTCCAACGGCTACTTCCAAATGGCTGGAACAAAGGATTCCTTCAACCGATGGAAATACCTTGCCCAGAATTGTGCATCACAAAACAACTATGAAGAACTCAAGCAACTCATCGACATCGACGAGATTCCGAACTTCTTCGCAGCCATCAGCTATATCGGTTGCAGCGACTGGATTTGCAACAACAACAATGTGAAAGGCTATCGCGCCCTTCCCGATGGAAAGTTCCGAATGACACTTCATGACCAAGACTGGGGTTGGAGCAATACCAACGGAGTTCAGCTCCTCGATGGCAACAACGGCAATGAACTGCTTACCATCTACAATAACATGAAGCGAAATAGTGCAGATTTCCGCCGTCGCTTCATCGACGCTTACTGCATTCTGCATGGCAGCGTCTTCACAAAAGACCGTTGTCTAAGCATTTGCGACAGCATTTGCCGACTTGTGGAACCAGCACTTGCCTGGGAAAACAAGGAGCCGTGGACTTCCTACAACGAGCAGAAATCGCGCATGGCAGGACAGACTCCGAGAAATTCTCGCATAAATGCCTTGAAGTCAGCCTACGGACTTGGCAGTGGAATGGCTGTGAAGTTCAATGCTAATGTACCAGGAGCAGCCTTCCTCCTTAATGGCCATCCTGTTCCCACAGCAGCCTTCGATGGCACACTTTTCGCTCCTGTCACCCTCGAAGCCTCTGCTCCGGCAGGCTACAACTTTGTGGGTTGGAGCAAGACTGGCAATTCAATCGTGACCGATATCCAGAAAGGAGACAGTTGGAGCTACTGGGATAAGGGTTCGCTCGATGGAACAGATTGGAAGACAGGCTCTGCCGACAGTTGGGCTCAAGGCCCCACTCCACTCGGATATGGCAAGAGTTCCATCGTCACAACCATCAGTTATGGAAGTGACAGCGGCAACAAGTATCCCACTTACTATTTCCGAAAGGACCTTACCATCGACAATGAGCCGGAAAACATCGCTTCTCTGACACTCAATTTCACTGCCGATGACGGCTTCATAGTCTATATCAACGGAACTGAAGCGACGCGTTATCTCATGCCTGAAGGCGAGATTACCTACGAGACTTATGCCACCACTTATGCTCCCGATAATCCAGACTCCGGCACTATCGACTTGCCCGTCAACCTCCTTCGTAAAGGCAAGAACATTATCGCAGTCGAGGTTCACAACAATGTTCCTGGTTCGAGCGACCTCTATTGGGATGCCGAGATAAGCTACAACATCACTTCCGGAACTGCAATTGTCAGTCGTGAGCGCACCCTTCAGCTCGATACTGATGCCGACACACAGATTCAGGCCATCTTCAAACCTCTGCATAAAGACTGCCTTGTGGAAGCCGGTTCGACTCCTGTCGTGATTAACGAAGTGAGTGCCAGCAATTCTGTTGCCTCCAATGAATACGGCAAACGAAATGACTGGATTGAGCTCTACAACACAACAGACCAGGATATCGACCTGGAAGGCATGTATCTTACAGACGATCCGGCTGTGCCCGAGAAGTACCAAATCACTCCGACTTTGATGGGCGCTTCAACCATCATTCCTGCTCATGGCTATTATGTGATTTGGGCAGACAAGGTCAATCCCATTCGCCAATTGCATACAGGATTCAGTCTTGCCAACGACGACAACCAAAGTGTCACACTTACTTCTGCCGACCTAACTTGGAGCGACTGCCTCACTTACAGTTCCATGAAGGGTGACGAAAGTGTCGGGCGTTATCCAGATGGAGGAAAGAGGACTTACAGAATGACTCGCCCCACCATCCATGCCACAAATACCCTCACATCTTATAGTGAATGGCTTTACGGAATCGATGAGAACTTCGACGAAGAAACCTTCCTTGATGCCATCACCGCACCTTCCATGGCAAGCGGAGGAGCTGCCGGAACAGAATATTTCACCATCGATGGCATGAAGGTTGACCGTCCTCAGCGAGGCATCAATATTGTCCGAACTGTCGGCTCTGACGGCAAGGTCGTGGTCAAGAGATTGCTCGTGAAATAAAACCTGGCTAAGGTAAATCGCAAACTAGGCGTGTTATGTTTGGCATTTTAACGTGTTACGTTGGCCAACTAAGCACGCTTAATTTGGATTTTAACTGTGCCACGTTTGGAAGCTCGACTCGACAGCCTATTTTAATACCTTAATGAAAATATTCGCGCAAAAGTTTGGCCATTTGAGGAAAAAGCCGTACCTTTGCCGCGCTTTTAAGCACAAAACATTATTTATTAACTTATTTAACGTATTATGAACCAATACGAAACCGTTTTCATTTTGACTCCCGTTTTGTCTGATGAACAGATGAAGGAAACGGTAGAAAAGTTCAAAGGCGTCCTCACAAAGGCTGGTGCAGAAATCATCAGCGAAGAGAACTGGGGCCTGAAGAAACTTGCCTACCCCATCGACAAGAAGACAACAGGATTCTACGAGCTGATTGAGTTCAACGCAGCTCCCGAGACTATTAAGACTCTCGAGACCCAGTACCGTCGCGACGAAAAGGTGCTCCGCTATCTCACAGTAAAGATGGAGAAGTACGCAGCCGAGTACGCAGCCAAGAGAAGAGGTAACAAACAAGCTAAAGAGCAGGAGGCATAAACATGGCACAGCAATCAGAAATCCGCTACTTGACCGCTCCCGCTATTGATGTCAAGAAGAAAAAGTACTGCCGTTTCAAGAAGAGCGGTATCAAGTACATTGACTACAAAGATCCCGAATTCCTGAAGAAGTTCCTCAACGAGCAGGGCAAGATTCTGCCTCGCCGCATCACAGGCACTTCCCTCAAGTATCAGCGTCGTGTCGCTCAGGCTGTTAAGCGTGCCCGTCACCTCGCCCTGCTGCCTTTCGTAACTGATTTGATGAAGTAAAGTAAGGAGGAAGATTATGGAAATTATACTGAAAGAAGACGTAATCGGACTCGGTTACAAGAACGATATCGTGAACGTCAAGGCAGGCTATGGCCGCAACTACCTGATTCCTACAGGCAAGGGTGTCATCGCCAGCGAAAGCGCTAAGAAAGTCCTCGCAGAGGAACTCAAGCAGAAAGCCGTTAAACTCGCTAAGATCAAGGCTGACGCAGAAGCTCTCGCAGAGAAGCTCAACGCTGTAAGCCTCAGCTTCAACGCAAAAGCAAGCAGCACAGGTGTCATCTATGGCAGCATCGGCAACATGCAGATTGCAGAAGAGCTCCAGAAGCTCGGCTTCGACATCGACCGCAAGATCATCAATGTCAAGGATGTGAAAGCTGCTGGTGAATATGTCGCAGTCGTAAAGCTTCACAAGGAAGTCGCAGCTCAGGTTCCCTTCACTGTTACAGTCGAAATGGACAAGCCCGAAACTCCCGCTGAAGAAGCTCCCGTAGAAAAGAAGCCCAGAAAGGCCAAAAAGGAAGAGACTACAGAAGTCGAGGAGGCTCCCGTAGCAGAGGAAACTCCCGCTGAAGAAGTTCCTGCAGAAGAGGCCGAGGCTCCCGCTGAAGAGGAGAAGACAGAAGAGTAAGTTTTTACTTTCATAAGTAACGAAGCAAAGGGGCACGGCCGTAAAAAGCCTGTGTCCCTTTGTGCCTAATTAATACAATGAGTATCATCAAATGTCCTGAATGTCGTGGTCAAGTCTCCACAATGGCTGGAACTTGTCCGAATTGCGGCACGAACATCTCCGGCAACCTTCGTCAGTGTCCTAAGTGCGGCAGCTATTGCCTTACGACACAAGACAAGTGCCCCGAATGCGGGGCAGAACTGGAAGCCGTTCAGCAACCACAAGAAGAAATGCAGGAAACGCAGGAAAAAGCCGTCAAGCAGAATCCCAAGCCACACAAGTCAAAAGGTCCTGCCATCATAGCAACTGTCATTGCTCTCATCTTGCTTTGCGTCGGCTATTACTTCTTCGACCAGCATAGAATGCAGCAAAGAGAACAAGTCGATTACGAACGGCTCGAAGGCGTTACAAATCCGGAGTTCTATCAGCAGTTCCTCATCGACTATCCTGACAGCAAGCACTTCAAAGAAATCGAAGAACGAATGCAAGTCCTTCAGGCTGAAGCAGACGACTGGAAGCAGCTCCTCAAGAACATCAATCGTTCAAGCATTTCAAGTTTCATGCAGAAGCATCCAGGTTCCCTTCGAGGGCGCGCTTGCGAAGACATGATTGATTCCATCGACTGGCAAGACGCTTTGGCTATCGGGAATGAGGAAGCCATCACTGACTACTTGAAGCGCCATCCTTCAGGTCGTTATGTAGGCGATGCTGCAGAGAAGAAGAACGCTCTACTCCTCTCGAAAGTGACTGCAGAAGAAAAGGCTATGATACGCGGAACACTTGAGTCCTTCTTCTCAAAAGCCATTGCGAATCAGGACATCGAAACTGCCAAAGCAGCCATTCCCGACACTATGATAAACTTTTGCGGCAAGCAGAATGCCGACGCAGAAGCTATCATCGAATACGCCAAAGAAAAGATGGCCAAGGATGTTATCGGACTTCATTACGCTATCGGACAAAAGATGGATGTTCGCAAGGAAACACTTCCTAACGGAAATACAGGTTTCGCTGTAGAGGTTAACCTGCAAGAAACTATCAGTCGGAGCGATACATACCAGCCGTCATCGAACATCTATCACGTCAATGCCCTAATCAATCAGGAGCATAAAATCGTGCGCATGAACATATCTAAATAATATAAATAGACAAACCACGCAATATGGCACAGAAAGAACTGCAGCTCAAATATGGCTGCAACCCCAACCAGAAACCTTCACGCATCTTTATGGAAGACGGCGAACTGCCTATCGAAGTCTTAGGTGGTCGTCCTGGTTACATCAACTTCCTCGATGCTTTGAACAGTTGGCAACTTGTTAAGGAACTCAAAGCAGCAACAGGTCTTCCTGCAGCAGCCAGTTTCAAGCATGTCTCCCCAGCAGGAGCAGCAGTCGGTCTGCCTTTGAGCGACACTTTGGCTCGCATTTATTTCGTGGACGACATCAAGGTGCCTCTCAGCCCTATTGCCTGTGCCTATGCTCGAGCAAGAGGTGCCGATCGCATGAGCAGCTACGGAGATTTCATCGCTTTGAGCGATACTTGCGACGAAGCAACTGCCCTCATCATCAAGAGAGAAGTGAGTGATGGCGTCATCGCTCCTGACTTTACAGAGGAAGCTTTGCAGATTCTCAAGGAAAAGCGCAAGGGTACATATAACATCATCAAGATTGACCCCAATTATGTTCCTGCTCCCATCGAACGCAAGCAAGTATTTGGTGTCACCTTCGAGCAAGGAAGAAACGAGGTGAAGCTTGATGATCCTGCACTCTTCGAGAATATTCCTACTGCCAACAAGAACTTCCCGGAAGATGCTCGTCGCGACCTCATCATTGCTCTTATCACGCTTAAATACACTCAGAGCAATAGTGTATGCTACGTCAAGGACGGTCAGGCAATTGGTATTGGTGCAGGTCAGCAGAGCCGTATCCATTGCACTCGTCTGGCAGGGAACAAGGCCGACATTTGGTGGTTGCGTCAGAATCCCAAGGTTATGGCTTTGCCTTTCATTCCCGGCATTCGTCGTGCTGACCGCGACAACACAATCGATGTATATATCAGCGAAGACTATATGGATGTCCTTGCTGAGGGAGAATGGCAGAAGTTCTTTACAGAGAAGCCCGAGCCTCTCAGTCGTGAAGAGAAGAAAGAATGGATTGCGAAGAACACGAAGGTCAGTCTTGGCAGCGATGCATTCTTCCCCTTTGGCGACAATGTAGAGCGTGCCCACAAGAGTGGTGTAGAATATATTGCTCAAGCAGGCGGCAGTGTTCGCGACGATCATGTTATCATGACATGCGACAAGTATGGCATCGCAATGGCCTTTACTGGAGTTAGGCTGTTCCATCATTGATTGAAAAAAGAAATGGCAAAGTTCGGAGGAGACGACATAGATGCCGTAATCTTGGAGGGCATAACTTTCAAAGGCGGGCCGAAAGGTGGTCCGAAGAAAGAAGAAGCTAAGGTCAAGACCAAAGCCAAGAAGAAACAATACATAACAGGAGCACACGGAAGCGGCGCTGCAAAGAAGAAAGCAGATATCCGTCGCCAGCGCGCTAACAGACACAAATAAAGAGATGAAACAAAGTCTTTTAACCCTGATACTCAGTCTTGCTGCAATAAGTTTGTCGGCACAGACAGAAGTTGAACCCTTCGTTCCAGGAAGCACTCTTGAAGGTGTTGCCTATTATTTGCCTCGAACTGCTTTCCGCGTCACCGTCATTGCAGAGAAGACAACCATCAAGCCTGGCGATTTCTACAAGTATGCTGACCGATATTTGCGTCTGCAAAATGTTCCGACAGAGGAAAGTGTACTGTGGAATTTGAAGAGCATCACGCTTGAACCTTACGGCAAGCCTGACAAGAACAAGGCTTACAGCATTAAGCTCAAGAGCAAGACTGTGGCTCCTCTAGTTGGCCTCAGCCGCGATGGAATCCTGCTTAGCATCAATTGTGATGCCAACGAGACATTCCTACCCGACCTTCCAAAGCCAGAGAAAGCTCCT
This sequence comes from Bacteroidaceae bacterium, assembly GCA_017961145.1. Classification (GTDB taxonomy): domain Bacteria; phylum Bacteroidota; class Bacteroidia; order Bacteroidales; family Bacteroidaceae; genus Physcousia. The sequence goes on along the minus strand of JAGCXU010000145.1, from coordinate 22,117 downwards.
GCTCCTGAGAATCCTCGCTCTTATATGACACAGGAAATCATTGCAGCAGGCAGCACAGCTAAGATGGCGGAACTTTGTGCTCAGGAAATCTACGACATCCGGGACAGCAAGAATGCCCTTATTCGTGGTGAAGCGGAGAACACTCCAAAGGATGGAGCTCAACTGAAACTCATGCTCGACCAGCTCGACAAACAGGCTTCGGTACTGGAGTCGCTCTTCAGCGGCACATCGCAAACCGACACAGAAGTCTTCTCCTTCTTCTACGATCCACAGCAGGAAACCAATCGCGATATCCTGTTCCGCTTCTCGCAGAAACTTGGTGTATTGGATGCCGACAATCTTGCTGGTGAACCCGTTGCCGTTTCCGTCAAGGTCTTGGAGACAATTCCAACAACAGTTCCTTCTGAGGAAACTGCCAAGAAACGCGCCAAGATGGATCATGGCGTTTACTACAACATTCCAGCCAGAACTAAGGTCAACATTACTTATAACGGTCAGGAATTCGCCAACTTGGAAACTCCGATGGCTCAGTTCGGCATCGTAGAAATCCTCTCCAACACGCTGTTCGACAAGAAGACAACCACTCAAGTCACCTTCTTCCAAACGACTGGAGGCACAAAAGACGTGATGGAATAAAAAACATCGGCAGTGAAGTTGGGCAACGTCACACGTGACAATCGCAAACGTCAAACGTGTCGTTGGCAAACGTCACTGTAGTCATCTGCAATCGTCACTGTAGTCATTAACAAACAAAGGTAAGGGCGTTCACAAACGCCCTTATTTTTGCAATTTATTGCAATAAAAGCATCTTTTTTCTTGACAAATGAAAGGAATGTCATAAATAAATTGTATTTTTGTGACAGAATTATGTACTAAAAATACATTTATCTGTTTTATTTCATTTAATCAACACAAACAATGAAAAAGTTATTTACTTTGGTATTCGCTTTGATCGCTGCTCTCAGCATCAATGCAGACGAGCTCTATCTTGTAGGTGACGGCACTCCCATCGGTTGGGAAGGCGACGGCAACATGCGTCAGACCTGCAGAATGACAGAAACCAGCGAGGGTGTCTATGAATGGACAGGCCTGCTGAAACATGGTGGCGAAGGTTTCAAGATTGTGAACTCCTTTGGAGGCTGGGATGGCTATCATCCATCAAGCGAGAACTTCGCAATCGGCGAGAGTGGCTCTGACACTTACACCACCACTGGAAACGACTGGAAGTGGAACCCTGCAAACACCGATTGGCAGTACTATACCATTACTCTCGACCAGAGTGCAGGTACACTTTCTTGGAAGACAGTAACTCCCATTCTGCTCGAAGCCGTTGACGGCGTTTACAGCATTGGCACAGCTGAAGAGCTGAACACACTCGCTTTCATGCTTCGCAACAACGTGAACGGCGACAGCTACAACGTCAAACTGACTGCCGACATCGACTACACCGCATACAAGAACGGCAGTATGTCTGCCATCGGCGTTACTGAAAAACTGCCTTTCAAAGGCGAGTTCGACGGCCAGAACCACACGGTTACTGTTGACCTGGAGTCTTACAGCACACGTTTCGGCTTCTTCGGAACAATCGTGGGTAAGGTACACAACCTGAAGCTTGCCGGCAAGATTACTGCCACCAACCGGAACCAAATAGGCAGCTTCTGCGGTCTGCTGAAGGGAAATGACAATCAGATTAGCAATTGCATCAGTACTATCGAAATAGTTGACGCTCAGAGCGGTGACGGTACCATCGGCGGTATCGCAGCCGTAACATACGATGCAACCACTATCAAGAACTGCGCATTCTATGGCAAGATTAATGCTCCTAGTCGCGACGGCAATGGAGGTATCGTCGGATGGTGCAACAGCGGCGCAAGCACAACCATTCAGAACTGCCTCATTGTTGCTGACATCAACTGGAATGGCGGTGGCGAATTCGGTCGCAACAACCCCTCTGTCATCAACAGCTATAAGACTTCAGCCAGTGACGAAACTCTTGCCAACGGCAAAATGACTTACGAGTTGAACAGCAAAGTATCTGGCGGCGAAGACTGGTTCCAGACTCTCGGCACAGATGCAATGCCCTCTCCCCTCTCTTCCAGCCAGAAACTCTATGCCAACGGCAGTTTCAAATGCGATGGTGTAACTCCTAAGGAAGGCAGCGAATTAGTATTAAGCAACACAAATGCTTCTATCGTTGATGATCATGTGTTTGGCGAAGACGGCATCTGCACCACATGTAAGGCAGCTGGTGTAGAAGCAACAGAAGTTGACGGCGTATTCCAACTCAACAAAGCAGGCAACCTGCTATGGTGGGCGCAGTATGTCAATGCAGGCAACCCGGCTTCCAATGCTGCTCTCACGGCTGACCTTGACCTCTCTAAAGCTAAATATACCCCAGCAGGTAATTCTGATAACAAGTTTGTCGGCACCTTCGATGGACAAGGACATTCTGTTAAGTTGAACCTGTCTGGTGGAAACTATCAGGGCCTCTTCGGTGTTGCAACAGACGGCGCAACCATTCAAAACGTTGTCATTAAGGGTTCTGTTTCTGGCGCCAGCTATGTAGCAGGTATCGTTGGTGGTTCTAATGGTGGCGAGGACGGCAAGAAACTCAGCATCATCAACTGCGGAAATGAAGCTACTATCACTGCTAGCGGAGCCAATGGCGCTGGCATCATCGGTGTAAACATGAGTGGTGCTGCTCACTTCAACATCCTTAACTGCTACAATGTAGGTAATGTCACATCCGGCAGAGAGTCAGGTGCCATCACCGGTTGGACAGGCGGTGACAAAACCACTATCGAGAACACCTACAACATCGGTACAGTTGTTAACGGAGAAGGCGACGGCTTTATTCGTGGCGGCGGTAACCTCGTTAACACCTACAACCTGTCTGCATCTGATGCTCAGGTAACAAGCGGCGAACTCTGCTACAAGCTGGGTGATGCTTTCGGTCAGTTCCTCGGCACAGATGCTTATCCTGTATTAAGTGACAACAACGTTTACTATGTAGGCGATGCTGGTTATGCAACCCTTTACGACACGACAACAGGCTATGAACTGAATGGTGACATAGAAGCCTTTGTTGCTACCAGTCATACAACATGGCTCGATCTCACGAAGATTGACAATGTTCCTGCAGGCACTCCCGTCATCCTGAAGGGTGGTTACTACAACAAAACTGCTGCTGAACTTCCAGCCATCAATGTTGCCAACGAGCTCAAGGGCACAGATGCTGCAACAGAGGCAGACGGTACAATGTACGTTCTTGCAAAAGTTGACGGCGTCGTTGGTTTCTACATTGCTGACGGCACAATTGCAGCAGGCAAAGCATACTATCAGAGCACAAGCGGTGTGAAGGCATTCCTCTTCAATGGCGACAGTGCAACTGGCATCAATAATGTTGAAGTTAACGATAACTTTAACGGTGCTATCTATAACATCGCAGGCCAACGCCTCCAGAAGATGCAGAAGGGCATTAACATTATTAACGGCAAAAAGGTTCTTAAATAATGAAGTACACTAAGCCATCTATCGAATTGCACGAGGCTCAGGCTGCTGAAATACTTGCCGAAAGCCTGATTATCAGTAACGTCCATGTTGATGGAGATAACGCCCTCACAAGAGAAAATAACAGTTGGGACATTTGGGAAACTGAGTAAATAGTGTTCCTACTCTAAGCAAGAAATCCCCGAGGCACAAATGTGTTCTCGGGGATTTCTTATATAATATTTCTTCAATGCGAGGAGACTTTCTTTTATTATATTATGTCCATTATGAAATACTTTTTTATCAGAATTGAGTTTCGGCATGAAGAAAGTTGTTAAAAAGTTTTGAAGGAACCTGAAAAAAAGCTAAATTTGCGAACACATATTATGTAAATAAACTTTATTAACCTTATTAATTAACTTAACACATTATCATGAGAAAGAATCTACTGAATCTGTGTTTGACAGCACTGATGTGTGTTGTAAGCACAGCTGCATGGGCACTTTCCCAAGTGGATGGTGTCTATCAGATTGGTACGGCAGAAGACCTGAAGGCTTTCGCAGAACTCGTGAACAGCACTGAACCTTATGCCAATGCTGTCTTGACGGCAGACATCGACAAGGGTACCGACAACACCCAAATCGGTCGTGATGGTCAGGACTTCCAGGGAGTCTTCGACGGCGCAGGTCACACCATCACCTACAACATGACCTTTACCGCCAACGGTGCAGGTCTCTTCCGCAACGTCGGCGTGCATGCCGTCATCCAGAACCTGAAGGTTCAGGGTACTATCACAAGCAACAGTTCTTATGCTGGTGGTATTGCCGGATGGAGCAGCGGCCGCATCCGTGGCTGCTATGTTGATGTAAACATCGTCAGCAGCAAGTCAGGCGACGCTACAGACGGCGGTATGATTGGTATCGCTTATCGTGGCACAGTTGTCGAGAACTGCTTGGTTAAGGTGGACATCGACGGCGAAAGCACGACAAACTGCGGCGGTGTTGCAGGTTGGGCATACGACAAGATCAACGTTGCAAACTGCCTCGTAGTCAGCGACGGCAGCACCTTCAACTATGCCGACGCTTCCAACGGTCACAGCAGCAACATCGCACGTAACGAGGGAAACCTGCAAGTCGTTAATCTCGAGACTTACAATGCTAATCCCTACGCTAACCGTCCCGCTGGTGCAAACTACAACAACTATGTCACCCAGCAGTGGGCTACTTGCAACGCCACAACTGTTGTGCCTCTTGCTGACCTTGCAGACGGTAAGATTTGCTATCAGCTGAACAACGACCAGAGCAAGATCAACTGGGTACAGACCATCGGCACAGACCCATTCCCCGTTCCCGCAGCATTCGGCGAAGGACAGGTTTATGCATCTGCTTCTACAGGTTGTAACGGTCAGGGCGAAGGTCTTACTTACACCAACACTCCAAGCAATGTCGTAGTTACTGCACATTCATTCGACAAGTACGGCATCTGCACCGCATGTGGTTGCTTCAACTTCGACGGCTTCGAATATGATATGACTGACGCTTCTATCCTTCTGAAGAGTGCAGACGACATCTATCTGGCAGAAGGCTGGAACCGCGTAGGTGATGGCTTCAAACTGAACATGAAGATGATGAACGACATCGAGTGCATCGCTCCCGATGGACAGCAAATCTTCAACTCCAGCAACTGGGTAGATGGCAACTTCAATGGTCAAGGCCATACACTTACCATTGGACTCTCTGATTTGTCTATCACAAGGTGCGTGGGCTTTATCCCCGAACATACCGGCATCTTCGAGAACGTCTTCTTGCGCGGCACAATTAAGACTAAAGCAGACCACGTAGGCTCTATCTCAGGTCATGGACGTCAGCTAATCGTACGCAATGTATTCTCTGATGTTACCATCAATTCCGAGAGGACAGGCGACAACACCACTGGCGGCCTCTTTGGCATCACATATACTGCTGGCAAGGTCGTTGAGAATTGTATCTATGCAGGCACTGTCAAAGGCGTTGACGGCACGACATGTCTCGGCGGTTTCGCTGGCTGGGCTGGTGATGCAACAACCTATAAGAACAGTGCTTTCATTGGTAACCTCGACAATGCAGGTGGCGACTCTCACACCATTTCCCGCAATCCTAACAATGTTACCGGCAGCAATGTATATAGTGTCAATGAGTATAACGACACAGATGCCGGTAAATACACCGCAACAACCCCCTTCTCAGTAGGAAACGGCGAACTTGCTTTCAAGTTGAATGGTAGTGTGGGCGGCGTAGAACGCTTCTATCAAGTGATTGGCATAGACCCCGAGCCTATGCCCTTTGCTAAGGACGGTGGTCTCGTATATGCCGTTGCATCTGAATACCGTTGCGATGGTCAGCCCATCGGTGATGAGGTGACATACAGCAATACTGAGTCAGGCGTTATTCCTGATCACCAGTACGTTGATGGCATCTGTACGGCCTGTGGAAACATTGAAACCGATGCAGACGGCTACTTGAAGATTATCAATGCACAGACACTTGTAAAATTCTCAACACTGGTGAACGCTGGTCAAACGAACATCAAGGCACGTGTGTATGCAGACATAGATATGGCTAGCACGACATATACTCCTGCCGGTAATACAGCAAACCTGTTCGTTGGCGAATTCGACGGTCAAGGGCACAAATTCAGCAACTTCGTTTACAACGGTGGTGACTATAGTGGTCTGTTTGGTGTAATCGGTGGCGGTGCCGTTATCAAGAACTTTGTTCTCGACAACACATGCTCCATCTCCGGTGGTTATTACTGTGGTATCATCGGTGGTACAAATGGCGGCGGTAACGTTTACCTCACGAACTTGGGTAACGAAGGCCCAGTAACAGGTGGTAGGAACACATCAGGTATCATCGGTGTTGACATGGGTGGTGCTGCTACGCTATACATCACAAACTGCTATGTAACTGGTGCTATTAAAGGCGCTGACCAATCTGCAACTATCTGCTCTTGGTCGAACGGTAGCTCTATAGTCAAGAACTGCTGGAGCATTGCAACTCTGGAAGGTATCTACGGTGATGGTTCCTTCACTCGCGGTAGCACTTCTGTTGTCAACTGCTACGAAATTAATAGTGTGGGGCAGCAGCCCAACGTCAATAAAGTTACAGCTGAGGAAGTTGCTAATGGTTCACTTTGTGCTAAATTGGGTGAAGGCTGGTATCAGGAAATCGGCACAGACGCTCATCCCGTATGGGATAAGTCTCACGGCATCGTGAAGGAGATTACAGAAGCAGGTTATGCAACTATGTACATTGGCGAAGCAGTGGATGCTCCTGCTGGTGTTGCCGCTTACACAGGCACCATTGGTGGCAGCTGGTTGACTCTCAATCCTATCGAGGGCACTATCCCCGCTTGGGAACCCGTCGTACTGAAGGGCGCTGCTGGCTTCTATAGCTTCAAGCCCGCAGAAGCTGCTGCACAAGCAGATGTACTGACTTGGGAAGGATTGGGACTTGTTGGAACTAACAGCAGTTACAATGACTTCTCTGGTAAGTCCTTCACATCACCTGCCGAATATGCAGGTAAGGCTTCTTCTGGTACAGGCAAGTACATTCAGCTCCGCACCAGAGATAGCAACGAAGGTATCGTGACAACTACATCTGGTGGCAAGCTGAAGTCTGTAACCATTGCCTTCAATACACAAACTACAGACCGCTCCATCAAGATCTTTGGTAAGAACGAACCTTATACGGACGCTACTGACTTGTACAATAGCGAGAAGCAAGGTACTCTGATTGGCGTAATCGCTGCTAACGACGAGACATTCACTGTCACTCCTACAGAGAGCTTCAAGTATGTCGGAATGGCATCAAGCAATGGTGCAATCTACATCGACAAGATTACTGTTGAATGGGAAGGAAGCGTTCCCAACATCGAAGGCAACGACCTGAAGGGTACTGCCGAAGACATTGAAGCTGCAGGCAAGTACGTTCTGACTCAGCCCGAAGGCAAAGTTATTGGATTCTACCTTGCAGATCAGGGTACCATCAAGGCTGGCAAGGCATACCTCGAAGGCGCTTCCGGCATTAAGGCATTCTTATTCAATGACGATGAAGCAACTGGTATCAGCAACGTTAACGTCATCGAGAACGGTGCTATCTACAACCTTGCAGGTCAACGTTTGCAGAAGATGCAGAAGGGCATCAACATTATTAACGGTAAAAAAGTTCTTAAATAATGAAGTACATTAAGCCATCAATCAAATTGAATGAGGCACAAGCAGCTGAGATGCTTGCTGAGAGCCTAATCATCAGTGACGACACTGTTGACGGTGGCAACGCCCTCACGAAGGAAGATAACAGTTGGGATATCTGGAACGAGGAATAAGACATCATTCCTTAATAATTAATCTATAGAGAAAGGCAGCCCCCACGAAGGGAGCTGCCTTTTTAGTTGCTGCAACGAGGGCTGTCATGTTAAGAAACACGCAACGTGAAATTTTCTTTCTCTGACAGGCATATAATTCAAGTTTTTTATGTAACTTTGCAAGGCAATTTAATGAAATAAGACAAGACAACGATATGGCAGAAACGACAGGAAGAAGGCGCCAGGGCACGACAAAGATTGTAGAGGTGCCTCAGGTTGACCAATATGGACACAAGCAACCACAAAACTTAGACATGGAGGTTGCCGTGCTGGGTGCGCTCATGGTGGAGCAGGACTCTTATGGCTTGGTAGCAGAGCTGCTCAAGCCTGAAAGTTTCTACGACCACAGACATCAGCTTATCTATCAGGCAATACAGACGCTCAATGCCGAACAGAAGCCGGTTGACATCATGACTGTCATCAATCAGCTTGAGAGCACTGATAACCTCGAAGCTGCAGGTGGTGAAGTGTACCTGATGCAAATCAATGCTCAGGTTGCCAGTTCTGCCCATATCGAATACCACGCCAAGATTATTGCCCAAAAGTCCCTGCAACGCCAGCTTATCACCTTCGCAAGTCTTGTTCAAACGAAAGCCTTTGATGCCACAATTGATGTGGCAGACTTGATGCAGGAAGCAGAGACCATGCTCTATGCTATTGCGCAGAAGAACATGAAGAAGGACTTCATGCAGATTGATCCAATCATCAGTCAGGTCTATGAACTCATCCAAAAAGCACAGACAAAGGATGGCGGATTGAGTGGACAACCAACTGGCTTCTACGAACTTGACAAGATAACGAACGGTTGGCAAAATAGCGACCTCATCATCATCGCTGCTCGTCCTTCTATGGGTAAGACTGCCTTTGCGCTTTCCATGATAAAGAGGATGGCTGTCGACTACAAGGTTCCTTGCGCAATGTTCAGCCTTGAGATGAGCAATCAGCAACTCGTCCAGCGTCTAATGGTTAACGTCAGTGAACTGAGTGGTGAGAAGCTTCGCAGCGGTCAACTTGCTCCCTACGAATGGGGACAGCTCGACAAACGCGTTCGTCAACTTTATAATGCACCCATCTACATTGACGACACTCCCTCGCTTAGTGTTTTCGAACTGCAGACGAAGGCACGCCGACTGGTTAACGATTTCGGCGTAAAAGCCATTATCATTGACTATCTGCAATTGATGCGAGCTAACAACTTGAATTACAATGCAAACCGCCAGGAAGAGGTGAGCATGGTGAGCCGAGCTCTGAAGGGTCTTGCGAAGGAACTCAACATTCCCATCATCGCTTTGAGTCAGCTGAATCGTGGTGTGGAAAGTCGTGAGGGTTTCGAAGGCAAACAACCTGTGCTGAGCGACCTTCGCGAGTCGGGTGCCATCGAGCAGGATGCCGACATCGTTTGTTTCATCCATCGTCCCGAGTACTACAAGCTGTTCCAAGACGACAAGGGCTACGACTGGCACGGCAAAGCAATGTTCATCATCGCCAAGCATCGCAACGGTTCTGTTGGCGACATCAAGCTTGCATTCCGTAGCGAGTTTGCCCGTTTCTCCGACCTCGAAACGAATATTCCTTTGCCAGGTACACAGGAAAGCGATATGGGAGGACGTTTCGTTTCGCCCAGAATGACGCCTGAAGAGATGGCTGAAAGTGACAAGATTGCCAATGCTCTTGGTACTGGCAACTCCTTCGAAGGGTTGCAAAGTGCAAGGCAGGAAGACGAGTTCTAAAACTACCCTAGCCTAGTTTACAAACAAAGCGTGCTCCTCTTTTTAGAAGGGCACGCTTATCTTTTTCTTCAGGTGTGTGAAAAGCAGGACTGACTACTCCTTAGGCTTGATTTCATCGGGCCTTACTGCGCTCGCAAAAACCTGAATTAATTCGGTTCTGCACTCGCTTATTCGGGCTTCATGTTTGTATAGACAGTCTGAACGTCGTCGAACTCCTCGAGCTTCTCCACCATCTTGTTGATGGTCTCACGTTGTTCAGGTGTTACATCCTTTACATCATTGGGAATGTAAGTAAACTCACCGCCTACATCCTCGAAACCATCGGCTTCGAGCTTCTTCTGAATCATGTTGAAACTAGTTGGCTCGCCATAAATGGTGATGGTCGTTACATCCTTCTCCTCGTCGTACTCTTCGTCGTATTCTTCCTCGACTCCGCAGTCGATCATGTCCAGAATGAAGTCGTCCATATCCATGCCGTCCTTCTTTTTGAAGCTGAAGACGCACTTGTGGTCGAACAGGAAGGAGAGCGAACCAGTTGTGCCCATGTTACCGCTGAACTTGTTGAAGACGCTGCGAACGTCGGCAACGGTACGGGTTGTGTTATCGGTAAGGGTGTCGACGAAGACGGCTATTCCGTGAGGGCCATATCCTTCGTAAGTAACAGACTTGTATTCGCTCTGGTCCTTGCCCATCGCGTTCTTGATGGCGCGCTCAATGTTGTCCTTCGGCATGTTCTCGCGCTTGCAGACAGCGATGACACTACGGAGTGCAGGGTTGTTTTCCGGTTCAGGACCGCCAGCCTTTACTGCAATGGCAATCTGCTTGCCCAGACGAGTGAAAGTCTTGGCCATGTGGCCCCATCTCTTCAGTTTAGTCGCTTTGCGATATTCAAATGCTCTTCCCATTGTATTTAGTATTTAATATTGTTTCTATCTGAGTTCAGCTCCGAGTTGTTGAGTCAGGTTGTTAATGAGTCGCTGCATAACTGCATCAATGGCTTTGTCATTGAGAGTCTTTGTCTCATCTTGCAAGATGAAGTTGACAGCATAGCTCTTCTTGCCCTCGGGCAGGTTCTTGCCTTCATAGACGTCGAAGAGCTTGACTGCCTTGAGCAGTTTCTTCTCGGTCTGATAGCTGATGCGTTCCACCTCTGCGAAAGGCACAGCAGAGTCGAGCAGCAGGGCAAGGTCGCGACTTACTGCGGGGAACTTGCTTATCTCGGTGTATGTAACGTTCTGATTCTTAATGATGCGCAGAATCTGGTTCCAGCGGATGTCGGCAAAATAGACAGGTTGCTCGATGCTGAAAGCCTTGGTGAGTTTGCCAGCGACGATGCCCATCTCTGCCAACACTTTGCCTCCGCGGTTCTCGATGCAAAGGCTCTGGCTGTAGATGTCGCTCTTGCCTTCAGCAAAGACGAGCATTCCGAAGGGCACGCCCAGTCGGGTGAAGATGTTCATCACGTAAGCCTTGAGCTGAGCGAAGGAACTGTCTTCATCGGGATGAGCCCAGCTTCCACGAACACGTTTGCCTGTCAGCCAGAGTCCGAGGTGATAGTCCTCGCTGTAAGCATCGAGCACATGCTTGATGACTTCGGGGTCGCGACTGCTGCTCACGCCTGGAATGATGTCCGGACAACGCTTCTCTGCTTGGAAACGATAGCAGTTGCCGTACTCGAAGAAGCGCAGGTCGGTGTTGCGATAGCTGATGTTGCGGGCTATGCTTTCCAAACCTCCGAAGAGAAGTGTCTGTCGGAGAGCGTTGAGGTCTTGACTGAGCGGATTGAGGAGCTTCACAGACTCCTCGCTCTTGTAGGACTCGAGGCCGTCGTAGTAAGCACCTCGCTGCAGGCTGTTATTCAGGATCTCGCGGAAACCGCCGCCAACGAGTTGCTCTGCAATGATGTTCTGCAACTTATGACTCGTATCGTGAATCGTCTTGACGGTCAAGCTGTTCTTGAGCGTCGTGGGTATCTCCACATTGTTATATCCGTAGATGCGAAGGATGTCTTCCACAACATCGCAAGGTCTCTGCACATCGACTCTGTAAGCGGGAACCGTGAGTTCCAGACCTTCTTCGCTCTCCTTGTCAATCTTCATCTCGAGGCTCGTCAAGATGCTCTTGATGGTTTCGGCTGGGAGATGCTTGCCGATAAGACCGTCCACATAATCGTATTTCAAAGAAACCTTGAAGTCGGACATTGGTTTTGCCTGCACATCGACAACCTGCATGCTGACCTTCGCTCCAGCCAACTCCTTGGCGAGGATGGCAGCCTGCTTCAGAGCGTAGAGCTGACCATTAGGGTCTATGCCGCGCTCGAAGCGGAAACTTGCATCGGTGCTCAAGCCGTGACGACGAGCACTCTTGCGGATGCTGGTCGGGTTGAAGTAGGCGCTCTCCAAGAGGACGTTGGTTGTGGTGTCGTACGTGCCACTACCCTTTCCTCCGAACACACCGGCTATGCACATCGGCTCTTTAGCGTTACAGATAGCCAGGTCTTGGTTCGAGAGCTTATGCTCCACGCCATCGAGGGTCACGAAGGGTGTTCCTTCTGGTAAAGTCTTGACGATAACCTGATGGCCTTCAACCATATCTGCGTCGAAACAATGCAGAGGCTGGCCGTAAGCCATCATGATGTAGTTCGTGATGTCCACGATGTTGTTGATGGGACGAAGTCCGATGGTGCGCAACTTGTTCTGCAACCATTCGGGACTTTCTTTGACCTTGCAGTCTGTCAGCGTGACTGCCGCATAACGAGGACACAGGTTGGCGTCTTCTATCGTGATACTGATGGGCAGGGATTCGTCGTCGACCTTGAACTTTTCGCAGTCAGGACGATGCAGGCTCGTCTTGTAGCCGTTCTGAACCAACCATGCATAAAGGTCGCGAGCCACACCATAATGGCTGCAAGCATCTGCTCGGTTGGGTGTGATATCGACCTCGATGAGCCAATCGCTCTCTACGTGATAATATTCTGCAGCAGGAGTGCCGACCTTAGCATCTGCGGGAAGTACGATGATGCCGCTATGGTCGTTGCCGATTCCAATCTCGTCCTCAGCACAAAGCATGCCGAAACTCTCCACACCACGAAGTTTGCTGCGCTTGATGGTGAAGCATTCGTCGCCATCATAGAGTTTGGTTCCCACGACGGCAGCAATTACCTTCTGACCAGCTGCAACGTTGGGAGCACCGCAGACAATCTGCAAAGGTTCGCTTTGACCCACGTTCACGGTGCAAACATGCATGTGGTCGCTGTCGGGATGTGGCTCGCAAGTCAGCACTTCGGCCACATAGAGACCTTCCAAACCACCCTTGATGGTCTGCACTTCTTCCACGCTGTCAACCTCGAGGCCAGCACTTGTCAGCGCATCTGCAATCTCCTGAGCCGTCAGGGTCGTGTCGACATATTCCTTAAGCCATTTGTATGATATGTTCATCGTATTTTAATTAAAAATTAAGAATGAAGAATTAAGAACTACTTCAAATCGCGTGCAAAATTACGAAAAACTTTGCACATAGCAAAACATAGTACAGCATTTTTTCATCACTTGCAGTCACGTAGCAAAACATAGCGTGGTTAAATCGAAAACTTAACGTGTCACGTTTGTGATTTTAACGTGTTAAGTTTGCAATCTTAACGTGCCACGTTTGGGATTTACCTTAAGGTCGTTTGAGAATTATCTGTAGGTAGTTTTGATTATTCTCGCAAATAACTTTTTCTAGAAAAACTTGCAAGGAATCGATAATAATTCGTAACTTTGCTGCAGAAAACGACTAAAAATCAATAAAGCCATGAAACGAATTATTTCCCTTTTTGTTGCATGCCTGCTGGCGCACTATAGTGCTGTGGCTGAGACAATCCTTCCTTTTGTACAAGATGGAAAGGTCTGGGTTTATTATGTCAGCAATTTTATATATGAATGGGAAGAGTCATATCGCTTGGAAGGAGACACTGTGATAGGTTCCCGCAATTGCTTGAAGCTTTATTATACATGCCAGGTTTATGGCCAAGAGCATGTTTACAAGGGAGCGATGCTCAACAAGAGCAACGGGAATGTCTATTTCATTGCCCCAGGCAGCACCACACCTGTCCTGATGTACGACTTTACCAGCTTACCAGGAACTATAATCGATGTGGGTCCGTTTGAACTGAGAATCAATGCAAAGAAATATGCCAAATATCACGAAGAATACTTGAAAGTCATTGATTATTGTCCTCTTGAAAGAGAAAGGTTCGAAGGCCAATGGATTGACGGTGTAGGTATTATCATTTGTGGCAACCTGACAACCCTCGTAGACGGCTATGGTACTTGGTATGATGGTGGGGAAAGACAACTGAAATCATGTACAGTGAATGACGAAGTTGTCTTTGAATGGAACGATTTCCATACATCGTCTCAGATTATAACAGGTATCTCGAATCCTTCTGTTCTGCCTTCGAACAAGAAGAATTCCATCTTCGACCTCCAAGGCCGCAAGCTCCAGAGCAAACCTTCTCGGGGCATCTACATCGAGGATGGCAAGAAGAAGAAGATAGTGAAGTAACCGAACTGCTAATTTTCATGAAACAAGGAGAGAGCCCGCGATGGACTCTCTCTTCCTGTTTTATCGATACAACTTCGAGGCTTTGACGCTGCCGTCCTCGTAGATGACCTTGCGAATGCAGATTCCCGATTCTGGTTGAGCTATACGTTGACCTGAAAGGTTGTAGTACTGAATGGCCCGAACCTTGTCGGAAGTGGCAATGGCAGGCTTTATCTCGTCGATTACGTCCTGACTTGCAAACCAAAGAGAATAAGGCTGGCTAACCGTTCCCAGTTGCTTGACGGATTGGAAGACAACATAGCCCACGGAATTATAGACTTCGCCCTCGCAATCGAGCAAACGGAAGACAATATGTTCGAGTTTCTCGCCATGGATGTTCATATAGAGCAAACCGCCTTCCAGAACTCCTACACCTCGACAAGTGTCACCGCAGAAAGCTCCGACATAATATGGCTCATCAAGCGAGATTCCCTCATCGGCCTCAACCGTAGCCACCATAGTCATCACATCCGGATATGCATGTATGTCTGCCTGCCAAGCACCGTCTTCGGCCTGAACGGCTTGGGCATAACGGCGTCTGGAAGAGGATTGAGTGCTTAGACTCTTCCAGCAGAAATCTTGTGCCTGAGAAGTATAGAAAAGGTAGGATTGACCTGGCCTGAGTGTCTTGAGCGAGCCATACCATTGCCCTTCTTCGTAAGTCGCGAAAGCATCAAGGCCGACAATCTTGTCTCCTTCTCGAGGTACATAATTGGCAAGAGCAGCCTCCAAAGTAGTCGCATTGTAGAGAGGACAACCTATCCAATTCCAACCTGCCTGCAAAGTGACGGGGGCGTTGACGTCGTAGAGAGGGCCACGAAGGGTGACAGAACCAGCTTGTTGCATCCTGATTTTGTAGCCCTTAGCAGCATCGAGGGCTTGCAAAGTCCCTTGCCAACCGTCTTCTTCGCTAAACAGGAGGCTTTCCGTTTGTCCTTGCAACTGGAGGGCATTTGCGAGGAAACGACTCTTGTCGACACTCTCGGCCAAGTTGTGCGAAGTCCAGTTCCAGCCTTCTGCAAGGTCGAGCGTGATGGTCCTATCCTTTCCCATCCAGTCTTCTTCGGTCAAAGTATTGAAGTCGGTCATTCCAAGCTTATTGGATTTGTTGATGGTTGGCTGATTGAGGATGGTCGCCATATTGCCTCCATCAGGATATCTTCCGAAGGTCTGGAACTTGTCATGTTCCATATATTCAAGCTGGTCAGCCCAAGACCCATCGGAGGCCTGAATGCAGACTTTTGCTCCATCGGCATTCTCGAGTTTGAATGGGGCATGAAGCTGACTGAGTCCATCCTTCTTGTCGCACCAAATGACGCAAGTTCCATGAGCAGGAACAATACCGTTTTGCAACTGGTATTTCTGCGGATTGCTTGCATTGTCGCTCAGATAAAGCCCAGCCAAGGAGATATCTTGGTCGGTTGTATTATAGAGTTCGAGCCAATCGGTCTTCTTGCCATAATCGTTAATGTTAATTTCTCCAACCGCACTCACCTCATTGATTCGCAAAGGAGAAGCACCGGCCTCCCATCGTTTCTGCTCGTCGGTAATGGGTGTGAACATGGCAACCAGAGAAATCTGACTGTTATTCTCGTATTTCTCCTTAAGGTCTAAGACCTCGCTCGAAGAGGCTGTATCCCTATCGTTACTGGTAAGCATGAGGCTTGCATCGAACCACATATCGGAACTGGAAGCAGAACAGTTCTTCGCTTCCAAAGCTATCTGGTTCTCTCCGACAACAAGGTATTCATGGGGTATGACAATACTTCCCACATAAGGATTCTGTCCTTCGTAATGACCATCAACAGTATAGTCGGTATACACCGAACCGCTGGAAATGTAGTAACCTCCCACCTCATGGCCGTTGACATAAAGCATCATGCCATCGTCTATCTGATAGTTGAAGGTCAGGATGTCATCACCCTGCAGAGGAGAATCCAGATGGAAACTGTTGCGAAAGTAATAAGTGGGACGCTTATTGCCTGTACCTCGATCCAACTTTGTGGCAGAGTTGTCCTGCATGAAGTAGCCGTCGTTGGCAAAGCCGAAAGGAGCCATTCCCGTAAGCCAACCGTTAGCAGCCTCATCAAACGAAAGGTCCTTCCAGTTGAAGCCATCCATGGAACCCTGATCGTAGTACATCCACTCAGAACTCATGGGAATAAGGGCCGAAGTGACGGTATATACACTTTCTGACTGCCAGCCATTGAAGACATATCCTGCCGGAGCCTTTGCCGAAAGTTGAATGGGATAATCCTTATACGAATAGAGATAACCTTCGAACTTGCCTGTAGGAATCTCCTGACCGTTTACTGCCAAACGCGCTTCAGGAATGTTTGCAGAGAGATTGGCAAACAGGCTGTAATTCACTCCAAAGTAATTGCGCAAGGTAGACATTCGCGACCCATTGTGTGCTGAACGGACTGAACTGATCAAGCCCAAGCTGGAGTTGCTGCCCTCGAACGACAAAGCAGGATTGATGTTATCGTAGATCTCTCGAACAATCTCCTCACAACGAGAAGGTTCGAAGACACTTCCATCCACAATGCAATAGGCATCCATGAATTGTCTGCGGAAAGGTTCATACGACATTAAGTTTCGGAAAAGGTCGTCGACACTGGCTCCACCACCGGTATTCAGCACTTCTGTAAGCATCGTGGATGTTCCGAAAGCAGAATCTGCATCGAAAAGCACAAAGTGGAACTTCCCATCAGTACGACTGCGGAAGCCTTTCACATTGTTCGTATTCGTTATCCAATCCGTCGGACCATTGTAACACTCCAATGCCATATAGTTCACGTACTCGTCCATGTCCAAGAGATCACATATCTGACTGTACGTCTCTTCCGACTTGTTCTGAGCCAACTGCCTTGCCAATGTCAGGAGTCGTTGCCAAGCTTCTCCGTCACCTATCTTCTGGTTGTACTGGGCATTGCTCAAGTCGAACTGATCCATGTCCTCGAAGTCAATACCGTAGTTGCTATAAGCAAAATGTTTATTGTTGCTCTCGCGAATATTGAGCATTCCATAGTATTCTCCGTTCAGGAAAACATGAGCAGGTTGATAATCCTGACAGTCGACATAGAAACCGCTCTTCAGTACCATCATCTGGAAGGCAGGGTCTTTTATGCGGGCATAGGTGTCGTTACCACCATTGCGAACTTGCCAACTGCGGTATTTGTTATACGGCTTCGAAGGGAACACGGGATAGTTTATCTCATTCACGCCCTCGTACCTCTTGTCGGTCTTGAGTCGGAACGAACTTCTTGCTTCCCAGTACCTTCCGTCGACAGTAGCACCTCCGTAAGCTCGTGTCCAGCCTCCACAAATCTCCAAGTCCATCTCCTGGTTCAAGACCATGGAATAGTTGATATTGTCGTCCTCGTCTTTTACGGGAATCAGGTACTCCATGTTGACAGGGCGTTCCCAATCCATATTCCAGTTGCAGGCAGCACTCTGCCCATTACCACTGATGCCATTTGTTCCCCTCACAAAGACGCCCATCTTGTTGTCGTAGAAATTCTTCGATTCAGATACGACAGAAAGAATTGGCAGATAATAGTCGTGATTCTTGTAAATATAACTTCGGGTCACAACAGGACTTGGCAACATTCCCTGCATCAGGAAACAAAAGCGCAGAATAGTGGTAGTAGTTATCTTGAAGAGGCCATTCGTGCTCGTTTCGCCATTCGTTGCCGTTGGCGCACTTCCATCTGTAGTATAACGCAAAGTGTAGCCACGGGGAATTGTCACGCGAGTCCAAAACTCTTCTGTGAACACCTTGGAATCGACACTGACTGTTGGTTCCTCGAGACGGAACTCTGCGAAGTCACTTTCGTTGTTCGAGGCACCCGGAGTGGGTTCTCCTGTGTACTCCCATTCCTCACCGCCATCCGAGGTGCGTCCCCAAGAACAACGGGCTATCGACTGAGGATAGGAGACGGACGAGATGACCGTTTTGTCCGAACTCAAGAGGCTGATTGTACCTCCTTCCGCATCCATTTTGAAAGGAATCTGCGATCTGGCTCCATTTCCGTAATTGCCTTCCGACTGACTGTGACCGAACCAAAGCACTTTGTGGCCTCCTGCCGGTACACTTCCCCACAAAGAGAGGGTCGTGAAACGGATTTCGTTCACCCCGTCAGAAACATACATTCCCTTGAGAGGGATAGTTTCGGACGAAGGATTGTATATTTCAATCCAACCGCCATAACAGAGTGCTCCATCTAAATACTGGTCGATGTTTGCAACCTGCACTTCGTTGATAACAAGGGGTGGAAGCTCTGTTTCCTGTGCCGAAGTGAGAACAGGAAATAGGAGTAAAAGTAAACTGACTATGTAGTTTTTCATCGTAATCTATGCACAAATCGGGCATAAAATTACATTTTTTTTTGATTCTTTAGGCAAAAAGCCTAAAAAAAATCACTTAATAACCACCGTGGTGATGGATTGCTTGGGCAAAACGATACTTAGAGTGTTGTTTTTGAGAGTAAAACCATCCTTTACCTCTGCTAAATCCTCGGCAGCAGAAGTGCGATAAACTTTTCCTCTTTTTACTTTCAGATTTTGTATTTCCACATTGTGAATCGTCTCATCGCCTTCGTTCAAAAGTACCAGTATCAATGTGTCGCGAGCAGGACTGATGGCTGCAAGGGTTTGGGGACATTCCGTCGCAAGAAAGTCGTAGTCATGTTTGATGAAACGCGAGCATTGTTGACGGACAAAATAGTTCTTGACTTTACGGTAAAACTGCCTTCGGAAGTTACCGTTTATCAAGCACCACTGGTCGCCCCACTCTTCCATGTATTGCCAGTCGAACCATGCTTCCGGCTGCAGATATCTGACATCATCGAACAAGCGCTGGGCCATCTTCAGATTGCCTTCGAGGCCTCTTCCTCCTGAACCTGTTTCACTCATCCAAAAGGGCAATCCTGCTTCCTGAACAAGCGAAGCCAAACGCTTGCGTTGCCTGTTGTCGCCCTGATAGGTGTGGGTGTTCCATTGTCCCACCAAAGGCAAAACGCCAGCCTCCTTATATGCCCTGATTGCCTGAATGGAGTGTTCCACGCTCGTCTCGTCAGATGCAGAGATAATGGTCTTGAGTCCTGACTTTTGGAGGATGGGAGCAAGGATGCGGAGGAAAGCAATCTGCGAGGAGTAATCGAAGTGGCAACCTTCCTGCGAACCATTTGCATACCAATAACTTGTGGCCGATTCGTTGAAGGGCTCCAGCGTCTTGAACTCGATGCCGTACTGGTCCTTGTAGTGCTTGCAAACATCTACCAAGTAATGCGCAAACTCTTCGTAGTATTCAGGTTTGAGGTTGTCCTTACCTGCATCTGCATTTCCGCCCACGCAACCGCTAAAGGTCATGTAGTAAGGGCAAGAATTACTGAAGGCTTCGAACACGGCATCGGGCCGCTTCTCCCTGATTTTGAGCATTATCCTGCGCTGAGCGGAGTCGCGTTCCCAATGGTACTGGTCGCCTGTGAAGTCCTTGAAGCCTTCCATCTCGGCTCGCAACCCTTTGCCTTTGCCCATGTGGTGAAGCTCGCAATTACGGTTCTCGGGGTCGTCGCCGCCACCGATATTATAGCGGAAATGCGAGTAGTTGAGACCTTCGGGACTTACCAGCCAGTCAACGATTTCGTCCACCTTCTCATCGTCCCATTTGCCACACTGCCCTGCCCACCAGCAGAGCGACACTCCCCAGCCGTCCCAATGTTGAGCGACTTGCTCCGGATTGACAGAGTAGCTGATAGCCTTCGAGGTAGTTGTCAGCATGCACCCTATCAACACTATGATAACACGCTTCATCGATAAAGTTGTTTTCTTGCTGCAAAAATATAAAAAAACTATGAACTACGAACCATGAATTATGAATTATTTCGTATCTTTGCACCAGATTATTAACTCCAAAACTAAAACTACCAATGAAAAGGTTATTCTTATTTTCTACTTTTCTTCTTTTCTTATTCTCTTTTGTTTTGGCAGACGAGTTGTATGAAGTCAATTACAACGTCATCCCTCTTCCTAAGGAAGTGAAGACAGACCCGAGCAAGAAGGTGTTCTTTATGCTTAAAGAAGGAATGGGCATCAGCTACGACAAGAGCAATGCTGAATGCACTCGTATCGCCCAGTTCTTGCAGGAATGGACGAAGGAAGTTGCGGGCTTGAACCTTCAGCTGACTCCTGACGACAAGAGCGCTCGGATTCAGTTGCGTCTCGTTTCTCCTGCCGCTCCTAAGGGCAAAAAGAGCAAGAAGCCCGTCACCCTGACCGAGCAAGAGAAAGAGAGGTACACCATGAAGGTGACGGACAAGGGCATTGAGCTGACTGCCTATGAGCCTGTCGGCTTGTTCCGAGCTGCTCAGACACTTCGCAAATGCCTTCCAGAAAGGCCGGACTTAGGGATGATGCCTTATGTAGAAATCACCGACCAGCCTCGCTTCGTCTATCGTGGCGTGATGCTCGACTGTGCACGCCATTTCTTCTCTGTGGAGTTCGTCAAGCAGTACATCGACGTGATGGCTCTGCATGGCTGCAACCAGTTCCACTGGCACCTGACGGAGGACCAGGGTTGGCGCTTCGAGGTGAAGGCTCTGCCCGACCTTGCAAAGAAAGGTAGTGTGCGCGAGAAGACCGTCATCGGCCCGAGCCGTATGCGCATCTACGATAACATCCCTTACGGAGGCTACTACACGCAGGAAGAGTGCCGCGAAATCGTCAAGTACGCTGCCGAGCGTTATATCAATGTCGTGCCCGAAATCGATATGCCAGGCCACATGCAGAGCGCCCTCCACGTCTTCCCCAATCTGGGTTGCACAGGCGGTCCGTACGTCGTTGCTCCGCATTGGGGTGTGATGCGCGAAGTGCTTTGTGGCGGCAATCCTGAGACGCTGGAGTTCCTGAAGACCGTCTTCGGCGAGCTGTGCGACGTCTTCCCCTCTCCCTACATCCACATTGGTGGCGACGAATGTCCGAAGGAACGCTGGCAGAAGTGCCCCAAGTGTCAGGCGAAGATTAAGGAGCTGGGCTTGACGACCGAGAATGTCAAGGTTGAAGGCGGCGACGACAGAGGCAGTCAGGATGGACGCAGCGCTGAGAACAAGCTCCAGAGCTACATTAACCACGAGATTGAGCAGTTCCTTGCGGCTCGCGGCCGAAGCCTGATTGGCTGGGACGAGATACTGGCTGGCGGACTGTCCGAAGGTGCCATCGTGATGTCCTGGCGAGGAACCAAGGGCGGTGTGGCTGCGGCCAAGCAGAAGCACCGTGTCATCATGAGTCCCAACGTCTTCGCCTACATCGACCATCCTCAGCTGAAAGACTACGGAAAGCAGCCTCGCACGACCGACAGCTACGTCGTCAGCTGCTCCAAGATTTACAGCTTCGAACCCCTTGTTCCAGAGGAACTGAGCGGTGAGGAAGGCGACTACATTCTGGGCGTTCAAACCAACCTTTGGACGGAGCAGGTGGCTTATCCCGAGCACGCTCTCTACCAGTTGCTGCCCCGCTTGGCCAGCATGTGCGAAGTGCAGTGGTGCAAGCCCGAGCAGAAGGACTTCGAGGATTGGAAGAAGCGTCTGCCGCAGTTGAAGAAGCTCTACGACAAGATGGGCCTTGTCTACTGCAACGAGGTGGAGTGACCTCCGCGTTTCAATAAGTCAAATTTTCTTTTGGGGATAGGGATGCGCCGCTGCGTGTCCCTATTTCATATATTGTGGTGAGTAAGCAAACTTAACATGCTGCGTGGCCACTTTTAACACGTCGCGTTTTGCTTTCTTTCACGTTGTGGCGGATTCCTGAGCGTCAGTTCATGCAGCGGAAACGGGCCCTGTTTTCGATGCCTTGAACCTCTGTTCTAAATCCACTACAAAGGTACGAAATTTTTCCGACACTACCAAATT
>JAGCXU010000144.1 GCA_017961145.1 Bacteroidaceae bacterium | reverse complement strand
CTTGAAGCAGAAATCAAGCGATGTCAGGAAGAAGAACGAAAGAGGCGACTGACCAATACAGAAGAGTACACTATGCTTGTATTCTCACTTGCTGGTACTCCTGTAGAAGATGTAGAAAAGTATGCAACGTTGTCAAACTGTTTATTGAAACTGGCCAGGTATCTGCCAACAAGGATTTGGGCATTCCGTTGAATAAGAAACTACGCAATGCTGAGTTGAAACAGTTCGTCACTAATATAATAAGGTATAATGAGAAAGACAACCTTGATGGTGACTCTTTCCTCCAAACAGCATTCTGCGAATGGTTCAGCGGCAAGAAAGAGAACATAGCCAAGAACTACTCCGTGCTGCCAAAGGATTCGTTAGTGTCGAAGGAGGGCGTGGAGGCTGATTTGGAGTGTTTACGCAAGAGATGTCGCCAATAAAAAAAGCAGATAAGATACGTCTCAATTGTATATTTTAGCCATGAAGTAATGAAAAGCAATTTAGAATAAATGAAAGAGATAGAGATAGTAAAAAAGATGATAGAAGAGAATCAGTTTGAGGCCGATGTGTTTCTATCCATCCTACGTTCTTTTGGAGAGGATATTGCATTAATTCCTCTTCTATTATTAAAAAGGCAGAAGATTATTCGCAGCCGGATAAACGACAAAAAAGATCTTTTTTACGAAGTCTCGGATTTGTCATATCCTCCATCACATTGTGTAACTCGTACAGACCGAGCTTCCCTGAAAGGACACCCTATGTTCTATGCGTCTGTGTTTACAAAGGATGCTGAGAAGACCGGAGCTATACCTAGAATTATTAGTGCGATGGAAACCTTGAACATTTTGAAAGAGGTCCACACTTATCAACATTATATATTTACGCAAAGTGTTTGGAGGGTGAAGGAGGATATTCATCTTTTTTCCTTCCCTATTTCTGAGAATTATAAAAGAGCTTGTAGCGAACTAAGTATGTTTCGCGAAGGATGGGAAACCTACTGCAAAGATAATTACTCAAAAAACTCTATTGAGTTCTTTTCTTTTATCGGAGATTTAATGGCGACTCCAGGCTCTTCATGTATTTACGAAGTGACAGCAACGTGCGTTGACTTTATCATTCGTAACTTCAATTTTGAAGGAATAGTATATCCTTCTGTACCCACCGAAGGCGAAGGACTTAATATTTGCCTGACCCCTAAAGTTGTTGATATGAAGATTAATTTTGAAGGTGCTGTCGCTGAGACTGTGATTAGAAACGATATGGAATCGACAATTGAGTCTTTTGCTCATGCTCAAATGATTTCTCCAACATCCTTTAACTGGAAAGTAACCGAGTATGGTAAAAGGCTGATGGAAATGACTGGAGGCTATCCACCTTTTAAAGAAAACGACGAGGTTATATTGGCACCAGCGTATAGGATGAAATAATAATCATTATCACAAACTTTTGGATTGGCATGCACTACGCCAAATCAACAGCACATACTGAACTACGAAAGGAGTGAGCGATTTACGTCAATTGCTAGGATGTACTGTAAACTTGTGGGCTTTGGAATCTACGGTAAAAGTGCTTTTATTAGAAAAATAGCATCTGTCGTAGCATTTGTTCAATAAACCGTTGCTCTGTTGCAGAATTATTTGTACCTTTGCACCAACAAAAGAAAGAAATACAAAGAAAAGGACAAAGAAGAATAGGAAGAGCATCACACGGATGCTTATCGATAGTTATTGAGGGACAACATCCAAGATGCTTATGGTGTTCCATATTTGTACCAAGACTTTCGTAAATCGCTGATTATCAATACATGTTAGATTTGAGGAGGTCAAATAAGCAACATCAAATCTATCAATAAGGAATTCCGCGTAGGCTTGCTTACGCGGAATTTTTTGTTATTAGGTTAGCTTTTTCTGTCTTTGAAGGGTATTATAAGTAGGAGATACACGTTAAACAGACAAAAATATGAAACGAATCATCATCTTTCTGCTTGCTCTTGTTGCAATGGCAGGGCAGGCTAAGGACGTCGTCATCGAGCGTCCTGCGTTCCGTTCACTAATGAAGAATTCCTTTTACAATGCCAACATCTGGCCCGTCAAGGTGGAGCTGACGAAGCAGGCAACAATCGTGCATCTCCACGTGGCCTGCGCCTCTCGGGGCGGTTGGAGCACGGATGGAGGCCGCCTTGAAGTGGATGGGCAGCAGTTTGCCTTTCAGAAGGGACGCATCCTGACGCATGATGGCACCCAAGTCCTTGAAGATGATGCCCTTGAGCTGGGCAAAGCTTATGAGAGGAACGCGCAGCGAGACTCCCTTATCCTCTATTTTGACCCGCTGCCGAAGGGCACAAAGACGTTCGACTACATTGAGAGCGACGACCCGAACTCATGGACAATCTACGGCATCAGGCTGGATGGCAAGCTTTACCCAGAACTCCTTCCTGCACCGAAGCCACGTGAAGACGACGGCAAGCCGCTGGAGCCGTTGACCTTGACATACGGCGAGGCGACCTTCATAGCCACAGCCTTTGGCGACAGCATCTGCCAGTTGGGGTGGTTTGACGAACCCTGTCGCGACCCCATCACCAGTAACTATCGCGCCGATGTACACACAGATGGAACGTCGAAACGCTTTTCCAATCCCGCCTACACAGCAACCCTGCCCATCTTTACCTTTTACAAGATAGAGAAGAATACGCCCAACAGGCAGTTCCCTTTGCTTTTGATTCCGGGCGAGACGCTGACCATGGATGCCGACCCCGACGCCTGCGAAGCCTGGCTTCACGACTTTGCGGCGGGCAAGCCCCAGCATAAAGGCTATCGCCTGGGCGGTTCCGCTGCCGACCTTAACGAGGTGCTGCTGGAAAACCTGAACATTTACTATCTCGGCATGTCACCGTTGCCGAGCCATGAAGACGTGAAGGACTTTCCCGAGTGGCGCGACAAGTTGTGGCAGAACCTTGACACCTTGAAGCAAGGCGTGCTGAAGCGCAAGAACTATACCCACAGACAGAGGGACTTCCTGACGCTTTTCGTCGAGCGGAGCTATGTGCGTGCTTGTGTAGGAGGTGTCGATATGATTGCCTTTCAGAAACGTGTTCAGAACCCCGACAGCACGCTCCGGCATCTGAAGAGCACTTACACGCTTGTCGATCCTCACGCCCGCGACCTCCAATTCCTTCGCGACGGACGCAGCTTCTGGTTCCCTCTCTCGCCCGAGTTCCTGCCTTATCTCGAGGCAAACGGCATGACGGAAACGGAGCCGTACAAGATGACGAAGGCCATGGCGGAAGCACGCAGAATGTGTGATGTCATGAGCGAAGGCAATGTGCTGCCCGAGGACTCGATACGGATGGTGCATCCCCACTTCCAGCGCGTCCTGCAGGAGTTCATCGACAGCAACCGCGTGCAGTTCGAGCGCATGCGTCTGGAGGCAAAAGACCGCATAAAGCAGACGCCCGAAGTGCCTGGCTCGAAGCTCCTCGAAACCATTGTCGCGGAGCATCCCGGCAAGGTGGTTTTCTTCGACCTTTGGGCCACGTGGTGCGGCCCATGCAGGCAAGGCATCGAGGCAATGGAGCCGCTCAAGGAGGAGCTGAAGGACAAGGACGTCGTCTTTGTGTATCTCACCGACGAGAGCAGCAACATGAACGAGTGGAGAGAATGCGTCGTCAAGATTCCCGGCCTGCATTATCGCATGCCGAGCAGCCAGTGGAAAGAGATTCCGGAACTAAGCGGGATACCACAATACTACCTCTTCGACCGCCAGGGCCGCAAGGTCTGGGAGCAGACAGGCTTCGGCGATGCAGTTCTCGAGGACATCAGGAAGCAGATTGACAAAGCGTTGGAACCATAGTTTTGCCCAGAAAAAGCGGCTGGCGAGACACGGAGCGGCACATCGTTTAGGGCGTTGTGCCACTCTTTTTATGCCATTCAGTTACCCAATTTGGCAAGTCGAGTTCATTGCACGTACATGTATGTGCAATTGAATTTACATGTATGTGCAATTGCACATACATGTACGTGCAAATAACTTGATTCGCTGTGTTGGGTTCTTAATCAGCCCAAATTGGGCAACTCCCGTTGTTAATATTCGTTATCAACCAGCAGAAATAGGGTCGGAAAAGCCGTCAAATCCCACAAAATTTCGTATTTTTGCATGATTTTTTACCTTTGGGGTTAGTTTTTTCTGCCTTTGAGGGGTATTATAAGTAAAGACGTGATGGAACGCGAGGCCGTAAGGAGTCTGTTCATGCAGCATTACGCACGGATGCAGCGGGTGGCGCGCACCCTGCTCTTCGACGTGCAGGAGAGCGAGGATGTCTGTCAGGACATCTTCGAGAGCCTGCTTCGTGGCGGGACGGATCTCATGCCAGGGACGGAGGAACGCTACTTGATGACGAGCGTCCGGAACCGATGTCTGAAGCGACTCCGGCATGAAAACGTCCTTCAAGACTACAGACAACGGACTACAGACAACAGTCAGGAGAGTGAAGACGACTGGCTGGAGGACATCGTGGAGTTCGCCACCAGCCATCTTTCGGAACGCGAGCAGCGTATCTTCAACCTGCGTTTCACGGAAGGTTACAGCTACGAGGAGATTGCCGCGGCCGAGGGCATCAGCAAGGTTGCCGTGTGGAAACGCCTCTCGCACGCCATCACAGAAGTCAAGAAACACTTTAATCCGAAGAGCTTATGAACCCCTTAGACGATAAGAAACTGTTCTTCGACATGCAGGAATACCCGGAGAATTACTCCGACGAGCAGCTCGAAAGGATGATGGCCGAGCTTGATAAGGAGCCGGATACAGAGGCTGCGTGGCAAAAGACCCTCTCTAACTCCCCCTTAAAGGGGGAGAAGCAATCGCTCGACGGAGTCAACTCCCTCCCTTTAGGGGAGGGCTGGGGTGGGTCTTTCCTTCGCCGCGTTGCAGCGATATTCCTTGCTGTCGCCTTCCTCGGCATCATGTCGTTGGCCAGCTATCGAGCCTTCTTCTACAAGGTCAAAACGGACAACGGACAACGGACAACAGATACGACGGCGGTCAAGACTGAGCGTTTCTACGTCGACGTGCAGGATGGCGACACCATCTTCCGTTTCGAGAACATCCGCCTGGACAGCATCCTGGCCGTCGTCAGCAGGCACTATGAGCGACAGGTCATCTGGGGAGACAAGGCTCCGGCACACCTGCGACTCTTCATCACCTGCCGTACTTCGCACACGCTCAGAGAGTTTGTGGAGATGATGAACATGTTCGACGGCTTCCGCATCACGCAGGACCTCAACATCCTCTACGTTGAATCGGACGAGAAGAAGGAGGGCGCGAAATGAAAAGGGCAGTCTTATACCTTATTATATATGTGAGTTTCGGGTTGAGCCTCTCGGCTCGCGACCTGACCTTCCGCGGCGAATCGCTCGCCTACGCACTTGCCACTCTGCGCGACATGCAGACGGAATACACCATCAACTTCATCGCGAACGACCTCGAGAACCTTCCCGTCCACGCCAACCTCAATGGTCTCTCCATGATGGAGGCCATCAAACGACTCTGCTCGGGACAGCCCGTCAAGGTGAAAGTCAAGGAAAAGCAGGTCTTTGTGCAGTACGACTCGCGCTACAAGCCACGCACCATCAAGCTCTCCGGCACGGTCTATGATGCCCAATCGCACGAAGGACTGATGGACGCAAAGGTGGAACTCCTCGCCGAGGACAGCACGCTCATAGACTCGGTCCGTGCCAGGCAGTCTGCCTTCTACTACGACGGGAGCGGCAAGGAAGTGGACTACGACGTGGCACGCTTCAACATCGAGGTGCCTGCCCTACCCCGCCACTACATCTTCCGCATTTCGATGGACGACTATCGGACTGTCTGCTATACTTATGTGGTGGACAAAGTCGGCCGACGTGAAACGTCGCGCTATGTCTCGCCCTTCTATCTTCATAAGGTTTCGAAGACCCTGCAGGAGGTGACCGTCAAGGCATCTCGCGTCCGCTTCTACTTCAGGGGCGACACCGTCGTGTACGATGCCAGCCAGTTCCAACTGGCGGAAGGCTCGATGCTCGACGCCCTGTTGCGTCAGTTGCCTGGAGTGGAATTCAAGAGCGACGGGCGAATCTACCACAATGGCAAGTTCGTGGACGACCTCTTGCTGAATGGCAAGGACCTCTTCAAAGGCAGTCGGAAGCTCATGCTCGAGAACCTGCCGGCCTACACGGTGAAGGACGTGGCCGTCTATGACAAGCAGACGGAGGAGAATGAATGGCTCGGGCGGACCGACGAGAGCAGTCAGCACCACGTCATCGACGTGCGTCTGAAGCGCGAATACATGGTCGGCTGGATAGCAAACATCGAGGCCGGAGCGGGACTTCGGCAGGACGAGACGCCCTACCTGGCACGCCTCTTCGCCATGCGGAGCGACGAGCGGTCGAACATACGCTTCTTTGCCAAAGCCAACAACCTGAACGACGAAGACTCGTACGACCTGATAGGGGGCGACGGATGGCAGCCCGACAGGTCCGGCAAGCTGAGTCGCAACGAGATGGCCCGCGTGGATATCAACTTGATGTCGGACGACGAGAAACGGGATTACTTTGTCTATGTCGAGGCGCATCACACGAAGGAATGGCAGGACACGCGCACCACGACGCAGACATTTCTGCCCAATGGCGACACCTACGACTACGGCTTCGGCAACATGAAGAACGAAGCGTGGGACGTCTCGACGTGGCACCGCTTCATCTATAAAGGCAATCGACTGCGGACGCAGGCAACGGCCGATGCCAGCTACCGCTACTTCCGGAACGCCTCCGGCAGCACGTCGGCCCTCTTCTCTGCGCCTGTCGAGGTCAGCCATCAATTGCTCGACGACCTCTTCTCCCCGACATCTCCACGCCCCAACCTGCGCGACACGCTCATCAACCGCCAGCTACGTGAGAGCAGAGGCACGGGGCACGACATCGAGGCAAACGCCACCCTGTTCGAGACAAAGAAGATAAAGGGCACGGGCGACTTCCTGAACTTCGGCATAAACGCCAGCTACAAGGAGAACAAAAGGCAGGAGTTCAGCCGACAACAGGCAGGCCCCCTCCCATCCTCCCCCAAGGGGGAGGGGCTTGGTACTTCCCCCTTGGGGGAAGATAGAAGGGGGCTTTTGTTCCGTCATCAGTTCGTCGACGCCCCGCCTCGCAGCAAGTTCGAACTCAATCCCTACGTCCAGTATACGTTCTCCCTTGGCGAACATTATCGCCAATTGCTGCTTGGCTATAGCTTTAACCACAGCAATCGGCGCGAACAGGAGAGCATCTATCGCTTGGACCGCCTGGCGAATGCTGACTCCACCTTCTCTAAACCCATCGACTTGCTGCCGAGCGTGACCGAACATCAGCAGGTCTTCGACCGCACGAACAGTCATTTGGCGCATTACATCGACAACACAAACGCCTTTTGGGCCGACTTTAAATACGGCTTGGGACAGAAGGCTTGGGGGCAGTTCTACCTCGATTTCAGGATAGATGCCACGCTGAATGCGCAGCGCCACGACTACGAGCGAGGCAGCATCGACACCCTTCTCCACCGCTTCAGCCCGACGTTCGAGTTCAAGACAAAGCCTTGGCTGAGGACTAAGGACGGGCATCATGCCGGACTCGAAGTGCGGGTGAGGAGCGAGGCACCTGAGCTTTTGAACGAGGCAGGCATAGTGGATGACACAGATCCCATGAACATCCGCATCGGCAACCCTGACCTTCGCTACGCCATCCGCACCGACGCTGTCCTAGACGGCAACCTGTATTCGATGAACAAGCGTATGCACAACCGCCTCGACCTCAGTTATGGCTTCACGCACAACGCGATAGGTATGGGCCAGATCTATGACCGCGCGACCGGCCGACGCACGTTCTGTCCGACGAATGTCAACGGCAACTGGGACGCCTCGGCCAAGCACACCATCAACTACAGCTTTGGTGACGGCAAGAAGCACAGCGCCAGCATGGTCACGCAATTCAGCTATAGGAATAGTGTTGATATTAGCCAACCCGAAGCCTCCCCCGTCCCCTCCGAAGGAGGGGCGAATGGCGGCGAGGCAGCAGGCTGGTCTCCCTCTCTTTTGGAGAGGGTTGGGGAGAGGCTTGTCGTGCGCTCTGCAACTCTTTCTTTCTCGCCTAAAGTGAGTCTCGCGCTTGGAAAACACACCCTCGGCTTCTCGTCGGATGTGGCTTGGAACCGTTACACGAGCGACCGCTCGACGTTCCAGAACATCAACGCATGGCAGTATCGCATCGGCGCAGACGCTATCGTACACCTTCCCTGGAAGTTCGACCTCACCACAGACTTAACGCTTTATGGCCGAACGGGTTATGCCGATGCGAGCCTCAATACAGCCGACGTCGTCTGGAACGCCCGCCTGGCTCGTGCGCTCTTCAAGGGCAAGTGGGTTGTGATGCTTGACGGCTTCGACATCCTCGGGCAGTTGAGTAATGTCACGCGAACCATCAACGCGCAAGGCCGCACAGAGACCTTCACCAATGTTCTGCCGCGATACGGCCTCCTGCACGTCATCTACAAGTTCCAGAAGACGCCCAAGAAGAGGGACTGAAGCGAGCCGCGTCGCTCAACTTCACCAGTCAAATTCGTTGCAGCATCGCGACTGTGCAATCAACTTGGCTTGCCTAGTCGGGTGCCGTTCAACGCTTAATTTCATAACTAGGCAGCAAAAAATCATCGGCAAGATACGGCTAATTCAAAACTATTCGCTATCTTTGTCACGGATTTACCACATCAAAACAGCTTTCTCATGAAGAAGATTCTTACTTGCCTGCTGGCCACGTTGGGCTTCACGGCAGCCTGCGCTCAGCAGAACTACGAGGTTGACGAGTTCCAGACGAAGGGCGGAAAGACCGTCAAGTTTCATGCCTTGATGCATGCCAGCATTCGTATCGAGTTCGACGGAAAGGAGATAGAAATTGATCCGGTCAGCAAACTTGGCGGCAGAACTGTGGACTATTCTGCCTTCCCCCAAGCCGACTTCATCTTCGTGACACACGAACATGGCGACCACTACGACGAGCAGACGCTCAAACTCCTCTCCAGGAAGAAGACTCAGGTTATTCTAAACGGGCGTTGTGCCGAGATGTTCGGGCAGGGAAAGGCTATGAAGAACGGCGACAAGATGCAGATTTCCAAGCAGTTCAGCGTGGAGGCCGTACCTGCTTACAACACGACGGAAGGTCGCGAGAAGTTCCATCCGAAGGGACGCGACAACGGTTATATCCTCACCCTCGACGGCCTGCGAATCTACATCGCTGGCGACACGGAGGACATTCCCGAGATGGAAGGCATCAAGGACATCGACATAGCTTTCCTGCCCTGCAACCAACCCTACACGATGACAACGGAGCAAGTGGTCAAGGCCGCTAAAATCATCAAGCCGAAGGTGCTCTTCCCCTACCACTACGGGCAGACAGACGTCTCGAATCTCCCAGCAGAACTGAAGTCCGAGGGCATCGACGTCAGAATCCGCCACTACGAGTGAGGCAGGCTGAAACACGCTTCATTGCCAAACACTCGCAGATGAAACGCAGGAGCAATCTGGCATAGATTCCTTAATAATCCTTAAAAGTTCACCCTCCATGTTATATAAAAAGGTTCGTGAAGGGTATTAAAAGTGAAAGGTACAAGAGAACTTCACTTAAACAAAACACGTAACATGAAAAAGGTTTCTTTAATGACTATGCTCGCAACCCTTTGTCTGGCAGGTTGCGTAGAGACAGAGACAAGGACATCGACCGAGATAAAGGTTGTGGGAGAATTGGGCGAACCCAAGCCCATCTACCTCAACACTTTCGGCAAGCTAAGTCCTATTCAGCAAGCACAAAGTGTCGAAGACAGTATCATCACATTTGTACTTGATACGACAGAGGCATTTGTTGTCGTGATTGACCGCTGCATCGACAAAAGCAGCCCCTTGGTTTGTTCCGTTATTGCCGACGGTACGCCTATCGAGGTAACCATAAAGGATGGCGTAGGCGAAATAACAAAAGGCTCCGAGCAGAACATGAAACTGGCCGAGGCACGCAACCAATTGAGAGCCGCAGAAAACAAAATCGTCGATCTCCGAAAAGAGTATGGAAAACTGCGCGAGAAGTATAACGGCTCCATTCCTGCAGTTGCAGAAGCCGACTTGGATAAGCGTTGGGATGAGATTGATGCGGAAATAAAGGCTGCAAAGAAGCAGGCCGTTTTGGACAACGCTGACAATCTGGTGCCCGTCTTCTTCCTGTGCAAGTATGCAAACGACTATATTAACGACCATGGGATGGAGTTCGTGGACTCGTTCCTAACCGCATACAAACACAAGGACCACAAGCAGCTTGAATATGTGTTTCGTGTGATTGCTGGCGAGAAGAACAAGAAGGAAGGTGCTGAGGTTGTGGACTTCGTAGGCAAAGACCTTGAAGGCAAGGAGTGTCACCTGACCGACTACGTTGGCAAAGGCAAGTATGTGCTTGTCGATTTCTGGGCGAGCTGGTGCGGACCGTGCAGAGCAGAGATTCCCAACATAAAGGCAAACTACGAGAAGTACAAAGAGAAAGGCTTCGAGGTGGTCGGCATCTCCCTGGACTATAAGCAAGAGAACTGGGAAACGTGTGTACAGGAGATGGACATCCCTTGGCCTCAGATAAGCGACCTGAAGGGTTGGGACAGCGAGGTCTGCAGTCTCTACAACATTTGGGCCATCCCTCAGGTTCTTCTTTATGCCCCCGACGGAAAGGTTATCGCAGGCCCCTGGCTGCATGGCGAAGCATTAGGACAAAAACTTGCCGAAATCTTCGAGTAAGCGAGCCTACGAATGAGGCAGGATGAACCTGACCTTATTGGCTTTATGAAGCAGCCAAATGAGCGCGGCCTCAATCAGGTAAGCAATGAGATAGCTGTACCAAAGCCATTGCGGGGCTGTCTTCGCTATTATCCAAAGCACGGGAATGACGGTCAGGGAGAGGGCGAAGGAGATGAACAAGGCCATGCGATGGTGGTGGTAGAGCTTGTAAACTATCATCAGGACATAGATGTAGCAGAACGGCATGAAGCTGAGCGCGAAGATGCGAAGGGCATGAATACCTTCGCTGACGAAGGCTGCGTCGTTCGCTCCGAAGAGCCTGACGATGCCCGTCGGCCAGAGCCAGACAAGCAGACAGGTCACTATCATTGCCGCCGTGATGAAGCGAAACGCCTTCCTAATCACCATCCGTATGCCTTCGACATTGCCCTGCCCTACTTGGATGGCTCCCAACGACTGCAGCGTCTGGCAGGTGCCCGAGAGGAAGAGGTTATAGACCTGAAGCAAGTTCATGCAGACAGCAAAGGCAAAGATGCCGGTGCGACCCAAAGTGCCGAGCACGATGGTGTTGGCCGAGAGCAGGAGCAGCGTCAAAGAAATCGAGGCGATAGCCAAAGGAGCACCTTGCTTGATGATAAGACCCACCCCCGACCCCTCCCTGTTAGGGATGGGAGTTGATACTTTAGAAGGCAACAGATAAGCGAAGGAGAAACGGAGCCGGCAACTGCTCCCCTCACTGCAAGGGAGGGGTCGGGGGTGGGTCTTCCAATGCGTAAGCAGGATGGCGATGCCAATCAGATGGCCTACTACTGTTGCGGCGGACGAGCCTGCGATGCCCCAACCGAGCCACTTGATGAAGACAATATCGAGGAAGAGGTTCGCGGCATTGTCGATGATGACGGCCAAGGAAACAAGTTTCGGCTTGCCGTCCACGCCAACCATCGTCGAGAGCCCCCACATCAGGATGAACGCGGGGTTGCCGAGCAGCAGAATCTGCATGTAGTCGCGAGCCAAAGGCAGTATCTGGTCGTTGCTGCAAAGCAGTCGCGCCGTCTCGCTCGGAAAGACGACTCCGCCCACGATGGCCAGCAAGATGCCGAGTCCGACACTGAGCGAGAGGGCTTGGGTGAAGAAGCGACGAGCCTCCTGGATGTCCTTCCTGCCCAGCGCGTAAGCCACCAACATGCCGGCTCCCGCGTTGATGAGCAGGTGCAAGGTGAAGATAAACTGGTTGATGGGCTTCGAGAGGTTGATGGCGCTCACGCCGTCCTCGCTGATGAGGTTGCCCACGATGATGCCATCGACAACATTCCCGAGGCATCCCGACAGCGCAACAAGGATGTACGCCCACAGGTAATTGTAGAATTGCTTGTTAAGATCTGCCTCTTTCATAAGCCTTTATTCGAAGAAGCCGAAGCCTCCGATAGCCGTCAGCATGCGTTCCACGTAGTCCCACGACGTGGGCGACCAGGCAAAACCGAGTCGGTAGAGCACCTGCGTGGTGTAGTCGTTGTCGCGCTCCACATCGCTGGTCTTCTGTCCGTGGGCCATGTCCTGATAAGCCAAGAGCGACGACATCTGCGCGGCCTTCTGCGGATCTGACTTCGCACGCTCCATCGTCTCTGCAAACTCTTCCTGCTCCACGAAACGGATGCCCTCGCCAACCGTGCTCAAGCCGGTCAATACGTCGCCCAGGAACTGGAAGTGTATGTTGTAGGGATGGAAGACGACGCACTCCTTCGGGCTCGTTGCAAGCAGGATGATGGCGTGCGCCACCTCGTTGATAGGCGAGAACTCGACACGCTTGTTGCGCATCGCGTACGGGCAGCATCCCAGCATGTTATAGACCTTTATGCGACCCATGAAGCTGTTTGTGGAGAAGTTCGCCTGGAACTCTCCGTCGGTGCTTCGGGCAGCAAGGTTGCCCACGCGCATAATCTTCGCACTCAGTCCTTGCTTGGCAATCGCGTCGAGGATGAGCCGCTCGGCCATGAACTTCGAGTAGATGTACTTGTTGCCGAGGTACTGCCCCATGAAGAAACGCTGCTCGGTAAAGACTTCGTCCTTGTGCGCGGCATCTCCCGTCCACAAGCCTCGCGTGCTGGCAGTGGAGATGTGGACAAGTCTGGCGCCTGTCTTCAAGCAGAGGTCCACGCAACGTTGCGCGCCGCCGATGTTGACGTCCTCTATCTCCGTGCCTTCGCTGAAGTGCTTCACGATGGCGGCACAGTTGATAACCATTGAACATTGAACATTGAACATTGAAAGCTTCGCAGTCAAGTCCTCCGTCACATCGCCGAGTACGACGTGCAGACGCTTGCCGAAGAGGTCCTTGAAGGCGTCGGCAAAGTAGTAGAACAGCAACGTTCGGAGGCGGCTTTCGGCTTTCTCCTGAGTCTTCGCACGCACCAGGCAATAGATGTTCTCCGCGTCGGAGTCGATGAGGTCGTGCAGGATGTGGATGCCTAAATAACCCGTCGCGCCTGTCAGCAGGACGTTGCCAAGCTGCTGACGCTCGCCCTTGCGGAACGCATCGAGCGTGTTGCCTTGCAGCAGAGCATCGATGGCTGTGTAGTCGAAGGAGCTTTCCTCATCCTGCCCATCTTGCCCATTATCCCCATTAATCAGCCTTGCCAGCTGTCTTGGCGTCGGGTTGGCAAAGACGTCGCCGTAAGCCACGTGCAGGCCTGCCTTGTCGGCCTCGATGATGACGCGTGTCACGACGAGGCTTGTGCCGCCCAGCTCGAAGAAGTTGTCCGTGGCGCCCACCTTGTCCATCTGCAGGATGTCACCGAAGATGTTGCAGAACGTCTGCTCGGTCTCGTTGCTTGGTGCGACGTAGGCCGACGTGACGGCAAGTTGCGGCTCGGGCAACGCCTTCACGTCTGTCTTGCCGTTGGGCGTCATCGGCATCTCTTTGAGTTGCAGGTAAGCCGTCGGCACCATGTATTGCGTCAGGCTCTTCGATATCTCGGCCTTCAGCGCGTCGGGCGCTATCTCGCGGTCGGCGGTGTAGTAGGCGCAGAGGTGTTCCTTGTCGTTCAGCTTGCGGATGAGGATGACGACCTTCTTCATGCCCTCCACCTTCAGCATGACGTTCTCTATCTCGCCCAGCTCGATGCGCAGGCCGCGCAGCTTAATCTGATGGTCTGTGCGGCCGAGGATGACGACATTGCCGTCCGGCAGCCACTTCGCGTAGTCGCCCGACTTGTAGATGCGCTCGCCATGATACTCGACGAAACGTTCCTTCGTCATCTCCTCGAGGTTGTTGTAGCCTCGAGCCACGCCGCGACCTCCGATGTAGAGTTCACCCACGACGCCAACCGGAAGCTCATTGCCGTCGCCGTCTACGATGAATTCCTTGACGTTGAGCTGCGGCTTGCCGACCGTCACGAACTTGACGTTCGTCA
Organism: Bacteroidaceae bacterium; assembly: GCA_017961145.1. GTDB lineage: Bacteria > Bacteroidota > Bacteroidia > Bacteroidales > Bacteroidaceae > Physcousia. The sequence goes on along the minus strand of JAGCXU010000144.1, from coordinate 17,996 downwards.
GCTCAGCATTGTTTGAGGCGACGGTTATCTCCGTCGGGCCGTAGCAATTGAAGATGCGCGCCTTCGTCACCTTGCGCATTTGCGAGAGCAACTGGTCAGAGAACTTCTCGCCGCCGGCACGGCAGATGTTGACCTTCGAGATGGCTTGGCAGAAGTCTTCACTCGTCAGCCATGTCTGCCAACGCGATGGCGTTCCGCTCACCATATTGATTTGTTGTTCGTTGATGAGGTTAGCGAGGTCAAGCGGATTGTTTGCCTGCTCCTCCGTCGCGAGGATGAGCGTCTTGCCGTTGAAGTAGCACATGCCGATGTCCTGCAGCGCCGCGTCGAACGATATTGTCGTCACACTCATTATGCGCTTGGCGTCGGTCAGCACGGCATTGGCAAAGACGTTGGCCGGATGCCCGTAGAGGTAGTTGCAGATGCCTTCGTGTCGTAGCATCACGCCTTTCGGGCGACCCGTCGAGCCACTAGTATATATAAGGTAGGCAAGGTCGTCGCCTGTGATTGTCTGTTGTCTATTGTCTGTTGTCAGCTGACATTGAATCAGTTCCTCCACGTTGATGGCTTTGTCGGCAGGCACACTGTCGAGGCGGTCGGCAGTCGTGATGATGTAGCGCGCCTCGCTGTCCTCGAGGATGAGCTTAATGCGGTCAGCAGGATACTCGGGGTCGCAAGGGATGTATGCTGCCCCAGCCTTCAGCACGCCGAAGAGCGAGAGGATGAGTCTGCTGGTGCGCGGCAAGAGCAGAGCCACTCTGTCTCGTTCCTTGACACCTCTCTGACGCAAGCCATTGGCGATGCGGTTCGTCACATCATCCATTTCCTTGTAGGTGAACTTGCCGTCGATGGCAACCAACGCCTCGTGCTCCGGTTGCGTCTGTGCAAAGTGGCTGATGCAATCGTGGAACAGCTTGAAGGGCGCCTCGCCTGTTGCCGTCTGGCGAAGGCCTTCGAGCTCTTCCTCCTGCTTCTTGCTGACGATGGAAAGCTTCCTAACCTGAGTTTCGGGCTGCTGCATCATGTGCTCCGTGACAGCCACAATGCTTTCGGCAAGCGCCTCGCCCAGTCGGTCGGAATAAAGCGAGTCGTCGTACTGCACGACAACACCCCTTGATTCTATCTTGATGTTTATCTTGAACTTGGGTACGTTGAGCTCCAGCAATTCCTGCCCTATCGTGTTGCCGTTGGTGCGATACTCAGAGAGGACACCAACCTGGTAAGCGTAGGCGATGGCAGGGCGGAAGCCGTAGTCGGAGGCGATACGTGCGAAGGGATAGTCCTCGTGACGCAGCGTCTGGTCGAACGTCTCGCTTGTTTTCTGAAGGAAACTGCGGACGCTGACGTCCTCAACGTTCAGTCCAAGGGCAAGCGTATTGACGAACATGCCCACAGTGTCAGCTATCTTCAGGTTACTTCGGCCGCTGCTGACCGTGCAGAGATAGACCTCGCGATTGTTCGTGTAGCGGGAGACGACGTAAGCCGTTGCGGCAAGGAAGAGATGCGCAGGCGTGATGTCATGCTCTCGGCAGAAAGCTGTCACCTTGTCGAAGTCGGGAAGACAAACAGCCTCGCCGATGAAGCCTTGCTCGTCGTCACTATGACTCAGGTCGGCAGGTATCTCGCTGGCTCCTTCGCAGGTCTGCAGTTTCTCTGCAAAGAAACGCTGTGCCTCGCGGAACTCCTCGGTGTCTTCCGCTGCCTGCTGGTCGGTCACGAAGTCGAGGTAAGAGTACGCTTCCTTCTCTATCGTCTGGCCTTCGAGCCTTGCGCATATCTGACGGATAAACAGGTCGGCCGAGCCACCGTCGAAGACAAGGTGATGGATGTCCATGAGCAGATGGACGGCGCTCTCCGTCTTGACTATCTCGAAGCGATAAAGCGGCGCTTTCTGCAGGTTGAAGGGTTGCACGAACTCATTCTTGTAAGCCGCCAAAGCCTCATCCGTCATCTCGGAAACAGGCACCTGGGCAGGCACGCTGTCCTCCAAGGTCTGGATGATGGTGTTGCCTTCCGTAGTGAAATGCACGCTGAGTTCGGGATGGCTTTCCACAACAGCCTTGACCGCCTCGGCAAGCTTGCCTGCTTCTGTGCCTGCGGGGAAGGTCAGCAGGTAAGGAATGTTATAGACCGTCGACGTGGGATTCTTCAGGCAATCGAAGTAGACGCCTGTCTGGGCATAGCTCAGGGGAGCAGAGTGTGCTTGATGGGATGATTGGGTTGATTGGGCTTGATGGGTTGAATGGGGTTGCATCAAGCTCTTTAATATCTCGTTCTCGATGCTTTGCAGGGTTGCAGTCTTGACGAGCGACTTGGCATCGAGGGTGACGCCATAGCGTTTGTTAATCTGCACAGCCAGTTTGATGGCAGTAATGGATGTGAGGCCTGCATAGCCAAGGACCGTCGTAATGCCGAAGTCCTCGTTGTTCACAATGCCGGCGATGATGTCGTGCAGTTCCTGCTCAAGCACATTCATCGGAGCATTCACTTCTGCTACGGCTTCAACCTTCTTCTCTGGCTTCGGCAGGGCACGCTTGTTGACCTTTTGGTTCTGGTTGAGCGGTATTGCATCTATCTGCATGGTGACTGCAGGAACCATGTAAGGAGGCTTCTCGTCGAGGATGAAGTTGTTGAGCGCTTCGATATCTATCTGCTGATCGCTTACGATGTAAGCAGCGATGAACTTGCCGCCACCGGTGCCTTCGACATCGAATGCCTGCACAGTAGCATCCTTGATGCCTGGGAACTCACGGATGACGGCCTCCACTTCTTTGAGTTCGATGCGGAAGCCTCGGATCTTCACTTGCCCATCGCGACGACCTACGAACTGAATGTTTCCATCAGGAAGGAAGCGAACTATATCGCCAGTTCGATAGACACGGCTGTACTTCTCGTCCGACGTGAAGGGGTTGCTGATGTAAGTCTCCGCAGTCTTCTCGGGACGATTCAAGTAGCCGCGGCTCACTTGCGGTCCTGCCACCCAAAGTTCACCTGCTGCTCCGACGGGCAAGCGATGGCCTTGCTGGTCGACGATGTAGAGGCGCATGTTGTCGAGAGGCTTGCCGATGGGTATCTCCTTAAGCTTCTCCTTGACGCAGTATGTGGTCGTGAAGATAGTGCACTCCGTCGGACCATACACATTATAGAACTTGTAACCTTTTGGGGGAACAAGTGAAGCCAACTTTTCTCCACCTGTTGAGAGGTACTTCAGGGAGTGGTTTTCGATGCTTGTTGCGAACTGATAACCTACCTGCGTCGTCATGAAGGAATGTGTGATATGGTTCTTCTCGAAGTATTCGTTGAGGGCAATCAGGTCGAGTCGAATCTCTTCAGGAATAATGTAAACTGTTGCTCCACAAGTCAGAGTAGGATAAAGGTCCATCATGCAAGCATCAAAGCCATAGCTCGCGTAAGCCGCAACACGATTCTCTGCTTGCAAGTCATAAAAACGTTGATACCAGTTGCAGAAAGCAACAAGATTGCCGTGAGTTAGCTGGCAACCCTTTGGCACACCAGTAGAGCCGGAAGTGTAAAGTAGGATGAAGAGTGAGGAAGGCGAGGTAGAATCCTTAAGATCCTTTGAGTCCTTAAGGTCTTTAAGCTCTTTGGTGAGCAGGACATCGCCTTTATATTCGTCCACAATCTCGCGTAGTTCCTCGTCGGCGATGAGCAACTTTGCTTCAGCATCCTGCATCATGAAGTTCAGGCGCTCTTTCGGATAGCTGGGATCAAGAGGTTGGTAAGCACAGCCTGCCTTCAAGATGCCGAGTGATGCTATTGCCATCCATTCGCAACGGGGAATCAAGACAGACACCACATCCTCTGCCTTCAGTCCTTTCGAAACGATGTGGTTAGCTATGCGGTTGCTCAACTCATCGACTTCTTTATATGTATATTGCCTTTCCTTATAGACGACAGCAATATTGTTGGGTGTCGCCTTTGCCTGCTTCGCGAAGAGCGATACAATGGTCTGCGTGTCGTCGTAATCGACATCTGTTTTGTTGAAGTTGTCGAGCACTTCCTTTTGTGAAGGCGTGGCAATCTCTATGTCGCGCAGGAATGCTTTAGTGAGCAGCCCTTCAACAACTGCTTCATAGCTCTCGAGGAACTGTGCGATTAGTTCTGTTGAGTATTCGTTGGAATGATATTCTGCTTTGACCTGATATTTACCGTTTCGAATGAAAGCCTTCAGGTAGAGAGATGCGTCGAGCGTACTGTTTCCGATTCGTTCTGCTTGCATCGGTTTGTCTCCCATCATATCGTCGGCAAACAAGGAAGCGTGCCAAGCGAACATCGAGTTACTCTGCGGTTTGATGTCCTCCATCAAGTCGCTAAACGAGTAAACTTCGTGCTGACGGCATCCGCTCATCTGTTCCTGTCCTGCTTTGAGGAAGTCGAGTACGGAGGTTTCGCTCGTGAACTTGGCATAGACGGGAAGTGTCTTGACAAACATGCCGACAGTATGTTGCAACCTCTTGTCTTGCCTGCCATTGAAGACGGTAGTGAACAATGACTCCTGTTCGTTGTTGAACTTGGCAAGTAACAAGGCATAAGCCGAAGTGAAGAGCGTGCTCTTGAAGATGCCGTTCGTCTTGCAGAAATCGTCGACACGCTCGATGCTGACGCTTAGAGTATAGAGCAGACTGCCTTCTGCAACTTCTTGTTGCTCGAGGTCTGGAATGAGTTGGGTGAAGACGTCGCTACAATCAAAGTTCTTCGCATACCATTCTTTTGCCTCGTTGAAAGCCGCAGTCTGTTGCTTGCTACCTTCTTCGCTTGCCACCTCTGCCAGAGTCAACTCTTCTTTATCAAGCGGAAGACCATGATAAGCCTTGTCTATGTCGGCAAGAAGAAGGTGCATCGATGTGCCATCAACAATGATGTGATGGTAGTCAATGAAGAGGTAGAGATGACTTGCATCACGAAGCAAACGGATGCGGAAGAGCTGGTCGCCATATATATCGAAGGGCTTGACCAGCAACGGCTTGGCAGCTTCTATGTCATGAATTTCCTCAACCTCTATCTTCCAACTTTCTGCCTCTATATGTTGCATGGGTTCCCCCTCGTCGTTCAGTTTTATTCGGGTAAAGAGAGTTGGGTGAGCCTGTACTGCTGTCTCGATGGCTTTGCAGAGTTGGGCTGTGTCGAGACTCTTGTCGAGAGTGTAAAGATAAGGGAGATTGTAGCAAATCTCTCCACTGTGGTTGACGCATTCAACGTAGATGCCATACTGTGTTTTACTTAAAGGAGCCGTCATGGGGTATGTTTTTTTGCGTTTAATATTCAATTATCCAAGTCGTTGATTATCAGGAGCCGAACCTAATCGGCAAACTAGGCGTGCCACGTTTGCAAACGTAACACTTTAAAATGCCAAACGTAACGTGCCACGTTGGCAAACGTAACGTGCCATGTTTGGAATCATTCCATGCCTCTACCATTTCTTCGATATGATGCGAGGCGAAACGACGAGCGAGAACCAAGCCCACTTCAAGTCGTCGTTCCCTTCGACTCGCTTTAATTTTTCCATTGTATTCGTGCCTGCCATGTAGGAGAAGCCGAGCGACACCTTTGCATCCTTTAGGACTTGATAGGAGGCCTCGAAGTCGATGTCGTGTCCCAGCGTCTTGTTCATATCATTCAGCGAAGTTGCCATTGCCATGTAATGGTACGTAGCCTTCAGGTTCAAACCCTTGATTGGACTGTAGCTAACCCCAGTAAAAAGGTTCTGCAGGCCAGGGCTGAAACCCTCGTAGAAGTTCTGCACGTAGAAGAAGTCCATCATGCCGTAGAATGTATGGTGAGAGCCATAGACGGGGTTGAAGTACTTGATGACTTTGTGTCGCGCTAAGCCAACGCCGCCATTCTGTCGCACAACAAAATAGTCGTCACCACTCAAGTAGTCATAACCAGCTACGACGCCCACTTGCCTCGCTATCTGATACTGCGCCTTGATGCTCGCCATCCAGGCATCCATCTTGATGTTTCTCTCGTTGTAACCTATCTGGTGATAGTACGAAGCCTCAGCCGACAGCTTGCCTGGCTTGTAGGAAACATAGCCGCCAAGCAGTTGCTGATACCTGTTATGCGCCTCATCGTCTCCTACTCCATCTTTCTCTCCTCCCTGCATGCCAATGTTCATGAAGAGGAAAGAAATGCCAAGAGGCACCTTAGGGATGTCGTAGTGATACCACAAGGTATGCATGATCTTATAAGGCTGAGCGCCATTGGAGTAGTATGTGCCGCCAGTAACGTTCTCTGCATTCTGGTTAAAGCCGAAAATAGCATGCACTTTGTGGCCATAGCCCTCATAGCCGAACTTGAGTACATCGTGCGAGAGTGAAGCCATCGCCCAGTCGTTGGCACCAATGATGCGTTCGTCGTCGTACGACAAAACCTGGCGTCCCAACTGAGTAAAAAAGCCTTTCTTTGTGTTCAACTTAACCCAAGCCTCGTAGAGATTAAAGCTTCCCTTGCCACTCTGCCCCCAGATGCCGCTGTGCTGAGCAGTAACCTTTGCCTCGATATAAGGACGCTTGTAGCCTAACGACAGGCGAGTCCTTCCCATAAGGAACTGAGCACGATTTTCTTCTGTTCCTTCTGTAAACCCGCCAAAACGTATCTCACCACGCCCCAGCATGTTCAAGTCCAAGTCAAACTGGTTCTTGCCCTCTTCTTCTTGAGCAGATACCATGGTTGCTGTAAGTAAAAGCAGCAGAATCAATCCTTTCTTCATTATTCCACATCGAAGATGTTGATGAAGCCCGTAAGCTTGAAGACACTCTTGATGTCCTCATTCATGTTCTTCAAGACAACCTTGCTGCCGCCTGCTTTTGCTCCTTTCAGGATGCTGATGAGGATGCGCAGGCCGCTTGATGCGATGTAGTCCAAACCCTCGCAATCGATGATGACATCCTTGCCGTTTGTCGTATAGAGTGGCTGCAACGTTTTTTCCACCTCGGCAGCAGCTGCCGTGTCGAGTTCGCCTTCGAGTACCACGAGGTATTTGTCCTCCAGTTGTTCAATGTTTGTTTTCATATCTTTATTCCTTTTTAATTATTTTACTTAATGTCAAGACGTTTTTGCCGTCGATACGTTCGTAGTTAATTGAGTCCATGAGTTCGCGGACAAGCAATATGCCAAGACCTCCTACAGGACGTTCTTCTGCCGAAAGCGTCGTGTCGGCTGCCATGACTTCTGTCGGATTGAAAGGAATGCCTGAGTCGGTTATGATGAATTTCAACTTATGCCCATTCGATGTTGCCTGTATATTCACATCGCCTTTAGTTCCTTTCGGATAGGCATATTCCATGACGTTTACCACAGCTTCCTCTACGGCAAGACGCAACTTGTTTGCCAACGGCTTGTCGAGCGATAATTTTTCAGCCACTTGCTTCACGAAGGAACCAAGTGCCTCTATTTCCTTAACATCATTCTTCAGCATTATGCTTTCTGCCAAAATGCTTTGTTCTTGCGATGGTGTGTAGCTTACGGCAAGCAAGGTCAAGTCGTCGCTTTGTTCGGTTGTACCGATGAACTGATGCCATTGGTTGATGATTGTCTCAACCAGTTGCTTGGGATCTGTCTTGCCACATTCCGAAATTATCTGCATCACCTTCTCACGGCCGAGCAGTTTGCCTTTTTCATTACGCGCTTCTGTGAGCCCGTCAGTATAGAAGAAGAGAGTCGAACCTGGAGGCATAACCAGTCTCTGCACTTCGTAGTTGAAGTCGTCAAATAGTCCGATAGGAAGGTTAGGCTTTGTCTCTAGCAGAGAACATTGGTCGACAAGTATTGGCTTTTCGTGTCCTGCATTACAATAACGAAGATGGCCTGTCGGCAGATCAAGAACGCCTATGAATAGCGTGACAAAGATATTGGCCTTATTGTTGCGACAGGCTGTTTCGTTGAGACGCTTCATAATGTGTGCAGGATTGTCTTCGCGAGAAGCGACATTACGGAAGAGTGCCTGCGTAATAGCCATAATGAGTGCCGAAGGAATGCCTTTTCCGCTTACGTCGCCTATACAGAAGAACAACTTCCCATCGCGGACAAAGGCATTGTAGAGATCGCCTCCGACAGCCTTTGCAGGTATCAATCGTCCCTCAACTTGGACGTCGTCAGTGCCCTTCAACGACGTCTCTTTCTCTGGCAAAAGCGTTTGCTGTATGTTGCTTGCAATTCGAAGTTCACCTGCCATGAGTTCCTGCTCTCGCGTTTTATTTCTCAATTTCTGCTCGTCTTTTGCAAAACGATGAACCAGATAAAGCAGGATACCGAATGCCAACAATGAAAGCAATAGGAGCCGATACCTTAGTTTCATGAGCGAGCCATACACTTCATCGTCGTAGCAGACAACAGCTATTTGCCAATGTGGTATGCCTTTCATGTTGGCATAGAAGACTGCACCATCGCGCTTCTCTGTGTCGAAGTCTATTACCTTGCTCCGTCCGTTACGACTGAGCCTGCGAGATATGGTGCTGTCATTGATGAGAGAAGTGACATACCGCACTTCTTCTTGAAGCATAGAATCAGCCGGACCGGCAATGGGTTCGCCCTCTTCGGTGAGAAGCAGGTCGAATGACGAAGGATAGATGTGTCGGTAGTTCAGCGTATCGCCTAAACTCTGCGTGTCAATATCCACACCAAAGACAGCCACAGTATCGCCTGTGAACTCGTAGATGGGCACAGCATAGGTGACGAGCTTCATTTCTAAATATATGTCGTCGTACGGTCCAACCCAACTGTTGGCTTTCTTCTCCATAATATCTCTGTAGAAGCCATCTTTCGTGTAATCAAACTTCTCGCCAGCGACTTGCAGGCGAACGATGCCCGTATCCGTTCTCAGAGCATAGGGTTCGAACAGTTTTCCCTTATCTTTGTAGTACTCTGGAATGAAGGAAATGCCGCAGCCTCGCAGATTGGGGGAGTATTTGGCAATCTGCGCTACGATACTGAACATCGAATCTGGGTTGGAGAGATTGTACTTTATCTCCATAATGTGGCTCTTCAGGGTACGCTCGGAATCTTCGACAATACGCTTTGCTATGATCGCTTTCGTCGTCAACTCCATCTCGGCATACTTCTCCAACTCCTCTTCCATCAAGTGATGGGTATAATAGTACTGAACTGCCGACAACAATTCCAGCAGCAAAACTGCCACGATAACGAGGGACAGTCCACTCCTTTTCCTGAGCAAAAGCATTATTCTGTTCAGCATACTCATACAACTCGACATTCCATGTACTACGCTCTACAAAAATACACAAAATTTTTTAAGGTAAATACTTTTTCCACTATTCTTTTCAAAAAAATTATCATAATACGTAAAAACAGAAAACACTCGCAAGCTAGTTGGCAAACGAGGCACGCTTAAATTGCAAACATAACACGTTACGATTGCAAACGTAGCACGTTAAAATTGGCAACTTGACACGTTACGTTTTTAGACTTGCCACGCTACACTTCCAAGACAACCAGTAAATGTCTCACATCTTTACGTTTTCCTCTCTCAAACGAAACATCCTCAGAATGCCACAATACACATAAAAATCACCCATTTCATCGAGAGATTTCCCCTCACTTCCAACTTCAAAACTGCAGTTATTACGCATAGAAATGTAAAATGTTTTTAACCTCCTTCAAGAGAAGGGAAAAGCAACCTGAGTCATCAAAGGTTTTGAGGCAGTCCAGACGGTCAAGCCCACTCTCGTCTTCAAGGCAAAAAAAGCCTCGGAAAAGCTTGTTTTTCTTCCCCATTTGCTTGCAAATGTGAAAGAAAAGTTGTACCTTTGTGCGCGAAATAAACGAAATCTTAACAAATCTCTAATGGAAGAAATCGAAAAGAAACAACAGGAATACAGTGCCTCGAATATTCAGGTGCTGGAAGGACTGGAAGCCGTACGTAAACGTCCCGCCATGTACATCGGCGACATTAGCGAGAAGGGATTGCACCATCTCGTGTATGAAACCGTCGACAACTCTATCGACGAAGCACTGGCAGGCTATTGCACACACATCGAAGTAACAATCAACGAAGACAACAGCATCACCGTGCAGGACAACGGTCGAGGCATTCCTGTCGACATGCACGAAAAGGAACACAAGAGCGCCCTCGAGGTGGTCATGACCGTTCTGCATGCCGGTGGTAAGTTCGACAAAGGCTCGTACAAGGTCTCTGGCGGTCTGCATGGCGTCGGTGTCAGCTGTGTGAATGCCCTTTCTTCCAAGATGATTAGCCAGGTTTACCGCGATGGAAAGATCTATCAGCAAGAGTACAGCATCGGCAAACCCGTGACTGGCGTCGAAATCATCGGTACGACAGAACTGCGAGGCACACGTCAGCAATTCTGGCCCGACAAGACAATCTTCACGACAACTACATATAAATATGACATCCTCGCCAATCGTATGCGCGAACTGGCTTACCTGAATGCAGGCATCACAATCACGCTGACGGACCTTAGGCCTGACGAAGAGGGTAACACAAAAACGGAAAAGTTCCATAGCGAAGGCGGTCTGAAGGACTTTGTCCGCTACATAGACAGCAGTCGCACCCACCTCTTCGACGATGTCATCTACCTCAACACTGAGAAGCAAGGCACTCCCATCGAGGTCGCCATCATGTATAATACCGCTTACACGGAAAATCTTCACTCCTACGTCAACAATATCAACACCATCGAAGGTGGCACTCATCTGCAAGGCTTCCGTATGGCTTTGACTCGCGTCCTCAAGAAGTATGCCGAGGAAAAGCACGAAAAAGAGTTGGAGAAACTCGCCAAAAATAGTGTTGAGATTAGTGGCGAAGACTTCCGCGAAGGCCTGACAGCAGTCATTTCAATCAAAGTGGCAGAGCCGCAATTTGAAGGTCAAACCAAAACCAAACTGGGAAACAGCGAAGTGGCAGGCGCAGTGCAACAGGCTGTGGGCGAGGCACTTACCAATTATCTCGAGGAACATCCTCGCGAGGCAAAACTCATCGTAGACAAGGTGTTGTTGGCTGCTCAGGCTCGTGTTGCTGCAAGAAAGGCTCGCGAAAACGTCCAGAGAAAGAGTCCGATGAGTGGTGGCGGACTTCCTGGCAAGCTTGCCGACTGCTCAGACAAAGATCCTGCAAACGCAGAACTGTTCATCGTCGAGGGTGATTCGGCAGGTGGATCGGCAAAGCAAGGCAGGAATCGTCACTTCCAAGCCATCCTTCCTATTCGTGGTAAAATATTTAATGTAGAACGCGTAATGTGGAACAAAGCCTTCGAACACGAGGAAGTCAATAACATCATCCAGGCTTTGGGAGTGAAGTTCGGCCTCAACCCCGATGACTACAAGGAAGCGAATTACGACAAACTGCGCTACTACAAGACAATCATCATGACCGATGCCGACGTCGACGGTTCACACATCGACACATTGCTCATGACTCTCTTCTTCCGCTACATGCCCCAACTCATCAAGGATGGCCGCCTCTACATCGCAACTCCCCCACTCTATCGCTGCACTTACGGCAAGATCGAAGAGTATTGTTACGACGAAGATGCACGAATTCGCTTCATCCAAACCTATTGCAACGGTGATGCTGACGACACAAAACTGCATACTCAACGCTACAAAGGTCTTGGTGAGATGAATCCCAAGCAACTTTGGGAAACCACGATGGACCCAGAACAACGTCGCCTCAAGCAAGTCACAATCGACGATGCGGCAGAGGCAGATTACGTCTTCTCCATGCTGATGGGCGAAGATGTAGGCCCTCGCAGAGAGTTCATCGAGAAGAATGCCACCTTCGCAAACATTGATGCTTAAACACTTTCGATGGCATAAACAAAAAAGGCAACTCTGAACGAGTTGCCTTTTTGTTCCGTTATAGCTAAAAGAGAGTTGGCTTCCTAGCCGAGCTTCTGAATGTACTTTGCCAGCTTAGACTTCAGATTAGCAGCCTTGTTTGCGTGAATGACGTTAATCTTAGCGAGCTTATCAAGTGCCTTCTGAACGCTGGGATACATCTCAATTGCTGCAGCCTTCTCGGTTGTAGCACGAAGCTTGCGCACAGCATTACGCATAGTCTTGGCGTAATAGCGATTGTGGAGTCTTCTCTTCTCCTCCTGACGGATGCGCTTAAGTGATGATTTGTGATTAGCCATCTGTTTTTCTATCTTATTTTATTACTTGTTTCTATGTAGTCCCTAGGAGAGTCGAACTCCTCTTTAGAGAATGAAAATCTCTCGTCCTAACCGATAGACGAAGGGACCTTACCTTCGGCTTCTTAGCCAGTGCTTTTGAGCATGGGGTCTCAATTGCGGGTGCAAAGGTATAACATTTTCTGAGACTGACAAAATTATTTCAAAGAAAAATGTTTCTTTCGTCGCATTTTTCCTGTTATATACCCACAAAATGCCATTTTTTGTATACCTTTACATACTGAAAGAAAGAAAAGAAATATGCTCGAAACAACGCAAGGCATCGTACTGCATTACAACAGATACAACGACGATACTGCCATCGTAGACATCTTCACTTTGTCTCGAGGCAGCGTGTCATTCCTTGTGCGGGACCGCCGGCATCAACGCAAAAGCAACATCCGTGCCACACTTCTGCGACCGCTTAACATCGTGGAATTGGTTTTTGAGTTTCGTCCTTCCGCATCACTTCATAAGATTCAGGAACTCCACATTGCCCATTGTTACACATCTCTACCTTACGACCCTATTAAAGAGACAGTTGCACTCTTTCTTTCCGAATTCCTGCATAATGTCTTGCGAAACGAAGTGAAGAACGAAAACCTATTCCATTATATATTATATAGTTTCCAGTGGTTCGACACAACCTCTGAAGGATTAGCCAATTTTCATGTTGCATTCCTTACGCGCCTGACTTATTATTTAGGTTTCTGGCCAAACATAGACAAAAAGAACAAACTGCCTTTCTTTGACTTGAAAGACAGCATTGCCACTGATACAGAACCTTCACATAACTTCTTCATTAAAGGCGAAGAAGTGGCGATGATGCCTAAACTGCTAAGGATGAACGTGCGAAACATGCATCGTTTCCTCCTGACAAGACAGCAACGCAACCGAATATTGGATGTTCTCACCCTTTACTATCGGTTGCATGTGCCTGAATTCCGCGACCTCCGCTCACTTGCCGTTTTGCGAGAGGTTTTAGCTTAACCACTTTACATTTATAGGTCGAAGGCAACGCCCATTGTCGGCGAATCTGTTTCCTGAGTGGGACAACTCTTCTCCTTTATTTTGTTTACCTCGTCCTTCGTACGATTGTATGCAGGACGGGCATCGACCATCGAGATGATATCGTCGTTATCGAGGTCATCGTCGGTGAAGACATACGTGTTGTGACGGCGACGGCGAACAGAGCCGCCAGTCGATGGCCCGTAAAAGTCCTCCGCACGCTCCCTCTCGTATTCCTCGCGCTCTTGTTCCACTGCTGTCTTCTCCTGGTCTTTCTGCTCCACGATGCTGCGCACGCCGGGCACGTTCTGCAAGCCGAAACCGGTAGCGAGCAATGTGATCTTCACCTTATCGCCAAGAGAACTATCGGTAGCCAAACCCCATTTTGTCTCCACATCTTTGCGGAAGCGACTCATGAAGTCGTTCACCTCATTCATCTCCTCCATCATGAGGTTGCCCGTCTCGTTTTCGCTACAGAAGTTGATGTTAAGCAGAACCTTCTTCGAGTTGAAGATGTCGGTGTTATTGAGCAGCGGACTGTTCAAGGCTTCCTGTATGGCCTTTGACACGCGATTTTCGCCTTCACCATAACCTGTGCTCATAATAGCCACACCGCCATCCTTGAGAACAGTCGTTACGTCTTGAAAATCGAGGTTGATGGTGCCATGCATCGTGATAATCTCCGCAATGCTCTTAGCTGCGATGCTCAGTGTGTCATCTGCCTTCGCAAAAGCATTAATGACAGTGAGTTCGGTATAAATCTCGCGCAGACGTTCATTGTTAATAACGAGGAGCGCATCAACATGTTTCGCTATCTCCTCCACGCCGTCGAGGGCTTGATTAATCTTCTTATTGCCCTCAAACTTGAAGGGGATGGTAACAATGCCAACGGTCAATATGCCCGCATCCTTAGCACATTGTGCAATAACCGGAGCAGCACCCGTACCTGTACCACCACCCATGCCTGCTGTAATGAAGACCATGCGAGTGCCATCGTTAAGCATCTCACGGATATCGTCGATACTCTCTTCTGCGCGTTGCCGACCGACAGCAGGATTGTTGCCTGCACCTAAGCCATCCTTGCCAAGTTGCAAGTGGTTGGGAACAGGCGAGTCGTTGAGGGCCTTCTTGTCCGTATTGCAAACTACATAGGTTACCTCATGTATGCCTTCACGATACATGTGATTGATGGCATTGCCGCCGCCACCACCTACACCTATTACCTTGATGATACAAGGATTCTCAGTCTTCTTCACATTGAAGTTAATGCCGCCAAAAGGCTGTATATTCTTTTCTTCTGCCATAGCTGTATCTTTTTTATCGTTCAAGGTAAAGTGTTATGCATTCTCATCTTCGTCTGGTTCATCGGAGAGCATCTTCTCGAATTTTTTCCATAGACGGCTGATTGCTGAGGGGCCTTTTGGCTTCTCTTCCTGAGTTTCAGGCTTTTCTTGAATCTCTGGTTCGGCGGATTCGGCTTCTTTCTGCTCGAAACCACTGAACAAGTCCTTGTCTGGTTCCTTGGCGATTTCTCCTACGCAGTTTTCTTTGCCTGCCAACAATAGTGAGTAGAGGGTGTAGAGACGATCGGGCTCGCCAACCTGTACGCCGAAGGAAATAGTTACATTCTCTGGAAGTCCTTTTGCTATTCGGATATTAAGCTCTCCCGCAGTTTGTCTTGCAAAAGCCTGTGGAAGATCTGGAATACGAGCGGCACCACCTGTCAAAACAATGCCAGAAAGCATCTTATCTTTGAAAGCCGAGATGTGATGCCAAACGTTGGCGATTATTTCCTCATAGCGCGCTTCGACAATTTCCTGCAACTTCTCTTCATCTTCTGTCCGATCAAAACTCAGGTTAATCTTTTGTCCCGTTTTGTCCTCACTATCGGAGCGGAAAGCTGTACCATATTTCTTCTTCAGTTCCTCTGCCTCTTCGGCTTCAACCTTAAGGCTTGTTATGTCACTCGTCACATTAGAGCCACCAAGAGGAATGACACAGAGATGACGCAAGATATTATTAAGGTACACGCTTACTGTTGTCGTGTCTGCTCCCATATCTACCAAAGCACATCCTGAACGTTTCTCGTTAGGTGTAAGCAAAGCATTTGCTTCGCACAAAGGTGAAATGAACACTTCCTGAACCTCCAAACCTGCTGCGTTGACACACTTGCGGATATTCTCTTCAAGCGTAGGGCGTGCAATGATGTTGATAAAGTTAGCTTCAAGCATTTCTGCTTGCATACCAACAGGGTCGACAATGCTACGACTTCCGATGGTGAACTCCTGTGGCACAACTTCCTTTATCTCCGCATTCGGATACACGACGCCACTGTTAGTGTCATGCATCTTGTCGATTGTCTTGTGCGAAAGTAACTCGAGCCCATCAAACTGCAAAAGCACGCGATTGTGTACAGAACGCAACGATTGACCTCCTAAGCCAACATAAACACTATTGACTCTGACACCAAGTTTGTCACTCAGTTTAGCAACAACACGCGTCAGTGCCTGCGTTGTCTTGTCGATGTTGTCAATGATTCCCTTACGAATGGTGTTAGGCGATTCTTCCTGAGCAAAAGCAAGCACCTGCATACTGCCATCGGGTTCTCTTTTGCCTGCAATAGCACGAATAGCGGTTGATGCTAGTTCTACTGCAATGATAATGTCTTTTTCTGCTCCCATATTATTTGTTCTTTTTGTTGTTGGCTTTAGTACATACCACTTGACCATCGTAAGCCAAGCTAATCATCTGATATTTGTTCCATCCTACACGTTCCAAGCCTTCACGGTAGAAGATGCGCAGTCGGTTGAGCTTTTCTTGGAAGTTATCAGCACTACCTAATTCTATGACATGCTGCCCTACGCGAGGATATAGCCTAATCTCTTCTGGACTGACAACATATATTTGTTCTATTTGTTCGCTCCAAAAGAGGTCATCGTGAATGTATCTGGCAAGCTCCAAGAGATGTTCAGAAGCAAACTTCTTCGTAATATTGCCTGTGGCAACACATAAATCAACGTTGAAACTGGCAGTAGGCATTGACAGACCTGTGCTAGACAGATAATAGTCTTCACCCTTTTGGCTTATGACATGCAATATCGGTTGTTGTGGTACGACCTTGATACAGAGCTTGCCTGCAGCATCATAATAGCAGGAAGCGCGTTCTATATGCGACTCTTCGAGCATCAACTGCTCTATCTTTTCAAGATTGATGTCGCTTATCTTCATCCCCTCAGGCGAGAGTTTATTGCGGGTTAGGACAGAACGCACATACTCTCCAGTAATAAAACCATCAGGTATGCTGTCGATTATCTCGACACGAACGCCCGCGCAGGTTCTGTCTTCTGCCTGTCCGCTAAACTTCCAGACAGCGACCACGAGGTAACCAACCACAGCCAGAAGTAGGAATATCTTTATTGCAGTCTTCATGATAGAGGTCGCAGTATTTCTGTTATCTGTTGAACATAGTCTTCGATGTCACCAGCACCAAGCGTAACGAGCACATCGAAACCGCCTTGTCGAACGACATCTAGTATTTCGCCTTTATGACACATCTGACGTTTTATACCTGATTTGAGGTTGTCGTAGATGAGAGCACTTGTCACACCAGGGATGGGTTGTTCGCGTGCAGGATAAATATCTACAATGCATACATCATCAAGCAACGAAAGTGCATCGGCAAAATCCTTGTAGAAATCGCGGGTACGTGTGTAAAGATGTGGCTGGAAGATTGCCTTGATACGACGACCTCGATAGAGTTCGCGAAGGCTTTCAAGGCTACGGCGTATCTCTTCGGGATGATGAGCATAATCGCTCAGATATACCATCTTGTCTGTCTTTATATGGAAATCAAAGCGACGATCCACACCACTGAAAGAAACCATGCCCTGGCGTATCTCCTCTGCCGTTGCACCAGCTATCTGTGCTAGGGCCATAGCAGCAATACCATTTTCAATGTTGACACTGACAGGCACACCAAGTTCGATATCTGAAATGTTGCCAAGTGGCGAGATAAAGTCGAAAGTGATACGTCCGTCACCGATGTTGACATTCTCTGCATGGAAGTCTCCTGTCTCGCGACTATAGGTGTATATTGTCACATCTTTTTGCACATTTGGCTTCATCTTCAAGTCTGTGTGCATAACGAGGTAGCCTCCAGGAAGTATCAAACTACTATATTTGCTGAAACTCTCCAGATAAGCTTCCTCTGTGCCGTAGATGTCGAGGTGGTCGGCATCTGTAGCTGTGATGACACTTGCATATGGCGTTAGCCAATGGAAAGAACGGTCGAATTCATCAGCTTCAATAACAACGTAGGGACTCTCGTCACTCAGAATGTAATTCGTACCGTAGTTCTTCGTAATGCCACCCAGAAAAGCGTTACAATCCACATGACTCTGATGAAGTATGTGTGCTGTCATGCTCGAAGTGGTAGTTTTGCCGTGTGTGCCAGCCACGCAAAGTCCCTTAAGAGAGCGCGTCAATGTGCCAAGCACTTGAGCACGCTTCTGTACTTCATAGCCATTCCTGCGGAAGAAAGTCAACTCACTATGCTCAGCAGGGATAGCAGGAGTATAGACCACAAGAGTACTCTCTTTGTCTTGGCATTGCGATGGGATGAGGGCAGTGTTATCTTCATAATGAATCAAGGCACCTTCTTTGCAGAGTTGCTCAGTAAGGTCACTTGGAGTCTTGTCATAGCCTGCAACAACAAGGCCTCGACGAATGAAGTAGCGAGCAATAGCACTCATGCCAATGCCACCAATGCCTACGAAATATACTCCCTTTATCTGTTCTACATTCATGACTTTTTCT
>JAGCXU010000016.1 GCA_017961145.1 Bacteroidaceae bacterium | reverse complement strand
CCTTTGTGTTTCGAAGACTTTAGCGGACAACAGAAAGTTGTCGAGAACCTGCGCATCTTCGTCGAGGCTGCAAAGTATCGCGGAGAACCCCTCGACCACACACTTCTGCATGGTCCTCCAGGCTTGGGCAAGACCACACTCTCCAACATCATTGCCAACGAACTCGGAGTAGGCTTTAAGCTAACAAGCGGACCTGTGCTCGACAAGCCTGGCGACCTTGCCGGCATCCTCACTTCTCTCGAGCCAAACGATGTCCTCTTCATCGATGAGATACATCGCCTATCACCCATAGTCGAGGAATATCTCTATAGTGCAATGGAAGACTACCGCATCGACATTATGATCGACAAAGGACCTTCCGCTCGAAGCATCCAGATAGATTTGGCACCATTCACTTTGGTGGGAGCAACCACAAGAAGCGGCTTGCTTACAGCTCCCTTGCGAGCTCGCTTTGGCATCAACATGCACCTCGAATACTACGATGCCGACACCTTGCAGAAGATTGTGATGCGTTCGAGCAAAATCCTTGGTGTGCCCATCGACTTCGAAGCAGCCGGCGAGATTGCAAGCCGCAGTCGTGGCACTCCTCGAATAGCCAACGCTCTGCTCAGACGCGTTCGCGACTTTGCACAAGTCAAGGGAAATGGCCGCATAGACCTCGATATAGCTCGTATCGCACTTGAGGCTCTCAACATCGATCGCTATGGTCTCGACGAGATTGACAACAAGATCCTGACCACCATCATCAATAAATTCCAGGGTGGACCTGTTGGAATCAACACGATAGCTACTGCTGTGGGAGAAGATGCTGGCACCGTCGAGGAGGTTTACGAGCCATTCCTCATCAAAGAAGGCTTCATCAAGCGAACGCCAAGAGGCCGCGAAGTGACAGAACTCGCCTACAGACATCTGAAAATTTCCCCAACGAAAGACGGGTACATACAAGGCGACCTCTTCTCATAAAACCTTGTAAACCAATAAACTCATAAACTTAAAAACTAAAAGATGGTACTGAATTACATCTGGATAGCCTTTTTCTTTATTGCGTTTATTATCGCTGTGGTACAGCTTTTGATGGGAAATACCGACATCTTTCCTGCGATAATGAACAGCACTTTCGACAATGCAAAGACCGCTTTCGAGATTTCTCTCGGCCTGACAGGCGTGCTTTCTCTATGGATGGGCATTATGAAGATTGGCGAGCGAAGCGGCTTGGTCAATGTCATAGCACGTTGGTTGTCGCCTCTCATGGTACGCCTCTTCCCTGAAATTCCAGCAGGTCATCCTGTCTTTGGGCACATCTTCATGAACTTCAGCGCCAATATGCTTGGACTCGACAACGCAGCTACTCCCTTGGGACTCAAGGCGATGGAAGGTCTGCAGGAACTCAACAAGCAGAAAGATACCGCAACAAACGCGATGATTATGTTCCTCGTATTGAACACAAGCGGCTTGACTCTGATTCCTGTTGGAGTGATGGTTTATCGCGCTCAACTGGGTGCAGCCCAACCCACAGATGTCTTCATCCCCATTCTTATCGCAACAGCTATTGCCACGCTGGCAGGCATGATTATCACAAGTCTGTACCAACGCATCAATCTCTTCAATCGAGCCATCATGGCATTCGTACTTGGCATTTGTGTTGTGGTGAGTGGAGTGATGTGGCTTAGCACGCAAGTCGACCAAGAAACGATGAACAAATGGAGCACCGTTGTTGCAAATATCATCCTTTTCTCCATCATAATCGCCTTCATTTGGGCAGGAGTACGAAAGAAAATCAATGTCTATGAAGCCTTCGTAGAAGGGGCAAAAGGAGGCTTTGAGACTGCTGTCCGAATCATCCCCT
The DNA here is from genome assembly GCA_017961145.1 of Bacteroidaceae bacterium. Taxonomy (GTDB): domain Bacteria; phylum Bacteroidota; class Bacteroidia; order Bacteroidales; family Bacteroidaceae; genus Physcousia. The sequence goes on along the minus strand of JAGCXU010000016.1, from coordinate 9,600 downwards.
ACTTGGTCGCAATCCTTGTTGCCATCGGAGTTTTCCGCGCTTCAGGTGCTATGGACTTCATTGTAGGTGGCTTGGGCAACTTTGTTGAATGGTGTGGTGGAAACGCGGACTATGTCGCAGCACTTCCCACAGCCATCATGAAGCCCCTTTCTGGAAGCGGAGCTCGAGGCATGATGGTCGATGCTATGACTCAATATGGTGCCGATTCCTTCATCGGCAGGCTGTCGTGCATCTTCCAAGGAGCAACCGATACGACCTTCTACATACTGGCCGTTTACTTCGGCAGCGTAGGTATTCGCAAGACCAGACACGCTGTTGCAGCAGGTCTGCTGACCGACATTTGCGGAGTTATTGCAGCAATTGCAGTAGCGGCACTTTTCTTCGGATAGAACGTAACGTTGTTAAAACGCAAACGTATAGTGTTACGATTGCAATTGTATAGTGTTATGATTGCAAACGTAAAGAGCCACGTTTTCAAATGCAGGCTGTGATGTCTTCTTTCGGAACATTTTGCCAGTCGAAAAGAGGCAGGAGTTCTTGGGGTTTAGAAGGAGCTGATTCAGGAAGGATTCCTGCAAGAAAAGCGAGAAAACCCACGATTTCATCGGGATTTTTATGTTTTTCTCGAAGGTAGGAAAGGTCGAGAGATTTGTCGCGTTTGCAGAGTCTTTGGCCGTTTTCATTCACCAAAAGTGGATGATGAATGTAGGTTGGCTCCTCGAAGCCAAGGGTGCGATAGAGATGTAACTGTTGCGGAGTACTCAACAAGAGGTCGCGTCCTCGCACCACTTCCGTGATATTCATCAAAGCATCATCAACCACTACGGCCAACTGATAAGCCCAAGCCCCATCCTTTCGACGCAGAATATAGTCTCCACAATGCTTTGCCAAATTGACTTTTTGCTCTCCATAATGACCATCTTGGAAGGTTATGTCTTCATCTGTCACCATAAATCTTGTGGCTGAAGGCGTGTTTTGCGCCATTTCATCGAGTTTTTTGCCCCTGCAAGTACCTGCATAAACGACTCTTCCATCTGTTTCGTGAGGAGCTTGAGTGGCTAAGATATCGGCTCTCGAACAGAAGCAAGGGTAGGTGAGACCTGCATCTTGCAATTGCTTCAGATAGTGCTCGTAAATGTCCGAACGCTGGCTTTGCCACACTACTTCCCCATCCCAAGGAAGGCCCAACCACTGTAAATCGTCCATCAACTGCAAGGCAAAATCGCGACGAGAACGGTCAGGATCAAGGTCTTCGATGCGCAAACGCCATTCTCCACCCTTGCTCTTCACAGAAAGCCACGAGAGAAGGGCACAGAAGACATTGCCCAAATGCATCCTCCCAGTTGGGGAAGGGGCAAAACGACTGACCTCACGACCTCCCTTGGATTTCATTATTATATAACTCTCTCAGCTACAAATGAGGCAAGGAGGTGCAGGGCTTCGGTTACTGAAGCATCTCGAGAGTCGTCGATAAGGCCGTCAGCCATACCTTGAATGTCTTTCATATGCCATTGTGCATAGTCCAGACCGCCTTCACTTATCGTGAACCTGATGAGCTTTTGAATCTCTCTTTGAGTGGCTTCACGACATCGAACCTTCAAAGCCAACTCGCGCATCGACGCATCTTCGCTATGCTTGACGGCATAGATGGCTGGGAGTGTGAGCTTGCCCTCCTTCATATCGTTGCCAAGAGGCTTGCCCACCTCTGTCGTTCCATAGTCGAAGACATCGTCGCGAAGCTGGAAGCAAATGCCGATAAGCTTGCCGAACTGTGCCAATCGCTCAGCATCTGCATCGGCTCCACCTGCAGCTAAGGCTCCCAATCGAGCACAGACAGAGAACAGACTTGCCGTTTTGCGAGAGATGATGTCGAAGTATGCGGCTTCCGAAAAGGCGTCAGAATCCTGGTTATTAAGCTGCAGAAGTTCGCCATCGGCAAGTGATTGTCCGAGCTGGGCAATGTAGCGAACCACTCGAGTATCCTCTGTTTGGGCAGCACATTCGAGTGCCTTGCTGAGGATGAAATCGCCTGCAAGAACGGCAGCTTGATTGTTGAGGAAAGCATTCAAGGAAGGCAATCCTCGACGACGATCACTTTCATCCACCACATCATCATGAACGAGGGAAGCCGTATGAAGCATTTCCAAAGCCAAAGCCACATTGATGACTTTGTCGCTAACCTTGCCCACCATTCGAGCCGAGAGCAGGACAAGCAAGGGACGAAGCTGCTTTCCTGGAGCTTTTAGCAAGTGTTCGACTGCTTTTTCGAGCAGAGGATTGTCAGCATAAAGTGTTTTGCGGAAAGCCTCGTTGAATTGTTCCAATTCAATCGCAACAGGAGCCTTTATCTTATCAAGTACATCCATTTATCTCATCTTTAGAGTGCAAAATTACATAAAAAAGTGCTTCTTTCATATTTTTTTCCTATTTTTACAACATAAAAGGACTGAAAAAGATGCAGAAACTCTATTTACTTGATGCTTATGCACTGATTTATCGTGCTTATTATGCCTTCATAAAGAACCCTCGTATCAATTCGAAGGGAGAAAACACCTCTGCCATTCTCGGCTTTGTTAACACGCTGGAAGAGGTGATTGGCAAGGGAGCTCCAACGCATTTGGGTGTTGCTTTCGATCCTCATGGCGGCACTTTCCGACACGAAGCCTTTCCTGAATATAAGGCACAAAGAGAGGAAACGCCAGAAGCAATACGCTTTGCCGTTCCAATCATCAAGGAGATTCTGGCAGCTTACCACATTCCTGTGCTCGAAGTGCCTGGTTATGAGGCAGATGACGTCATAGGAACTCTTGCTCATCAGGCTGATTTGAAGGGCATCGAAACCTTTATGATGACCCCAGACAAGGACTTTGGACAGCTTGTCACAGAGAGGGTAAAGGTGTATCGACCACCAGTTGGAAAGAATAGTGAGGCAGAGATTCTGGGTATCGAAGAAGTGAAAAAGAAGTGGGGACTGCAGTCGCCTTTGCAAGTTATCGATATGTTGGGACTGATGGGAGATGCCGTCGATAACATTCCTGGCTGTCCTGGAGTGGGCGAGAAGACTGCTCAGAAGCTCATCGAAGAGTTTGGCAGCATCGAAAACTTGCTGGCTTCGACGAACAAACTGAAGGGTGCGTTGAAGGAAAAGGTTGAGAATAATGTCGAACTAATCAAGCAAAGCAAGTGGTTGGCAACTATCAATCAGGAGGTCCCAATCAGCCTTGATATGGACCTTTTGCAGCTTCGCGAGCCCGATACAAGCAAGCTTCAGGAACTTTTCAAACGGCTTGAATTCCGCCAACTACTGAACAAAAGGCAAAGTATACCTGAAAAACCAAAGGAGACAACTCCAGAACCCACCAAGAACAATGATGGATCTTTGCAACTCGACCTCTTCAACTCAGCTCCAGCTCCTCAGAAAAAGGAAGAAGATAAAGGACCTGTTCAGCTCGATCTCTTCAGTTCAGTTCCTGCAACTCCCAGTAAGAAAGAAGAACAGACGGAGCAGTTTGTTGTCGAAGATAATGTCGTGATCGGTCACAATCTGAAGGCAAATTGGAAGGAACTCAAGGCTCAAGGACTGACGGAAAAGGCGATGTTCGATACTGAGATTGCCCATTATCTGCTTCATCCAGAGATGCGACACTATCTGGACTACTTGCTTTCGGTCTATAATTGCAGTAATGTTTGCCAACTTAAGCAAAGTCTCGAGGCCGAATTAAAGCAGGAAGGGCTTTGGGATCTCTTTTCTGAGGTAGAAATGCCGCTAATGCCAGTCCTTGCCGAAATGGAGGAAGCTGGCGTTCTTATCGATACAGAAGGGCTGAAGGAAACAAGCAAACTCTTTACTGAGCAACTCCAAAGCCTCGAACAGGAAATCCATGCTTTGGCCGGACAGAACTTCAACATCTCAAGCCCGAAACAGGTGGGCGAAGTCCTTTTCGAGAGTCTCAAACTCGACAGCAAAGCCAAGAAAACAAAGAAGGGACAATATGTGACCAACGAAGAAGTGCTGGAAGCCCTCCGAAGAAAGCATCCGATTGTTGGTAAGATATTGGAATACAGAGGACTAAAGAAGTTGCTGGGCACTTATATTGATGCTCTTCCGCAACTCATAAATCCTGAAACAGGCCACATTCACACTTCTTTCAACCAGACAGTTACAGCTACAGGAAGGCTTTCTTCGTCGAATCCGAACCTGCAAAACATTCCTGTTCGAGACGCTCAAGGTAAGGAAGTGCGAAAAGCCTTTATTCCCTATCCAGGACAAATCTTTTTCAGTGCCGATTACAGCCAAATCGAATTGCGAATCATGGCTCATCTCAGTCAGGACAAGAACCTGATAGAGGCTTTCCTGCAAGGTAATGACATTCATGCCGCAACTGCCTCGAAAATCTTCAAGAAAGCGCTTGAAGAGGTCACTTCCGACGAGAGAAGAAAGGCCAAGACTGCCAATTTCGGCATCATTTACGGCATAAGTGCTTTCGGATTGGCAGAAAGGATGGGAGTTTCAAGGAGCGAAGCCAAGCAACTCATCGATGAATATTTCGCCACCTATCCTGGTGTGAAAGCCTATATGGACAAGAGCATCGAGATGGCTCGCGAGAAAGGTTATACGGAGACTATCTTCCATCGTCGCTGTCAATTGCCCGACATCAACTCGAACAACTCGGTAGTTCGCGGATATGCGGAAAGGAACGCCATCAACGCGCCCATTCAAGGTAGTGCTGCAGACATCATAAAGATAGCGATGATTAGAGTCAGCCGACGAATGAAGGAAGAGGGTTTGAAGTCGAAGATGATATTGCAAGTCCATGATGAACTGAATTTCTCAGTCCTTCCGGAAGAGAAAGAGAGGCTCCAGAAACTGGTTATCGAGGAGATGCAAGGTGCTGCAAATCTGAGTGTTCCACTCATTGCCGACTGTGGATGGGGCTCGAATTGGCTCGAGGCACACTAGTCGTCTGAAAACATATAGTGTTACGATTGCAATTGTATAGTGTTACGTTTGCAATCGTATAGTGTGACGATTGGAATCGTAACTGGGACTTATATCACCATCGAAAGCATGCTGAGGTCGGCTTCCTCGCCCACAACCCAAACTATGTCGTTTTGCACGAACTCCCGCTTTGCCTGAATGGTGCCAAGATGACCTTCCTCGTTCTCCACTCCAACCACCATACAATGGTAGCGAAGGCGGAAATCTATGTCCTGAAGGGTGTGTCCTATCAGGGGACTACTCTCGCTAAGTTTGATGGAGATGATGGTCAAGTTGTGGCTTTCCCTGTTTCTATCTTGCAAAGGTAACACTTCTTGTTCGCTTCTTTGACGCAGGTTTTCTATTGCTTCATTACCTGCCACAACCTCCAGAATATCACCAGGATATATACGATTGCTGCCTCCAGGAATGTTTATTCTGTGTCCTGCTCGAAGGATTGCTGCAATATGAACGCGATCAGTCTTGCCGAAATGAAGTTGGGCAAGCGACTTTCCTCCCCATTTTGAATGGGCTGGAACCTTCACTCGAGCTATCTGAAGGTCTCTTCCACGCAGTTTTCTGCCGTAACTCAGAGCAGACTGTTGTTCCCTGAGACGAAGGTTCTGCTTGAATGTTCGCTCCATCTTGATGCTTGTATACTTTACTAATCGACTCAAAACCATCAATATGAGTGCAGCAAGACTGATGAGCGTCTCCCAAACCCACCAGAATGGAAAGACGATGGAAACTACATAATATATTATTGCAAAACCCAAAAGTGCCTTCACCAACAAGGTGAAATGAACAAGAAAAGCAGTCGTTTTTCCCGATGAAATCAGGTATTTTACCTCTTTACTATGGTTTTTTCGAACCACAATCGGTCTGATACAAGGTGAGAGGATCAGGAGCGTAAGAATCAGCCCCACTATGTTTCCATACTTTTCACCTATCAAGTGTTGGCATAGAGGCAAAATTGTCGCAAAACTAAACAGGGAAAGAGCGATACAAATAGTGACATAAGCCGCAGTTTGAAAGAAGATTGCAGTAAAGAAACGCTTCCAAGCAATCGCTTTTGAAAGTCTCAGACGCTCCAATCTTCTGTTCAGAGCGAAAGTTTTGCCATGTTTGAAGAGCGATTGTAACTCATTGCTCATCGACTTTTCTATGCGATTGGCAGCTTTCGGAGAGAGTTTAATGATATAAGGTGTCAAGAAAGTTGTGATGATACTCACAGCCACAACTACAGGATAAAGGAACTGACTTGTCACTCCCAACTCTTGTCCCAAAGCCGCTATGATAAAGGCAAACTCACCTATCTGCACCATCGAGAAACCACTTCGAACTGCAGTCTGCACATTTCCAGTTGTTGCAAAATAGCTCAAACTGCCGAAAAACATCTGACCAAGCACGACTGCAAAGGTCAAGACAAGTACTGGAAGCCAATATTCCTTCAGTACAGAAGGCTCGACCATCATGCCTACAGACACGAAGAAGACTGCTCCAAACAGGTCTCGAAGCGAGCCAACACTCTTCTCAATATTCTCTGCTTCGAGCGTTTCGGCCAGAATACTGCCCATCATAAACGCACCAAAAGCAGGACTGTAACCCACTCTTGTTGCAGCCACAGCCAAAAAGAAGCACAATCCAACAGAGACAACAAGCAAGGTTTCACTATTGATGTATTTCTTTGCTTTACGCAAAAGAAGTGGTAAAAGGTAGATTCCAACCAGGAACCAAAGCATCAGGAAGAACATCAATTGCATGAGGCTCTTCATGAGTTCTATGCCTTGGAAAGTTCGGCTAACAGCCAAAGCACTCAGCATTACCATGAGAAGAATGCCAAGTATGTCTTCTATGATGAGTACTGAAATGACTCCTGAAGCGAAACGTTTACTGCGAAGTCCAAGGTCGTCGAAGGCTTTGTAGATGATTGTGGTTGAGCTCATGCTCAACATTCCACCAAGAAAAATCCTATCCATATTGCTCCAACCAAACAGCGAAGCAATCATTCCTCCCACACCTATCATGCAACACATTATCATGATTGCAGTCAAGATGGGTTGCATACCCATTCGAACTATCTTCTTGAACGAGAATTCGAGTCCAAGAGTAAACATCAAAAAGATAACTCCAAGCTGGCTCCATTCCTCAATACCCTCCATACTACTGACGGAAGGGGTGTAGGTCATATGAGGACCAGCAAGGAAACCTGCCACAATATAACCTAATACGAGAGGTTGTTGCAAGCGTTTGAATATGATGGTAACAACGCTTGCAACAACAAGTATATATGCCAGATCGGTTATTAAGGACGACATAAAGAGCTACTTACTCATTTCGAGCATTCTATTTATCGACTTCACAGCTTTCTCCGCAACACTTTTGTTGACCTTTATTTCAGGCCATTCATACTTGAGACAATTGTAGAGTTTCTCCATCGTAATGAGTTTCATGAAGTTGCATTCATTGCAAGCACAAGTACTGTCGTTAGGAGGAGCAGGAATGAAGGTCTTGTTCGGACAAGCCTGTTGCATTTTATGAAGAATACCACTTTCAGTTGCAACAATAAATTCCGTTGCTTCATCTTCCTGGCTGAACTTGAGAAGAGCTGCAGTACTGCCTACTTTATCGGCTACCTTAACAATAGGTCCTTTACATTCTGGATGGACAAGTATCTTGGCTTGAGGATGTTCAGCCTTCAATTCGAGTATTCTCTCGAGGCTGAATTTCTCGTGAACATGACAGGCACCATCCCATAAAAGCATATTTCTGCCTGTAAGCGAGTTGATGTAATTGCCAAGATTTCTGTCTGGACCAAATATTATCTTTTCCTCTTTAGGAAGTGAATTCACTATTTTAAGGGCGTTTCCGCTTGTCACTACCACATCTGTGAGAGCCTTTATGGCTGCAGTCGTGTTCACATAACTTATTACAGTATGATCTGGATGGGCTTTCACGAACTCTCCAAACTCTTTTGCTGGACAACTTTCTGCAAGGCTGCAAGTGGCATTCAAGTCAGGAACGAGGACCTTTTTGTCTGGACAAAGTATCTTGTTTGTCTCGCCCATAAAGTGAACTCCACACATCACAATGATGTCCGCATCAGTCTTTGCAGCTTGTTGAGCAAGTGCAAGACTGTCGCCAACGAAGTCTGCAATGTCCTGAATCTCACCTTGAGTATAATAATGTGCCATGATGACTGCATTCTTTTCCTTGCACATCTTTCGAATCTCAGCCTTCATATCCGTTCCTTCAGGCACTTTTTCTGTCACGAATCCGGCAGCCTTCCACTTGTTGTCAACCATCTTTTCTTTTATTATTATCTTTATATGTTTTTAATTTAAAAATATTAATGATGATGATGATATAGGGTTGATATGTTTATAACTTTTGGCCCATTTCATCGTGAAAAATGTTATGAACAGCTCTTCAACATTTCTACATCATTTATTAACCTCAGTGTTTTGCCTTTTATGGACTGAATACTATGTGTTTATATTATTTCAGCGTGTAAGGTTATCAACATCGGTTAATAATATGCAAAGTTAATAATTTTCCTTTATATGATGCTTTGATAACTCCTTTTTTTTGCGTTGAAAGGGGTTTTATAACTTTTAGAGAATGTGAATAAAGGGTAGGGTGACATCTTTTTCCTGCATTTTGTGTGAATAAGTGCGAACTTATCAACCAACTTATCAACAGAAATTGTTAACTTTGTCAACAGAAAAAGAGCCATCGCAAAATGAGAAAACTGAAAGTCACGGAAATGGGCCGACTGAGTTTGGCTGAATACAAGGCATCGGAAAAGCAGCCTATTGTGGTTGTATTGGACCATGTTCGAAGTCTTTATAATGTTGGAAGTGTGTTTCGTAGTAGTGATGCTTTCTGCATAGAGGGTGTTGTGTTGTGTGGTATAACTGCCCAACCTCCTCATCCTGAAATACATAAAACGGCTCTTGGTGCTGAGGAAAGTGTAAATTGGAAGTATTTTCAGCAGACAGAAGAAGCAGTTATTTGGCTTAAGGAACAAGGTTATACTGTTCTTGTAATAGAGCAATGTGAGGGCAGCACCATGCTTCAGGACTTTCAGAGAAAGGCTGGAGAGAAGTATGCGGTTGTGTTAGGAAACGAGGTTAAAGGTGTTCAGCAACAGATTGTAGATATGTGTGACGGGTGCCTCGAAATACCTCAATATGGCACAAAACACAGCTTGAATGTGAGTGTGGCAGCCGGCATCATTCTTTGGCATTTGTCGAAGAAATGAAGTTCCCCAGTTAAGTTCAAAAAGATAACGTGTTTAGTTGGCAAACTAAGCACGTTATCTTTGCAATCTTAAAGTGTTAAGTTGACAAACTTAACACTCCACATTTCCTTATCTCCTTATTCCATTGATGAGGAACTTCTTGGCTTGTTCTCTTGAATCCTTGGCTTGGGTGATGTCTTCCTTAGTCTGTTCGTGCTCATCCTTCAGGCTTGCCATGTTGTTTTGTGTGCTTTCTATTTCCTGACGAATGTTTTCGAGCTTCTGCTGAGCCTTTTGAAGGTTTTGTTCGGCCTTAGCCACATTTTCTTCTGCTTTAGTTGCCTTCGACTGGAGCTTCGAGAGTTTGTCGCCAGCTTTT
>JAGCXU010000143.1 GCA_017961145.1 Bacteroidaceae bacterium | reverse complement strand
TCTCCGGGCGTTTTGCGTCGTCCGCGGCTGGCGATGTGGACGTGCTGCAGATATTTCGTGCCTGCTGCCATGAAGGCGGCATAGTCTGATGTCTCTTCCTGCATGTGCCAGAAGTCGCCCATGCACTTCACGCCCTTGCTGTCAGCATCGCGAGCACTAGCCGCAGCATCGGCAACTAAGCGCATATAGAAGCATTCGCCTCTGTTCAAAGGCTCGAGGATAACCGTTGTTCCGCAGTGAACTGCGAACTCGCCAAGTTCGTGAAGCTGTTCGCAGAGGTAGTTTCTCGTGTCCATCGTATGAGGACGACAAGGTTTCTGTCCGTTGAAGGCAGGCACCATGATGACGCCACAAGAGTTGATCTTGCCGGCAGCCTCGATGATTTCGCGCATTGTGCGGTCGAAAGCATCCTTTTGTCCGTCTTCAGCAAGGATGAAGCCATCGAAACCTGCACATATTGCAGCCATCCGAACATTGCGTCCCTTGAGGGCATTGTTTATCTCATCCACACGACCGGCTAAACCTCTTCCACCTACTTCAAAACCTGTTACACCCAGACTTTCGCAGTAGTCGAGCTTCTCCTGAAGGGTTGCTCCAAGAGCGATACCTTCCTGAAAGCACAGATTGAGCGGAGTGGCACTGGCTTTCTTTCCATCCTTCTTGGGAGCACAAGAAGCCAGCACCGTTGAGGGAGCCAGTGCAGCTGTTGCTGCACCAGCCATTGATGTTAAAAGGAAATTACGTCGTTTCATAGTGTTTGGTATTTATTGTCCAGGCACGGGCACAGTCATCGAAGCTAAGTCGAGCGGACCAAGTTCGAGTTTCTCCGGCAGGAAGTCCTGTTGCGACTGTGTCATCTCGTCCCAAGTGACGGTTTGACCTGTGTAAGCAGCCTCGCGACCCATAATGCCAGCCATGCAGGAGATAGCGTTGTCTGTTGCTTCCTCGTGAGCAGTTCCCTTGCGGATGTGGTTCACCCAATCAACGTGCTCCAGAGTATAGGGGTCGTGCTGCTGGAAGTCTTGCTTTGCTTTCTCCTCGTCGTACTTCCAGATAACGTTGCCTTCGAGGTCTTTAATCTCGTTCGTTTCGCTGTTCCAGCTGCCTTTGCTGCCTTGGATAAACTCGCTCACCTTGCTGCTGCAACCGTCAATTTGGCGGCACATCGAGTGCATGTGGATGCCGTTCTCCATCGTGAAGTCGGTGCTGAAGAAGTCATACTGGTCGCCTGTGACACGACGTTGACGAGAGCCGAATGCTGTTGCAGAAACTGGCTTCAAACCGCTCATCCAGAGGAAGACGTCGATGTTGTGAACGTGTTGCTCGATGATGTGGTCGCCAGAGAGCCACTTCCAGTTCACCCAGTCGCGGATGTTCCATTCCATGTCTGTCCAGCCGGCTTCGCGCTGACGATACCACAGCATGCCTTGATTCCAATATACATTGCCGCCAGTGATGTCGCCAATAAGTCCTGCCTGTATCTGCTTGTTTGCTTCCACATAGCGACGTTCGTGGTGACGCTGGGTGCCAACTACTACGCTCAAGCCCTTTGCCTGAGCCTGCTTGGCAGTTGCCATAACGGAACGATAACCTTTGGCATCAACTGCGATTGGTTTCTCGAGGAAAGAGTGGACGCCCTTCTCAGTAGCATACTTGAACTGTTCAGGACGGAAGACAGGAGGTGTGGTGAGGATAACCATATCCACGCCAGAGTCGATCACCTTTTTGTAAGCATCGAAACCAACGAAGCAGTTCTCTTGAGGCACTTCTTGCTGGCGCTCGTTGATGAGACGATTGCGAACGTCGTTCAGGCGGTCTTCGAATACATCGCCAAGAGCAACCACCTTGATGTTGTCGGCAGCATCAAGCAAGTTGATGATGGCACCGCTTCCACGACCACCACAACCGATGAGACCTACCTTCAGTTCAGGACCATCGATGGCTTTGTCGGGCAGTTCAGGCACATAGTATTCGCCTTCCTTCTTGAGGGGCGTGAGTTTGTTGCCGCCAGAACAGCTGGCAAGTAATGAGGGAGCAGCCATAGCAGCAGCTCCAACAGCAGCAGCGCCAGTCAGAAAGTGGCGTCTGCTAATACCTTCTTGTTTCATAATGATTCAGTTTATAAATATGTTGGTTTGTAAGGTTTTTAGTTCTCTGCATCGCAAACGACTCTGAAGCCGATGCCTTTTATATCGCTCAGCCACCAGATGCTCTTTGGGTTTTGTGGATCGGTCTTGAGCCAAGCCTCGTAGTCGCTTCGCCGCCGTGCTGCACAACGCAACTCGCTTGCATCGTCGTTGTAGCAACCGCCTCGAACCACATAGTCTGTGCCCGTCGCAGGTCCTTTTGGGTTGACGGCGTTCGCGCTTCCCTTTTCGTAGGCATCCTCAGCATACCAGTCCTGGCAATACTCCATCACATTTCCAAGCATGTTGCGAAGGCCGAACGGATTGGCAGCCACTCGCGAAGGCTCTTGAGTGCGGTTCTTGCTGTTGAGGGCATATATAGCATAGCGATTGATGGTTGTCGTGTCTGTTCCGAAGATACTGTTCCAAAGTCCCAGACTCGAGTAGGAAGAGGGTTTGCCTTCGAAGAAATAGGGTGTATCTGTGCCGCCTCTTGCAGCATATTCCCATTCGGCTTCTGTCGGCAAACGATAGTGTCTGCCGGTCTTCAGGCTGAGCCATTGGCAGAAAGTCTCTGCAGCATAATGCGTCATAGTGATGGCAGGACGATTTCCCATGCCCCAGCCTTGATCGGGCATGCCGAAGGGTGGGGTAGGACCTGACACGACATCCACATCCGGGCGGCTGTTGTTGGCATAAATTGTCTCTGGTTTTGTGCGTCCTTCAGACATTGTTTCGACGTAGAAAGCCCAATATTGGTTCCAAGTCACCTCCATCTCTCCCATGAAGAAGGACGAGACTGTGACTTCGTGAGCTGGGTATTCGTCAGGCCTGCTGAACTTGTCGCCCTTGTTGCTGCCCATCGTGAATTTGCCACCAGGCACAGCTATCATGCTGATGGAGGCGCGAGTGCCAGGAATTGTCTCGATGAAGTTCGCGAAACTTGTTACTGATGCGGGCTCCGTATAGACTGGTCCTGTCGTGTCGATGGGGGCCGTCGTCATCTTCTCATGCTTGTATCCGGCAATGAAATGGCCGGCATCGAGGTGGCAGGTAACGCATTGCAAACCCAGTTTCTCCTCGTTTTCTTCGTAATACAGATGTGCTGCCACACCATCGTCAGTAATGTCTTCAGGGAAGAGATTTGTATGACACTTCTTGCAAGAATTGTTGAAGACGATATTCGGAGCATATTCTTCTGTCCGTTTTGACTCGAAGTCGAAGTCTTCTTTGTCGTGAGTAAGATACATCCAAACATCGTGCAAGCCTATCTTTACCTTTGCCCAATAGTAGTGAGGCGTTCCTTCTGGCGGAAGATGGCAGGCTGCGCAATCTGTCTGCACACCACTTTTGTTCATGTAGTGTTTGCTTTGCTTCCAACTCGTTTCAGCTTCTGGATGCACATGACAGGCTGCGCACGACTCGTTTGTCGAGGTGACATTGCTCGTATAGAGAGCCGCCAGCACAAGCACGATGCCGAACAGGATGCCGCCAAGAACGGCGAAAAGATATTTCTTGCGAGTTGTCATTTCTTAATTATCATTTTCATTTCCGACGGGATTTTCACCAACTTCTTTCCCTGAGCTCGCTTCACAGCGTTGTATCCCAGGAATTTGAGTTGATAGGAAGAGTCAGGATTCTGTGTGAGCGTCAGCTTCTGATCCTCGCTTCCGAGGTCGTTGGCGATGGTGATGCTGGCCTGCTTGTCGTCCTTGATGTCGAACGATACCACATACCAAACGCCGTAGATGTTGCCATCCATGTAGCCGTTCATCGGTCCGAAAGCCTCCAATCCGGGCACTTCGATGCTCTCTTCATAGAGGTCGAGCCGCAAGTCGATTTTCTCTTCTGGACAATGAAGCTGGAGCTTCCAGGGTTGTCCGCCAATAACTGCAGTGAAGATTGCAAACATCACTGCAGTAGTTGCCCATCTTCTCATGTGAAGTTTTGTATTTACCCTGTAGGTGTTGTAAACTCCCACAAAGATAGTGAAAAAAGTATTATGTTGTAGCAAAAACCTTATACATTTATATATAAAAAGCACAAAACGTTTCTTTTTTAACATAAATTGTTGTATCTTTGCGCGCGAAATAAGGAAAGATTAGTTGTTAATGAGCGAAAAAAGATTGGTACCAGACTTTATTTTCGAGAGCAGCTGGGAGGTTTGCAACAAGATGGGAGGCATCTATACGGTGCTCTCGACTCGTGCCAAGACCCTGCAGGAACAGTTCTCCGACAGACTTCTGTTCATCGGCCCAGACCTTTGGCAAGGCAAGAAGAACCCTCTCTTCTTGGAGGATGCGACGATGTGGCGTCCTTGGGTGAAGATGGCTGCGGAAAGTGACCTCCATATCCGTATCCGTACTGGCCGTTGGAACATCCCTGGCAAACCTTGTGTTGTCCTCGTTGACTTCCAGCCATATTTCGAGTTGAAGAACGAGATATATGGTAAAGTCTGGGAAGATGTCCAAATAGATAGCCTTCATGCTTATGGCGACTACGACGAAGCCAGCATGTTCAGCATTGCTGCAGGCCTTGTGGTGGAAAGCTTCTACCGCTATTATCTTGGTGTCAAGAAGAAGGTTGTCTTTCAGGCTCACGAGTGGATGACATGTCTTGGAGCACTCTACATCAAGAAGCATGTGCCTGAGATTGCCACCATCTTCACTACTCATGCCACAAGCATTGGCCGAAGCATCGCAGGCAACAACAAGCCACTCTACGACTACCTTTGGGCTTACAACGGCTCTCAAATGGCTGCAGAACTCAATGTGGTCGCAAAGCACAGCGTCGAAAGGCAGACGGCTCACAATGTCGATTGCTTCACGACAGTCAGCGATGTGACTGGTCGAGAGTGCGCAGAACTGCTTGATAAACAGCCTGATGTCATCTTGCCAAACGGCTTTGAAGCAGACTTCGTTCCTGCTGGCCCAGCCTTTACAAAACGTCGCAAAGAGGCAAGAGCAAAGATTCTGAAAGTTGCGAATGCTTTGACTGGTGCTGAACTTGCGGACGATACACTCATCGTTGCTACGAGTGGTCGCTATGAATATCGCAACAAAGGTATCGATGTCTTCCTCGAAGCAGCCTATCGAAGCCTCTACGACAGCGATTTGCAACGCCCTGTCCTTATGCTCATTCAGGTCCCTGCTTGGGTGGAGAGCCCTCGTACTGACCTGCAAGAGCGCCTCAAACTGGGTTGGACATATACTGAACCGTTGCCCGATCCCGTCATCACCCATAATCTTCATGAACCTTGGAACGATCCTGTACTCAATTTCCTGCGTTCTCATGGCATGAAGAACGACAAACAAAGTCGTGTGAAAGTCATCTTCGTTCCTTGTTATCTTGATGGTAACGACGGAATCTTCCAGATGCCTTACTACGACCTCCTCATTGGTGATGACCTCGCAGCCTATCCCTCTTACTATGAGCCTTGGGGCTACACGCCACTCGAGGCAATCGCTTTCCATGTTCCCTGCATCACCACCTCTCTCAGCGGCTTTGGCGTTTGGGCAAGCACAAGTGTCGGACACGACAGCAAGCTGGAAGACGGAGTGGAAGTAATCGCACGAAACGACTACAATGCTCAAGATGTAGCAGAACAACTCAGTGCCATCATTGCCCGTTATTCCGCTTTCGACAAGAAGACCATCGACAAGGTGCGTCTCAATGCCGCTAAGCTCTCTGAAAAAGCACTTTGGAAAAACTTTATTACATACTACTACGAAGCCTACGACTTCGCTCTGCAAAAAGCAAAAGAAAGAACAATCAAATAACCTATATAAATAAGTATGAAGATTAAAGCAAGTAATGCAAATCAGCCCAGCTGGAAGCCGATCATTGTCAAAGGTAGTGTTCCAGCCGAACTCAGTAAGCTAGAAGAACTCGCTCACAATATGTGGTGGGTATGGAACTACGAAGCTCGCGACCTGTTCCGCGACCTCGATCCAGAACTCTATCGCAATGTGAAGCACAATCCTGTAGCACTTCTGGAGCGCCTGAGTTTCAGCCGCAAAGAAGAGATTGTTAAGGATAAGAAATTGATGAAGCGCATCAACGACGTTTATGCTTTGTTCCGTAAATACATGGATGTCGAGCCAGATCATAAGCGTCCATCAGTTGCCTATTTCTGTATGGAATACGGCATCCACTCTGCCCTGAAGATTTATAGTGGCGGTCTGGGTATGTTGGCTGGCGACTACGTGAAGGAAGCATCCGACTCCAACGTCGATATGTGTGCAGTAGGCTTCCTCTATCGCTATGGCTACTTTACACAAAGCCTGGCCATGGATGGGCAACAGATTGCCAACTACGAGGCTCAGAACTTCGGTTCGCTGCCTATCGAGCAACAGATGAACGAGGATGGCACTCCAATGGTCATCGACGTTCCTTATATGAACTATCATGTGCATGCATACGTATGGCGTGTCAATGTAGGTCGTGTGAAGCTCTACCTCTTGGACACAGACAACGAGATGAACTCGGAGTTCGACAAGCCCATCACTCACGCCCTTTATGGTGGCGACTGGGAGAACCGTCTGAAACAAGAGATTCTGCTCGGCATTGGTGGCATGCTGCTGCTCAAGAAGCTTGGCATCAAGAAGGACGTATATCATTGCAACGAGGGCCATGCTGCGCTTTGCAACCTGCAACGTCTGTGCGACTATATTCACGAAGGTCTGACATTCAATCAGGCACTCGAGATAGTTCGCGCTTCTTCCCTCTATACTGTTCACACACCTGTGCCAGCCGGTCACGACTATTTCGCTGAAGACCTCTTTGGCAAGTACATGAGTGGCTATCCTCAGATGCTTGGCATCAGTTGGGATGAATTCATCGGCATGGGTCGCACAAATCCTGATGACCACAACGAGAAGTTCTGCATGAGTACTTTCGCTTGCAACACTTGTCAGGAAGTCAATGGCGTGAGCTGGTTGCATGGTGAAGTCAGCAAGAAGATGTTCAACAACATCTGGAACGGCTATTATCCTGAGGAAAGCCATGTTGGTTATGTTACCAACGGCGTTCACTTCCCAACTTGGTGTGCAACGGAGTGGCGTCAAGTTTATGCCAAATACTTCGACGCGAAGCATCTCAGCGATCAATCAAACGAAGAAATTTGGCATGGCATCTACAACTGCCCTGACGAAGAAATCTGGGAAACCCGTCAGGCTCTGAAGAAGAAACTCTTCAAGTATGTTGCTGAGCAGTACAAGGAAACTTGGCTGAAGAATCAGGGCGATCCGCAGCGGGTTGTCAAGCTTATTGAGAGCTTCAACCCCAATGCTTTGGTCATCGGCTTCTGCCGTCGCTTTGCTACTTATAAGCGCGCTCACTTGCTCTTCACCGACCTGGAGCGTCTCAGCAAGATTGTGAACAATCCTGAGCGCCCTGTCATCTTCCTGTTTGCTGGTAAGGCTCATCCTGCAGATGGAGCCGGTCAGGGACTCATCAAGAAGATTTACGAGATTAGCCAGCGTCCTGAGTTCCAGGCAAAGATTATCTTCGTGGAGGACTACGACTTCCTGCTTGCCCGTCGTCTTGTCAGTGGTGTTGATATTTGGATGAACACGCCGACTCGTCCGATGGAAGCCAGCGGCACTTCTGGCGAAAAGGCTGAAATGAATGGTGTGGTCAACCTTAGTGTGAAGGACGGTTGGTGGCTTGAGGGCTATCGCGAAGGGGCCGGATGGGCACTTACTGAACAGCGCACTTATCAGAACCAGGAGTATCAGGATCGTCTTGATGCCGCAACCATTTACTCTCTCTTGGAGAACGAGATTCTGCCCTTGTATTATGACAAGGACAAGAATGGCCTTTCGAAGGGCTGGATTAAGGTTATTAAGAATTCGATTGCACAGATAGCTCCTCACTACACGATGAAGCGCCAGCTCGACGACTACTACGACAGGTTCTACAACAAGCTTCGCGACCGTTCGCAGCAATTGCAGGCCAATGGTTGTCAACTTGCCAAGGAGATTGCTCTTTGGAAGGAAGCCGTGGCAGAGCGTTGGGATGCAGTCAACGTGGTGAGCATCAACAGAAGCGACGACATTAACAACGGCAACATCGAAGCTGGTACTAAGTACAACATTGAGGTTGTGGTTGATGAAGCAGGTCTGGACGATGCCATTGGAGTTGAGCTTGTTACGCTCGTGACTGATAAGGAAGGCGAGGATCACGTCTATCAGGTTGCTCCTTTCGAACTTAGGGGTCGCGACGGCAACAGATACACTTTCGTTTGCTCCCACACCATAGACAATGCGGGCAGTTTCAAGGTTTGCTATCGCTTGTTCCCAAAGAACGATAAGTTGCCACATCGTCAGGACTTCTGTTATGTAAAGTGGTTCGCGTAAAGACATCACATTATACCGACCTTCTGCGTATCGGCGTACCAATCATGTTGGGGCAGTTGAGCACCATCGTGATGGGCCTCGCCGATACGCTTATGGTGGGCCATTATGGCACTAACGAATTGGCCGCTTCAGGTTTCGTTAACAACATTCTTGGCCTGCTTGTCATTGGTGGCATGGGTTTCTCCTACGGACTCACACCTGTTGTTGGCGCCTTGTTAGGAGAAGGTAGAGTGCAATGCATTGCCGGAAAACTCAAGAACGGAATCTTTGCCTGTTCTGGCATAGGATTGCTGATGATTTTTCTGGCAGCTTTGCTCCTGATTGGCCTTCCCTGGCTTGGTTTGCCATCGGAACTTTTGCCATTGATGCGACCTTATTTGCTGACCTTGTTGCTCAGCCTTTTGCCGTTGATGATGTTCAATGCTTACAAACAGTTCAGCGACGGCATTCAAGATACCTCGATGCCGATGTGGATAATGCTCATCGCTAATGTCCTCAACATCTTTGGCAATTGGTTGCTTATCTTCGGGCATTGGGGCTTGCCTGAGTTGGGCTTGTTTGGAGCAGGAATTGCTACCTTGTTGAGCCGAATACTGCAATTGGTGATGATGGTAGGCGTATTCCATCTTAGCCGGCGATACGACTTCTATCGCAAGGGTTTCCCTGAAAGCCGTATTACGAAGGCAGACCAAGTTGAGCTGCATCGGATGGGATGGCCCGTTGCTTTACAATTGGCAATGGAAGCAGCCTCGTTCAGTTTCAGCGCGATTTATATTGGCTGGATTGGAGCGACGGCGTTGGCGGCTCATCAAGTCATGATAACCATCAGCCAGTTCTTCTTCATGCTCTATTACGGTCTTTCGGCAGCCGTGGCAGTGAGGGTGAGCTATTATCGAGGTGCTGGCGAGATTGAGCAGACGCGCAAAGTTGCGGCTTCTGGTCTTCATCTTTGCTGGCTCATTGCCTTTTGCGAGGGCCTTCCGTTGTTCCTGTTGCGCGACAAAGTGGGCTTGCTCTTCACGAACAACATCGAGGTTGTTGCGCTCGTAGCGTTGATAACCATTCCTTTCCTCATCTTCCAGTTTGGCGATGCCTTGCAGAGTACCTATGCCAACGCGCTTCGAGGGATGGCTCGTGTGAAGGCTATGGTGTGGATAGCTTTTGTGGCTTACATCGTCATCTCGTTGCCTTTAGGCTACATCTTTGGCTTCATCTGCAGTTGGGGGCTCGTGGGAGTTTGGATGGCGTTTCCTTTCGGCTTGACAACAGCCGGATTGCTTTACTATAGAGAATTCAGAAAATGGAACTGAAACCTATTGCTCATATCGAGACGGATTTCCCTACTAAGTTTGGCGTGCCGCGTCAGAGCGGACTTGTCAAGGGGTTGAAGGGCAGGATTGTCTTCGAGCCTGAGTATCGCGATCCTGAGGCTTTGAGGGGATTGGAGGGGTTCAGCCACATCTGGCTTCTTTGGGACTTCAGCGAAGCGCGACGTGAGGGTACGAAGTGGCAGCCTACAGTTCGTCCTCCTCGGCTTGGAGGCAATCGTCGGATGGGTGTCTTTGCTACGAGAAGTCCGTTCAGGCCGAACAATATAGGCCTCTCTTCTGTGCGCATTCTTGGCATCGAGCTGCACACTTCGGAGGGACCTGTGATTGAGGTGGAAGGCGCTGACCTTATGGATGGGACGCCTATCTTCGACATCAAGCCTTACCTCGCCTTTACTGACAGTCATCCTGAAGCGACTGGTGGCTTCACGGAACAGACTCATGGCTCT
Source organism: Bacteroidaceae bacterium (assembly GCA_017961145.1). Lineage (GTDB taxonomy): Bacteria > Bacteroidota > Bacteroidia > Bacteroidales > Bacteroidaceae > Physcousia. The sequence goes on along the minus strand of JAGCXU010000143.1, from coordinate 32,573 downwards.
GAGCATTCGACTGACTCCAAACGATTCATTTTCAACTCGAAACTCATGTCAGCCTTCGATGCGGAGCATCTCGAGGCTCTCAAGGAGATTCTGCTTTCCGACCCCCGTCCCCACTATCATGACGATGCGGAGCGCGTCTATGCCTTCGAGTTTGCGGGCAATGAAGTCAAGTTCCTTATCAAACCAAATCAAATCGAAGCATGGATAGAATGACAACTTGCCTAAGGTAGTTTGCCAACGTCGCACTAGTTAATTGCCAACGTCGCACTAGTTAATTGCCAACGTCGCACTAGTTAATTGCCAACGTCGCACTAGTTAATTGCCAACGTAACACTATTTAATTGCAAACGTCGCACTAGTTAATTGCCAACGTAACACTATTTAATTGCAAACGTCGCTGGGAGCGTAAAATTGGGCAGGACTGAACCTCTTGCAGAGTTGAGTGAAAACAAAAAAGTCGAACCATTCCGAAGTTTTTGGGAAAAGCAGGGGAAATAATGGAAATCTTTTAGTAACTTTGTGCGGAAAAAATCTTTTAACATGAAAAAACTGGTATTTTTATTGCTCGTTTGCTTGGCCGTTGCAGTTTCGGCTCAAGCTCAACTTCAGAAACCCTTGCCGTCGCTTCATGTGGATGGGCGTTGGGTGGTCGATACGCATGGCAATCATGTGGTTTTGCATGGCGTGATGGATACGCCCAACATGTACTTCAATGACTACCAATGGGGGAAGCCTTGGTCTGAAAACGGACAGGCTGCCGTAAATTACGACACGAATGGAGCGACCAAGTGCAGGGCTTATTTCAAGAAGCTTTTCACGGGTTTGGAGAAAGCGAAGTGCGATGTCTTTCGTCTGCATCTGGATTGTTGCTGGACGAACGACCCTTCGGATACATACACCTATGCAGCTGCGAGCGACCAGCCTGACGGCATCGGAGGCGAAGCTAACATCAAGAAGTTCAACCCCAACCGTTTGAGGACCTTCATGAAGAACCTGTTCTTCCCCCTCGCCAAGGATGCCATGAACCATGGCATGTATGTCGTGATGCGTCCTCCAGGCGTTTGTCCTGGCGACTTGAAGGTGGGCGACTACTACAACCAGTACCTCATGACGGTTTGGGACATCGTCTCGAGCAACGACTCTGTGAAGAAATATGCAGGACAGATCAGCATAGAGCTTGCGAACGAGCCTGTTTCGCTGAAGAACGCGAACGGCGAGGACGATCCTGCTGCCTTGCACGACTTCTTCCAACCTATCGTCAACAAGATTCGACAGAACGGCTTTACAGGCATCATTTGGGCGCCTGGAACTGGTTGGCAAGCCAACTACACCAGCTATGCGTCCTATCCCATCGAAGGTCCTGACATTGGCTATGCCGTGCACGATTATACTGGTTGGTACGGTTGTAGCGACAGTCATCCAGATCCTCAAAGCAAGATAAATCAGTTCCACGCGCAAGTGCCCGTCGTCGATTTCGCTCCCATCATCATTACTGAGGTTGACTGGAGTCCGAAGAAGCCTGGCGAGGGCCATTACAACGAGCATGGAGAGTGGGTGGAGCCCAACTACGGAACTTGGTCGACTGGTTCGACCTCGAAGTGGGGCAAGGCTTTCAAGGCCTGTCTGGATCATTATGGCAACATCTCGATGACACTTTCTGGAACGGGTTGCCTCATCGATCGCGACACCTTGTTGCAGACGGGAAGGGTGGTGCCTGCCTTTGGAGGTCTCGAGGAAGCTTGCGGAAAGGCTTGTATGGATTGGTATGCTGAGTTCTACGAGACGGATTGGGCGCATCCCAACTACAAGAACGTTTCCCTGAGCGACTTGGGGAATGGCAAGTACAAGAACCCTGTCATCATGGCCGACTTCCCCGATCCGGATGTGATTCGCGTGGGCGATACCTTCTATATGGTGTCCACAACCATGCATCACTTCCCTGGAGCTACCATCTTGAAGTCCAAGGACTTGGTGAATTGGGAGTATTGCGCTCAACCCCTGACGCAGCTTTCCGCTTCTGACCGTTACAGTCTCTTGAACGACAAGAATGCATATGCGGCAGGAATGTGGGCGTGCTCCATGACTTATCACGACGGCACTTTCTATATTCTCGTCAACGGCAACGATGCTGGCGGATATGTGCTCTCCACAACTGATCCTGAAGATGTATGGGAGATGAAGAAGCTTTCGCGCATCTATTACGATCCAGGCATGCTCTTCGATGGCGGGAAAGTCTATGTGGCTTGTGGCATCAACGAAATCAAGATTTGCGAACTTGACGAGCAGTTCAACTTCAAGCAAGAAAAGACTGTCCTGACGCGCGAGAACTCTGGCCTCGAGGGCTGCCATCTCTATAAGATAGGCGACTACTACTACATCTACGCCACCTATGGAGGCTGGCCGAGCGGTCAAGTCGTGTTCCGTTCGCAGAACATTTTCGGCCCTTACGAGGAGAAGATGCTCGTGGAGAAGACCATCGGAGGAAAGCCCAACACCATTCATCAGGGCGCGCTCATCGAGACCTCGACAGGGGAGTGGTGGACCATCATGCAGCAAGATGTGGGTTGTCTGGGGCGCTTCCCCAACCTGCAGCCCGTGAAGTGGACGAACAACTGGCCCGTCGTGGGCAACAACGGCACGCCTTACGAAACGACGAAGAAGCCCTCCACGAATGGCGCTACGAAGCGCGAGCCCTTGCCCACAAACGACAATTTTCGCAACTTCCCCCTCGGAATGCAGTGGCAATGGAATCACAATCCTGACGATGCGGCTTGGACGCTTTTCGAGCGTCAGGGATGGATGCGGTTGAAGACTTCTGAGCCTGTCACACGCCTCACGCAAGCTCGCAACATGTTGACTCAGCGCATCTTCGCCTTCGAGAATTCCGCTTCGCAAGGCACAGTTCGCCTCGATGTCTCGAACCTGCAGGAGGGCGACTATGCTGGCATCTCCATCTTCCAAGACCCCTACGCCATGCTTGCAGTTCGCGTTCAGGACGGACAGAAGCAACTCGTCTGGCGGCAGGACACGCTTCGCGTTCATAGCGATTTCACGCCTGCCGAGCAGGTGGAGGCGGTCAGCATCGACAGTATCGTCTATCTGCGCGCCACCGTTTCCTACGCTACGAGCAAGACGAAGTTCTACTATTCGCTCGACAACGAGAACTACCTCCCCATCGGAGGCGAGACGTCGCTCGGCTTCAGCCTGACCGTCTTCGTAGGCGCACGCTTCGGACTCTTCTGTTACGCCACGCAGGAGGGGAGCGAGGGATATGCCGATTTCGACTGGTTCTCGACGGAGAAGGAGTTCTCCGAATCCACTTTCTTCCCAGACACCTTTGCCGGCTACAATCGCGAGATGCTCACAGCCGAATCGCTTGTGCTGGAGAAGGACGACATCGAGATTCTGGCAGGTGGCAACACGCCCCTCAACCTGAAGGCCGTCTTCCTGGACGGACACACCGAGGACGTGGCGGCAATGGCGAAATACACGCTTAGCAACGACTATGCCGTGAGCATCGAGCACGGACGCATGCGAGGCTTGAGGGAAGGAAGCGCTACTGTGGAGGCGACCTACAAAGACCCCTTAGGCAATGTCCTGACGAAGACCTTCACCGTTCGCTCCACCTTCTTCCCCTTTGCATCCGAGTTCATCAACACCTCGTTCTTCGGACAGGGCACCTACAACGAGCGCTTGCGTCGCTTCTCGCCCAGCCAATACGGGCAGATGGGATGGCAATATACCGACGGAGCGGATTGGAGCGAGTATAAGTACCTGGTTATCAGGCTCAAGCAGGCTCAGACTTGCGACGCGCACCTGAACATCTTTACTGCCAACAGTATCTGGAGCGACTGTTGTGCAACGCCCTCTTCAGGCAGTTTCGGCTCCAGCCGTCGCATCGTGCTCAAGCTTCGCGAGGCGAAGTACACCTCTGGCAGCAAGGAGGGTCAGCCGCTCGACCTGAAGAACATCCACATCGTGGCATTCTGGGGCAACGGCAGTGGCTCGATCAATGTGGATCAGATGTATCTGACGGACAACGACGACCTGTCGCCTGTCGATCCTGACGCCATCGAGATGGTAGAGTCCTCGCCTTCGTGCGTGGATGTCTATTCCGTAGGTGGCATTTGCGTGCGCAGGGGCGTCCCAGCCGAGCAAGCCTTGCAGAATCTGCCTCGCGGCATCTATGTCATCGACGGGAGAAAAGTGGTGCATTAGAGGATGGAAAATGAAAGAATGAAAAAATGAAAAAGGTAGATGATCTGTCTTAACTGCGGAAACAGGTACAAGGGCAATTTCTGTCCGCATTGCGGTCAGAGCGCGAAAACCAAACGGTTGCGTCTGAGCGAGATGATGAAGAACTCGATAGCGCCCTTCTTGGGGGGCGACAACCGGTTTGTCCGTTCCTGTCGCGACCTCTTCGTCCGCCCTGGCATCATGGCGCGCAACTATCTGGTGGGCAAGCGTATGCGCTACTACCATCCCCTGCAGTTGTATGTCTATCTGCTCACGGCCTACGCCGTCATCTCGTACGTCTTGGGCGTCTCGGGTTCCTTCTTCGACGACATGACCACCCTCGACTTCCAGACCGATGTCGAGCCTTCGAAGTACGCCTCCGTCGACTTCATTCTGGAGCAGGTCACAAAAATCACATCCAACAAGCTCTACGGCACCATCGCCGTCGCGCTCCTCTCCGTAGTGCCCTACAGATGGGTGTTCCGCAAGTGCAAGGTGGAGCGTCAGGACGGGGAGGCATTTGCCCTGAACCACATCGAGCAGTTCTACACGCAGTTGTACCATTCGTGCATTTCGCTTGGCCTCTCCATCCTGATGCTTCCCGTGTGCCTCATTCCGGACAGCGAGGATTTCCTCTCCAGTGTTTTCTACGCCATCACCTTCGCCTACATCATCATCCTCTACCGCCAGCTTACGGGCATCAAGTGGTGGAAGAGCGCCCTGCTATGTCTGGCAGGCTGGCTGCTTACTATCCTGCTCCTCGTGTTGATCATGTTCCTCGTCATCGTTCCCATCGGTGTGATGGAAGATATGAGTGGAAGGTGATTCGCCGAATTGTCAGCCAGACGGGCCGGAATATGCTCCCACATGAATTCTACACCGATTAAATTACCACGAGCCTGCTTACACTCGGGAGAATTCAAACGAGCTCGATTCTCCTTTCGCTAAATCGCAGACTTGCAACGTGAAAGATGAGGGAACAACTGCAGGGTAAACTCGGATTTTCACACGTGATGTTTGCAAAACGTCAAATGCGATGTCGGCCAACGTCAAACGTGACGTTTAAAACGTCACTAGAGAAGAGACCCCTTCTGACTCCCCTAGGTATGGAGGGGGACGCCTAGTGCTTTCTCTAGGAACTCGATGCTCTCCTTGCGCTTCTCGTTCAGGACATCATCGACGGTCTTCCAGTCGATGGGACGGGCGATGATTTCGCCGTAAGTGGTTTGCTCCGAGAGGGTTCTGTCCTCGAGATGAAGGTCGCGCAGGAGGTCGAGGATGCGGTTGTTTGCCTTGGCGAAGGTGCCCTTCAGGGGGACATAGACGAAGGGCGTGTGCATGAGGATGCTGAAGGCGATGCCGTGGAAGGATGTCGTGACGACAAGCCCTGCAGAGGCTATCTGCGTAACCCATTGCCAAGGCGTGGCATAGAGGTATTCCACATCGCTGCCGAAGAGTTCTGCGCTCTCGTTGTAGCCTGCGGCTGGGGTGACGACAACTTTCCCGTCGATGGTTTCGCGCAGTTCATTCCAGCGGATGTCCTCGGCCGAACTGATGTTCAAACTATAGATGAAGAGCGAAGAGTTTTCGTCAGGGTTAAGGTTAGGGTTAAGGTTAAGATAGTCTTCGCGTGTGAGCAGCAGGGTAGGGTCGAGCACTCTTGTCGCTTCTGCGCCAACCTGCTTGCAGATGTCGATGCCGGAGCGTTCTCGGCAAGAGATTGCATTGAACCGTTGGAGCTGCTGCCCCAGCAATTCGCGATGCGATTCGGGATAGCTCTCTATGCCGAAACTGGCTGCATAGGCGATGCGCTTGGTACGCTCGTCTCCAAAGTCGAGGAAGTAGGCTCGTTGCTGCGGATTGTCGAGCGACTGCATCCAGATTTGGTCGGAGCCAGCGATGTAGGCTTCTGCTTTAGGCGGATTCTGCTGTATTTGGGCGAGGGAGGTGTAGAGTGGGCTCATCTGCAGATGCTCCTTTCGGAAGGCCTCGAAGTGGCGCATTCTGTCGAACTTGTCGGGTTTTGCGCACAGAAAAGGCAGGCAGGCCTTGACGAACTTCCGAAACCTGCTCTCGCCATAACCTATGAAGCGAATCAGGTAGGCGTCGTAGCCTTGCCTCCTCAGAAAATGTTGCAGGGCAAAACATTGCAGAATCTGGCCATAGTTGGAATTGCCGTACCAAAAGGTGAGAATGCCTATCTTCTTGTTTTGTTTTTCCATTTTGCCTTCTGCTTACTTGACCAGAACTTTCTTGCCGCCCACGATGTAGATGCCTTTCGCAGCAGGTCTGCCTGGCAGCAGACGACCGTCGAGCGAGTACCATTTCCCTTCGTTCTCCTGGCTCAAGAGTTGAACGCAGCCGATGCCTGTCTCGTCGTCGTCGTTGTCGTACATGATGTAATATTTTGCTCCGCTATCCACCTCGTTGTGCGTCAGGTAAGCGCGATAGGGTGCGATGCGTTCTCCCTTGTAGTAGAAGAAGCCGAGATTGCCGCTACTGTTGCGTCCCAGCGTGAGGATGCTGCCACGGTCTGAGTCGCCTTGATTGACGCGCATGCCGTCGCGTCCCACGCCGTTGAGCAGGTTCTCGTACATCTTCCATGGCTCCAGTTCCTCGGCAATAGGCTCCAGGCGATAGGTGCCAGGCTCCTCTGCAAAGATGACGACAGGCGAGCGGTTGGGCACCTTGCGGCTCATCTTGCGCAGGTAGGCCGTATTCTGCTCGTCGCCTTCCTCGCCAGAAGCGGTGTTGTCGTTGGCTTTCCTGACGATGTAGGGCGTAAGGCCCGCAGGCAGCTCTGTGTCGAAGCCGATATACATGGTGGAGACCTTGGCGGAGCCTATCTTCAGGGGGTAGTAGCAGTGCAGTTTGCCAGCGTCGATATACTCGTCCCACGAGCCGTCGTTGTAGTAGCCCTCCATCAGAACGCTGCCATAGGTGGCGTCGCTGACATAGACATCGAGGAGCTCTCCGTCTGTGGAGACAATGCCGTCGTAGTTCAGATAGGGCACCGTTTCGTAGTCTTCCGTCTCGAAGTAGATGCGCTTCAGGTCGTCGATTTTATAGACGGCTCCCTTGGCAAACTCGCTGATTGTGCCGGTCAGGACAGCTTCCTCGCCTGTGCGTCCGTTAGGATAGGCGATGAGCACATCGTTGGCGTCGAAGAGAATGCCGTCGCGCGACACATAGTTCTCGTTGAAAGGATCGATATGAACGTTCTCCACAGAAGAGCCGTAGAAGGGATGGGGCTTCACCTCGTCCACTTTCGCAGGAATGGTGACATCCGTGAGGCTCGTGCATCCAAGGAAGGCATCGCTCCCCAGCTGCTCCAGAGCATAGGGAAGTGAAATCTTCGTCAGGTTGGACAAGCCGTTGAGTTGGGAGGAGAGTTCAGTGACAGCCTTGAAGAAGCGGAACTCAGGGAACTGAACTATCTGCTTTGCAGTAGAGGTCTGGAAGGCGTCGAGCGTCTGTTCGTTGGTGACTGCCTTCAGTTCGGCAAGCGTGAGAACACCATCGTTGTTTCTGTCGAAAGCATCCAGACAAGCCTGACGAGCGTTGGGATCGACGAAGGTGAAGCCGGCATTGACAATGCCCCTTCTGGTGCGAACAGGAATGAGATGGTGGAACTTGCCCAAGACACCGTTGATGAAATACAGGCCTGAAATTCTCCTTATTCTCGCGAGCTCAGGAGTGGGGGAAATGTCGCTGGGAACGAAGCTGGCGCTGACAGGCACGATGACTCCCATGTCGGCATCGGCTTCCAGATAACGGTTGTTTTCGTCTGTAGAAGTCCAAGTCGCAGAGCCAGGTTCGAAAAGCAACTGTTTGCCAAATCCCATGAGATAATTGTCAGAACCATAGGAGGGGTTGTAACTGTAGTCTTCATCAGTGCGGAAAGGCACCATGAGTAGTTTTGCCATATCGGTTTCTGCGAATGACTTCAATGTAGGCAGATAGCCGTTGAATATCTTCCAGCGGTTGCGACTCCTGAGAGCAGAGCAAATCTCCTCGAGCGTATAGCCAGAGTTCACCTCCTCGTAGCCCTTCAACCAGTAGCAACTCTCGATGTAGCTCTTTCCAGAAGCCGTGATTCCGGCAGGCTGGAGGTTCTCGTTGGCATAAATCATAGGCACTACGGCCAGGCAATTCCTCACCTTGCCACGATTCTCAGAAGAGATGCTGACGAAGGGCGTCACGTCGTCGAAGAAGAACGGAGTGAAGGCAGAACTGATGCAATCCTCGATGACTGCATTCGGATTCGTCTTTCCCACAATGGAAGCAAAGCCGCCAGAATAGTTCTTGTAGTAGTCAGTATCGGGCTGATGCAAGGAACCTATCGCGCCCTGAGCAATGCAATTGGTGATGGAGCCATCCACGTATCCTGCAAAAAGGCCGGAGCGCATGGGAGCAGAAGAATCGACTATGCCAAGATTGGTGATGGCACCTGATTCTGCCACATTTCCGAAAAGCCCAAGCCCGCTTCTGTAGATGCGAGCGCCCTTAATGAAATGTCCGTCGCCATCGTATTGAGCTTTCCACAGGATATTGTTGCTGTCCCCCCAAGGACTATCGCTTGCGTAGGGATTGTCGAACCAGTATATGGGGTTGTGGTCGAAGATATCCAGCGTTCCTTCGTCGTTGAGCAAATCCTTATTCAAAGTGATGTCGCAAATCTGCTTGTACCACTTCCCCTCCGTATTGTGCAAAACGGCATAGGCTAGCTGTGCTCCGTTCTTGATGATGTAGGGGTCTTCCTTGAGACCTGAACCTGCAGCAAAACTTGTTCCGATAGTGCCATCCCACACCTGATCCACATTAGATATGAACTGCAGCTGCTTGGTTCCGCTGATAGGCAATGGACGATCCCAAATAGATTGGGGACGATCAGGCTTCACACTCAGCGTCGCCATGAAGGTGCCATTGGAAGCGGCATAGGCCGTATCGTTGCTAATCGTGATGCAAGGCAGATTCTCGTAAGCAACCTTGCTGCTAACCTTGACAGTACGGTCTTGCTCCTCCCAAGTCGCATTCTTGCTCGATGCAGTCACTTGCGTCACAAGGTCGTAAGCCGTATCGCCTTGAGGAATGATGACAGGAACAGAGCAAAGCCAAGCACCGGAGAGGAACAGAGTGGAAGGCTGCGGTTCAGCAGTTGCAGAAAGAGGAACTGGCAGCGTAGAGCCATTGTAATAGACAGTATTAGGAGTGTTGCTGACGAGCATGGGGTAGTATCCAGCCTTCAGCACAAAGGCATTCTCCGCAGTATCATCGTCGTTGAGCATCGAAGTGGTAGCAGATTTGCCAGATGTTAAATCTGCCGTAGTCACTCCCCTGACGCTGGCATGTCTGACTTCATCGCCAACAGGATGTCCGTTGAAAAGCGAGGCATCATAGTAGCATCCGCCAACATTCTCCTCGGGCTTTGGGGTGAAGGCAACGGTAGCGGCAACATGTGCGGCGCCCTCCGTCATCATCGTTCCGGCAAAGAGACAAGAGTTTATCTGCAAGTCCGTACCCTCCGCATTGTAGCCGCAAATGCCACCCGCATATTGGCTCTGACTGCCGTCGATATGCCCGCTGAAAGCGCAGCAGTCGATGGCGATAAGGTTTTCAATGTCGTAGGAGTTATCCTGCTTGTATCCCACGATGCCGCCGAGGTGTTCGCCCCCAATCAGGGTGGCCGTGCTGGCGCAACCCCTCAAATGGCAGTTGTCCTGGACATAGCCGCAAATGCCTCCCACATAGGTTGAGCCGGCAGTCGTGATGGAACCCATCGACGAGCTCGACACGATGCTGTTGGTGGGTATGTCCCCACTATCTCTTGCCTTTTCCAGCCAAGAGCAAATGCCTCCAACATAACTGTAGTCCCCCTTCGTGTAATTGCTGTTGATGGTGACAGAAGCGGTGCAGTCGAGAATGGTGGTAGGAACGAAGTATTCCCGACCGCCTCCTTCGCCTGCATTAGCGCAAATGCCGCCCACATATTTGCAATCCGTTGCATTGATGATGACCGACGCCGAGGAGTGTATAATGCCGTGATGTTGGACATGCCCGGCAATGCCTCCCACACTGAAATGGTTGTTTTCACCTCTGTTTCCGATAACCTTTATCTTACCACTTGTGGAGATACTCTCGTAAGCGACCTTGAAGGTCTTGCTCGAAGCATTATCCACGGGAATAGTCTGGGTGGCTTCCTGCCCCGCATTGTCGCGTCCACACAGGATACCTACCTGACAGCTGCCTTCTTTAGATGAGTAATCGACCGATATGTCTGCATCGACGATGTCGAGATAGCCTATATACCCATTCGTGGCGCTGAATAGTCCGAATGTTTTGCTACTGCTGGTTCCACTGCTTGCCAAATCGTCGGCGGAGAGGCTGATATACATGCCCGACACTTTGTGTCGCTGCGGAGTGCCGAACTGCTCGTCTCGAGGGTCAATTCCCAAGACGGCACCTGCGAATCTCACATTACCATATCCGATGGGAATCCATTGCACGCGTTTCCCGTTCACAGTCTTCTCCAGGTTGATGTCGCTCCCCAGGATGACTACCTTCTCCTCCCATCCGCTATTCACATTCTCGCGAGGGTCTGTAGTGTTATAGAGATAGGCGAGTTGTGCGAGCTGTTCCGCTGTGTTGATGACAATCGGATTCGAGAACGACCCCTTCCCCTCAATGCTGAAAGACTGGTCGCGATAGTCGTACCACGTAGGATAGTTGGCAAACTCTGCTGGTGTAGCATCGTCGGCAAAGATGCTCGATGAGGCAAGAAGCCCCACAAGACACATTAGATATTTTCGGATGTTATTCATGACTCAATAACTCTTTACTCAAAAACTGAACTTAAACACTTCGTTGTCGGCACTGAGCAGATAAACTGCGTGCTGCCTCAAAGGCACAAAGAGAGTGGTAGATGTGGCCTTCTTCGAGAAAACGGGTATGCCATCGGCACTGAAGATGCGAACCGTCTCATTAGCCTTTAGACCGTTAAGGGTGACACCCTTCTCCTGCTCACTGATTTTTATGCGATGACTATTGAATGCTTCATCGATTCGAGGACGCACAATCTTCGTCGGGTCTTTATCAGGGAAGAGGTAAACGTAAGTGGGATTTGCCTCGCCATGCAGGTTGTGGATATGCGAGAGAGCCAGGCTGCCTTCCTCATAGTTGGTGTCGAAGACGTGGCAGTTGATGTATGCCTCTATTGGCTCAGTAATGTTGCTGATACTCAACGTGACATAAGCCTTGCGTACATTACCCATCTTCACAAACTCGTTGCCCTTGACCGTGACTTCGGCTTCTTCGTTTATAGGCATGGCTACAGAGGGATGAGGATAGATGCCAACAAGCACACCCATATCTTCAAGGGAACTGCCATGGTCAATCAGTTCGACAACGAACTTGTTCACACCATTCTCGATGCTACGGCTTACAACATTACATTCGATATCGGACAGGGTGATGCGTGTCCGATTCATCTGGAGCTTCTGACGAGTGTTGTTCTTCGATTTGAAGCGTGGATGATGCTGAGCCCTAAAGATGTTGTTGAATTCAACGTCAACAGAACTGGAGATGTAACCGTTGAAGTTCTCGTCAATCGGATACAGAACAACGAAGTCGCGCGTTTTCTGTGGAGCCACATAGGCATCCTCTATGTTGAAAAGCTCGCCATTGACTGTTACGTTGACAGCTTGAATGGCCGACGTTCCAGTATTGCGAATCCTTACATTGATGGGCAGGGAACTGCTTCCTAAAAGGGCAGTCTTAGCATAAGACACTTCCGACTCGAAGTTGTTGCAGAAGTCCTTGCTGTTTGTCATGATGACGCCAGAGGCGGTTTTGATGTCAGCAAGCGTATAGACCACGCTGATGTGACTGTCGTCCAAGAATCCGTCGAAGTCCGTCATGACAAGGCTATCGCGCTCGCAGCCAAGCGTAATGGGGTCAGAGAGTTGGAGAGTGCTTCCAAGGTGAATGCGCGAGGCATTAAGCATGGTGCGTATGTCCGAGAAACTGCGTTTGCTGCCATCCTCGCCACGATATACGCTCCCTTGTTCTGTCCATAATAGGGCGAAGTCACTTAGGCTTTCTGCATCGCGATCACAGACGATTTTCATCTTGCCCGGCATTCGAACACCTACGCCAAGGTCACAGCCTTGCCGTCCGTCTCCATTTCCGTTCATGTCAAGCGTCTTTACGTATATCTCTCGGATGGAGTCGCTCTTCTCGTAAAGCATGGCGATGACGGCATTTCTGCCCACACGATGCATCATGAAGTGCTTCGCTTGGATATTGTCATCAACATAGTTGACTTGCGACGAGCTGATGTGCTTTGAGGCATAGCGCGTGACGAAATTCTCCATGTCTTCAGAGATCAGGTTAGCAGCTACGAGTACGGTATCGTCTCGCATAAGCAGGTCGTAATGCGTGATGAAATGCTCACGGTCTATATCGAAGTAGAGTGGTGTTGGAGCACTCCATTGACCGTTTTCATACGTGCGCAGCATGAGTTGACCTTCAAAAGCTTGGTTGGTGACAGAATCCATCGATACCGTCTCGTCAGCAGCAATGAAGCGGCCATGCTGATAGACGCAAGCAGCCTTGCCGTCCTCTTGGATGGTGACTATAGGCTTCAGGTCTGCCAGACCATCATCGCTGGTCACGTCGTAATGTTGCCATTCGCTATTGCCATTGCGTACGGAGGACTTGATGACGCTATGCATCTGCAATTGGTTGCTGCTTATGAGCAGATGGTCGTTGTCGACATCTCCATCGGCAACAGGATTGGCGAACTGCTCGAAGACCACAATTTCGTGCTCGCCACGCTTTGAGCGCATGTGGTTGCTAGCAGTCAGTCCTTCTGTGGAGAGAGTTTCTGTCGTGCTGTCGCTGGTGTTGAGCAATGCCACACGGTCGTCGTTGTAGTCAGAAGCTGAGCGCAAGTCGTTGTAGACCACGTGATCGCCGTCAAGATAGTGTGGGTTGGCATCCAAGGCGACATCTGTCACCAGCGCCTCGCCTATTTCCTCGCTGCTTTCAGGAGCTTTCAACGGACGATATGCTATTGCCATTTGCTTGACGTCGCTCTTCTCAATCCAATAGGGGAAGTCTCGATGGAATGGGTTGTAGGCTTCGTCTGGCTTCAGATCCTCAAAGCCGAAGTGAACCTGTCCGCTACCAGACCAACGGAAGAGTGGTGTCTTCAGATGGGCATGGGCTTGACCTACAACGAGCAGAATGGAGCGGAATCCCACGCCAGGAGCGTAGTTGGCAAACGGTCCTTCTACACCAAACTGTATACCTAATTTAGCACCAAAGCGCAAACCAGCATGGAAGTTGAACCATGAAGAGAGGCTTAATTTATGTCCAAAAACCTTAATTTCCTTGGGGGTGAAGAGGTCAAGTGATGCCCCAGCTGATACTTTGCCGCTGAAATGAGCGAAGTAGCCCATGTTGGTACCAGACATGGATTCTTTCACGTTATCTATATAAGACTTGATGCCGAAGTCCATCTGAAGCGAGGCTTGGGCGAATGCCGTGAGCGAGACGAAGTTCTTGAAGTCGCTAAGAACGTTGGCAAGTTTTTCGAATCGGGCATCGCGTGCTACGTTGTCCCAGAAGATGCCGACGCCGTAGCCAATCTGTCCTGAGGCTTTAGCAATCTGGAAGCGCGACAGGTCAGTGGTGGGCATTTTGAAGTTGAACGTGGCTCCGCCGAACCATCCCTCGCCGATGCGTTTTGAGCTGAAGTCGAAGATGTCGTCGATATCCTCGTAAATCCATCCACTGAGTCCTTTATCGCTGCCTACAGGACGCACCTTGACATCATCGCCTTTCAGCGAGGTGTATTCATAATTCTCAGCAGCCTTGAGTTCCTGGCGAGCCAGTTTGTCTTCATCAGGTAGTTCTCGTTCGCCGCCATTATAGGTGATGTTTACCTTCAAGTCCCAGAGGCTCTTTCGGAAGTCGTAGCCGAAGGAAGTCTTCACGGTTACGGGCTTGAACGAGAACTTGAAGTCTGGAGCTATCTTCATGTCGAAGCCGCTGCTCCCACTTGCGTCGTTGATGTTGTCCTCGTTATCGGTCACGTATTTGTTGTCAATCTCCTTCTCTGTATCTTCTCTGCCTTTGTCGCGGTCAAAAACAAAGTTATGAAAGAAGGGGAACTCGGAGAAGGACATGCTGCCAGATGTGAGATTCAGCTTGCAAACGCTATTAAGCGGAACGACGTCGAGCAGGTTGAAATCAACATAGAAATAATCATAAGTGAACGACTTGTAGACGCTGCTGCTAAGGACGAGCGTCTCTTTTTGGGTCGCTTCGCGAACGCTTTTATCTTCAAGGTTGGTGGCCATGAGAGTGCAGTCTTCTGTGGTGTCACCCTTTGGCCGTGAGAAAGCAAGACGCAGCTTTGCATAGCGTTCTATCGATTTGTTATCCAGGAGCTTGGGATACTTCTGGCCGCAGTCTTCCTGATAGTGTACCGTATCTGCTTCAATCTTTGCGGCAAGGTCAATCTCGTCGATGCTGCAGAGCACATGGTCTTTGCCACCACGCACTACTACGGTCTTGTCGTCGTTGAGGTTGAGGAAGTGCTGACTGCTGAAAGTCAAGCCTTTTTTATTCACCTGTCCAGAACGCAACGTTAGGTCGACTGAACATCGATCTTCGCTGACGATACCTGTTTCAGGGTCGGCTGGACCTGCATACTTGTATACGACGGGCAGGTAGCCGTTTACGATTATCTCGACGTATGCCGGCTGTCCCATGGTAAGAATCTTATGAGAGCCGATTTTCTTGTCGTAACCAAGGTATTTTACTGCTGTGTTGCCTGTGGGATAGCCTTTCTCGTCGACGCTTTCGACGTTGAACTTGCCGCTTGTCAGCTGGCGGCTATGGTCGTTCCATAAGTTAAGGTAGAGGGTGTCGTATTTCTCGTAGAGTCCTGTTCCCAGCCAGTTGAAGTTCATGAACTCGCGGTTCTCGTGCTTGTCCAGGTAGAATCCTGTGGATAGTTCCATGTATCTGAAGCGGTCATTCAGGTCGATGCCTGGGTGAAGCTTCTTTTTGTTGATGCGCAACTTGTTGCCTTTATTTTCGAGAATCACGTCGAGCAGGTCTTTACCCTCAGGCACGTAGAAGCTTTGGAAGGATTTTGCCTGCAGTTCCAAACGAGTTGTGTCGCGCTCCATATCGCCTTCCTCGTTCATGCTGCCAGTAACGCACTCCAACGTATATGGCAGGTTTTCGGCCTGTCGCTTCTGGTCGAGTTGGAAGATATATAGATTGTCGTCGTTCCAGCCTTTGATGAAGTAGCGGAATCTATAGAATTTCTCTGGCTCGCCTACCTTATAGACTTTTATCTCGTAGGGGTCTTCCTGCAGGGGCAGGTTTGCAAAGAAATAGTCGCTAACGGTCTGGATGAGTTTTTTGCCTGAACCATTGTCGAGCGTTACCTCGTAGGCACTCGAAGTGTCGCCGTGGTCGTCGATTCGGAAACATAGCAGGGTGTGGTCTCGCATCGTCCAGAACTGTTGTTGGTCGGCAAGAAATTTCTTGCGAGTCGAACTGAGCATGTTGACGATTTCGTTTACTTCTGCATAGTTGCCAGACATGTCGCCGTCGGCCGTTTGCACTTTTGTCCAGTTCAGACCAGAGCTGGACGACTTGATTTCGTCGAAGTTCTGAACGTCAGTTACGTTGTTGGCGAAGTAGAGGTCGAAGTCTGGCATTTGAGCGAATACTGCTGAGAAAGCCCATGCCAGCGCTAATAGGAATAGTTGTAGTCGTTTATTCATGTCCTGAAGCGATAATTCATGTTGTGAAATGATGGGCCGAGTCTTACCACTCGGCGTCCCAAATGTTTGTGAGGTGTTGTTTCGTCAAGGCTTCGTCAGTACCATCTTCCGGATCGAAGATTATGGTTTTATCCTCTTCGAGACTGTTTGTCATAATGGTGACATGCGAAGAAAGTCCGAGAATTCTTGTTCTGGGAGTTTGATAATGCTTGCGTCTCATCCTGTTCTTATAAATCTATTCCGTCCTGAATGGCAAAGAACAGCGCCTCTTTCCCATGCGAGGGATTGCAATGAAGCATAAAGCAATCAGAGACTTCGCCGGCATCAGAACGAAAGAAATAATTGTATCCTTGAAATAACAGTCTTATATTATTGCTTTTGCAAATATACGAATTATTTCATATTGCTTGCAAACTTTTTCTAAAAAAAAATGATTCTTGATGAAGAATATGGTTAGAGCAGAGTGCTCCCAAATGATAAAACGAATCCCTCACCAAGGTCGAAGATTCCTCTTCTGCACCTTAGTGGGGAGCTTTTGCTGTAGAGCATGCGCGAATGCTCCACATGTCGTTCTCAAATTACTAGTGTGACGTTGGCGATTTACTAGTGTTACGTTTGCAATTTACTAGTGTTACGTTTGCAATTTACTAGTGTGACGTTTGCGATTTACTAGTGTGACGTTTGCGATTTAACCACGTCATGTTTGCCCACGCTCCTTGTCCCTAGTCTTCCTCCGTTAATGGATGAAGAGCATTTCGCGATATTTCGGCAGAGGCCAAAGCTCGTCGTCAACAATCAGTTCGAGTTGGTCAACATGGTAGCGAATTTCTTCTATGAGAGGCGCAACTGTGTCGTGATAGGCGATGGCGCGTTCGCGTCCGTCCTTGATACGGTTGGCCACACGACGGGCTTCAATCAGTCGTTCCACGTTCTCGATGATGAAAGTATTGTGCTCGCCCATCTGCTTGATGAGACTCAGGTTAGTACTGTTAAGTCTGTCTGCCGTTTCGGCTGGCAGGATTTGCTGCATCTTGTGAACGTTGTCGATGAGCTGCGTCTGGTAGCGAGTTGCGACAGGTATGATGTGGTTCATGCAAATATCGCCAAAGATGCGTGCCTCAATCTGTATTTTCTTGATATAGGTGTCGAGCTTGATCTCGTTGCGTGCCTCCAGTTCGGCTTTCGTCAGGACATTCATCTTGCCAAACATTTCGACAGTCTCAGGCTTGAGGTACTGGTCGAGAATGATGGGAGCGCTGGTTTCAACATCAAGTCCGCGACGGGCTGCCTCCTGTTTCCATGCCTCGCTATAGCCGTTGCCGTCGAAGCGAATAGGCTTGCAAGTCCTGATATCCTCGCGAACGATGCGGAGGATGGCTTTCATGGGCTTCAAACCTTCGCTGATGAGCGCATCGACTCGCGTCTTGAAGTTGGTCAAAGCCTCTGCCATAGCGGTGTTCAGCACAATCATCGATGCTGCACAGTTCTGCTGGCTGCCTACTGCTCGAAACTCGAATCTGTTACCTGTAAAGGCGAATGGCGAGGTACGATTGCGGTCAGTATTGTCTTGCGTAAGTTCTGGAATCTGCGGAATGTCGAGGCTGAGCGTCTGTTTGCCTGAGAGGCTGATGAGCTCGTCGTCAGTACTCGTCTCGAGGTGCTCGAGCAGATTGCTGATTTCTTTCCCTAAGAAACTTGATACGATGGCAGGTGGGGCCTCTGCCGCTCCCAATCGATGCACGTTGGTAGCGCTGATGATGGAAGCCTTCAGCAAGCCGTTGTGACGATAGACAGCCATCAACGACTCGACGATGAAAGTGACGAAACGCAGGTTGTCGAGTGGCGTTTTGCCAGGTCCGTGAAGCAGAATGCCTGTATCTGTCGAGAGGCTCCAGTTGTTGTGCTTGCCACTGCCATTGATGCCTGCAAAGGGCTTCTCGTGGAGCAGGCAACGGAATCCATGCTTGCGAGCCACCTTCTTCATCAGGCTCATAATGAGCATGTTGTGGTCCACGGCAAGGTTCGTTTCCTCGAAGATTGGGGCAAGCTCGAATTGATTTGGTGCTACCTCATTGTGTCGCGTCTTGCAAGGAATGCCAAGTTCCAAAGACTTTATTTCGAGGTCCTTCATGAAGGCGGCAACGCGCATAGGAATGGAGCCGAAGTAGTGATCGTCCATCTGCTGATTCTTCGCGCTGTCATGACCAAGCAGGGTTCGGCCAGTCATCAACAAGTCAGGTCGAGCAGCATAGAGTCCCTCGTCAACAAGGAAGTACTCTTGTTCCCAACCAAGGTTGCTGACAACCTTCTTGACATCAGGATAGAAGTATCGTGCAACAGCCGTTGCTGCTTTATCGACAGCCTTGAGCGACTTCTTGAGGGGAGCCTTGTAGTCGAGGGCTTCGCCTGTATAGGAGATGAAAATGGTTGGAATCATCAAGGTGTCGCCAAAAACGAAGACAGGACTTGTAGGGTCCCACGCACTATAGCCGCGAGCCTCGAAAGTACTGCGAATGCCACCACTTGGGAACGAACTGGCATCAGGTTCTTGCTGAACAAGTTGCTTGCCCGTGAACTCCTCTATCATGCCGCCTTTGCCGTCGTGCTCCACGAAGCCGTCATGCTTCTCGGCAGTACCTTCGGTGAGAGGTTGGAACCAATGCGTGCAATGTGTCGCTCCAAGTTCCATCGCCCATTTCTTCATGCCTTCGGCAACAGCGTCGGCCGTCGCCATATCGAGAGGCGCTCCGCCATCAATGACGTCGCACATCTTCTTATATACGTCTGAAGGCAGGTATTGCTGCATCTTCTGACGGTTGAAAACGTATTTGGCAAAGAATTCGCTGGGGCGTTCCTTGCGTTTGGGAACTTCGACAGGCCTTTTCTTGAAAGCCTCGCCTACAATCTGAAACCTAAGTGTGCTGGACATATATGTTTTCCTTATTTATTGTCAATGAAACGTTTTGTCAGGTCGTCGTACGCGTCGATGCGACGGTCGCGCAGGAAGGGCCACCAACGGCGTACATTTTCTGTACGCTCAAGTTGTATGTCGACGATGGTTGTTTCCTCATCCGTCTCGCTTGCCTGATAGAGGAGCTCGCCTTGTTGACCTGCTACGAAACTGCTTCCCCAGAACTGGATGCCGCCAGTCGTGCCACTCGGGTCAGGCTCGAAGCCAACGCGATTGACTGCTATGACAGGAATGCCGTTTGCAATGGCATGGCTACGTTGAATTGTAATCCAAGCTTCGCGTTGACGTTGTTGCTCCTCCTTCGTGTCTGTACTCTCGAAACCAATGGCGGTGGGGTAGATGAGGAGGTCGGCTCCCTGCAAAGCCATCAGCCTTGCTCCTTCTGGATACCACTGATCCCAACAAACTTGAACACCAAGTTTGCCAATGCTCGTCTGGATGGGATGGAAGCCAAGGTCGCCAGGCGTGAAGTAGAACTTCTCGTAGTAGGCAGGGTCATCAGGAATGTGCATCTTGCGATGGATGCCGGCAATGCTGCCGTCGCTCTCGAAGACGACTGCCGTGTTGTGGTAGAGGCCTGGGGCACGACGCTCGAAGAGACTGGTGACGAGAACAACCTTTTGTTCCTTTGCCACCTTCGAGTAGAACTCTGTTGCTTCGCCAGGAATGGGAAGGGCGTAGCAGAAGTTCTCTACGTCTTCCGTCTGGCAGAAGTAAGGACTGTCGTGCAACTCTTGAAGGACGACGAGTTGTGCTCCTTGCTTAGCTAACTCGGCAATGCTTTTAACAAGTTTTTTGCGGTTTTCTTCGATGCTGGCTGTGCAGCTTTGTTGTATGATTCCTATCTTCATAATGCTTTTGGTGGGAATTGCATGGTGCAGCAATGCAGGCTTCCATGCTGGATGATTAGTGGTTGGCAATCGATGCCGATGATGTCGTGATGAGGGAAGGCCTTGCTAAGTTGTTCTTCTGCCTTGAGGTCTGTGTCGGGATTTCCGTAGGTGGGCATCAAGACGGCTCCATTTGTGACGAGGAAGTTCGCGTATGTGGCGGGCAAACGCGAGCCATCTTCGTCATAGACGGCTTTAGCCATAGGCAATGGGACGAGTCGGTAGGGCTTGCCTTCTATTGTGCGGAACGACTTAAGTTGTGCTTCCATCTTTGACAGTTCTGCATAGTGCTCGTCGTCTTTATCGAGGCATTGAACATAGGCGATGGTGTCGTTGGGACAGAAGCGAGCCAGCGTGTCGATATGACTATCCGTGTCGTCTCCGGCAAGATAGCCGTAGTCAAGCCATAGGATACGCTTGGCATGAAGTGCTTCGAGCAGTCGTGTTTCTATCTGTTCCTTTGTCAAAGGCTGGTTGCGATGTGGGGCGAGGAGACATTTGCTTGTAGTCAGGATTGTTCCTTTGCCGTCGCTCTCGATGCTTCCACCTTCGAGGACAAAGTCAAGATGGTCTTCATATTTACCTTTTAAGATGTTCTGTTCTGCCATCCTTCGGCAAATCTCGTTGTCGAGGTCGGCAGGAAACTTCTCTCCCCAACCGTTGAACTTGAAGTCGAGTAGGATAGGGCAGTTCGGACTGAGCAGTGTGATGAAGCCGTGGTCGCGAGCCCAAGTATCGTTGGTAGGCGCTTTGCAGAAAGAGATTTGCTTCAGGTTTTCGGCAGACAAAATACTCTCGAGCAATTCACGAACGCTTTCAGGTTCTGGCGTTACTATAATAATATGTACGCGCGAGGAGAGTGCCTTTACCATATCAACGTAGCAACGTTCCACATCCTCCAATATAGGTTGCCAATCAGTGCCTGCATGCGGCCAAGTCAGCTGCACGGCACTTTGTTCATGCCACTCTGCGGGCAAATGGATTTCTCTGTTTGACATAGGAGGATATACAATATGCGTGTGCAAAGTTACGAATAAATTAAGAATAAATGCAAAGAAATTTGGTTTTTATCTTGGAAAGCCGTACCTTTGCGCACGAAAACATACAATTCGTATGAGCGTAAGAGTTCAAGACGTTATCGACGCCCTTGAAGATTTCGCGCCTCTGCCCTTGCAGGAAAGTTACGATAATGCTGGCTTGCAGGTTGGATTGACAGAAGCGGAAGTATCAGGGGCTTTATTGTGCCTGGATGTGACCGAGGAGGTGATTCGCGAGGCGCTGGAGTTGGGATGCAATCTGATTGTGTCGCATCATCCACTTATCTTTCATGGCCTGAAGAACCTGACTGATGCCGACGAGGTGCAGCGATGTGTTCGTCTGGCTGTACAGAATGACATTGCCGTCTATTCGGCTCACACGAATCTGGATGCTGCTGTGGATGGCGTCAACTACAGAATGGCCGAGCGACTTGGCCTGATGGATGTGGTCTTGTTGCAGCCCAGACAAGTTCCCATCGGCAATGGTGGAAGGATGCATACTGTTCAAGCTGGTTCTGGCGTTATAGGATATCTGCCGGATGGAGAAGACTCGTTGGCTTTCCTGCAAAGAGTGAAGCAGGTTTTCGGCGTTGAGTGCCTGATGCACAATGAGTTGCTGGCGCGTCCCATCCAGAGTGTCGCCATTTGTGGTGGAGCAGGAGATTTCCTCTTGGACGAGGCTTTGAAGGCTGGGGCAGACGCTTTCCTGACGGGCGAAATGCACTATCATCAGTATTTCGGACACGACGGACAGATACAGATAGGCGTTCTCGGACACTATCAGAGCGAACAATACACGACAGACATATTCAATTCAATCTTGGGCGAGAGGTGCCCCAGATTGCCGCTCTTCAAGACGACAATCTGCACCAATCCCATCAAATACTTATAAACATTATGGCAAGAGAAAAAGCTAAGAAAGATCCCGCTGACTACAGCGTTGAGGAGAAACTGAAGAACCTCTATGCTCTCCAGAGCATGCTCTCAGAGATTGACAGCATCAAGACACTTCGCGGCGAGCTTCCTCTCGAGGTTCAGGACCTCGAAGACGAAATCGAGGGCATGACGACTCGCATCGAAAAGATCAACAACGACATTGCTGAGCTGAAGAAGGAAGTCAACGAACGCAACGGCAAGATTGCCGAGAACAAGTCGAACATCGAGCGATACAACACTCAGATGGAAAGCGTTCGCAACAACAGAGAGTACGACAGCCTGACGAAGCAAGTGGAATATGCCGACCTCGACAATCAGCTCCACGAAAAGAAGATTCGCGAGGCGAAGGAAATCATCGAGGCAAAGACTGCCGAAATGACACGTTGCAACCTCGAGGTGAACGATCGCAGAGTGCTTCTCGAAACGAAGAAAGAGGAGTTGGAGGAAATCGTGAGCGAGACGAAGGCTGAGGAAGAGAAGCTTCGCGAAAGGGCTAAGAATCTGGAACTTACCATCGAGCCACGTCTCCTGAATGCCTTCAAGCGCATTCGTCGCAACAGTCGCAACGGCCTTGGTATCGTCTCGGTTCAGCGTGATGCTTGCTGCGGTTGCTTCAACAAGATTCCACCTCAGCGTCAGCTCGACATCAGAAGTCGCAAGAAGATTATCGTCTGCGAGTATTGTGGCCGCATCATGATCGACCGCGAACTGGCCGGACTTCCTTCCGAAAACATGGAAGGAACGAAGAAGGGCACTCGCAAACGTGCTTCGAAGAAGAAAGAGGAAGAATAGACTTACTTTTCCTGGACAAACAAGGGCGTGCTTCTGCAAAAACGGAGGCACGCCTTTCTTTTAAATGTAACGTGGGATAATTGCAATCGTATAGTGTGACAATTGCAATCGTATAGTGTGACAAATGCAATCGTATAGTGTGACGTTTGCAAACTTGACTGGCGATCTGAACTCACTTGATGTCATCGTAGGTGGGAATGTCCTCGACGAATTGGTAGGAACCGTTTTCGTAGTCAATCTGGCAGCAGTAATGTTGCAATCCGTTGCTAACAATAAGCCACTTCACTTTCAGCTTGAAATTGTATCGGCTAATCTGCTCGAAGACTTGTTGCGAAATGTCGACATTGGGAGCCTTGTACTCGATAATCATCAGAGGCTCAGCCTGTTGTCCGTAAACGACTGAGTCACAGCGTTTCTTCATGCCGTTCAAGTTGATGGACACTTCGTTCCCAATGCATTCTGCCGGATAGTTTTTCTGACTGATCAAGTAGTGGACGAAATGCTGACGAACCCATTCTTCGGGCGTCAGAGCCACATATTTCCGCCTCAAAACATCAAAAACATGGAGTTTCCCATCCTTTGTGATGATTTTTAGCTCCGTTTTTGGAAGGTTCAGTTCCTGCATATCGTTTTTTTTTCGTAACTTTGCTGCAAAATTACATAAAAGATGAAGACAAAGCAAGAAATCGTAGAGAATTGGCTGCCAAGATACACGCAAATGCCACTCAAAAGCTTCGGATCGTACATTTTACTCACGAACTTCAACAACTATGTGGACATTTTCTGCGAAACCTTCGGCATAGAACAACCTGAGTACACCTCGAATATGCGTTGTGCTACGGCCGACGGAATCACCATCATCAACTTTGGTATGGGCAGCCCCAACGCAGCCATCATCATGGACTTGCTGAGTGCCATCAAGCCGAAAGCCTGCCTGTTCCTGGGCAAATGCGGTGGCATCTCTCCCAAGACGCAACTGGGCGACCTCGTTCTTCCCATTGCAGGAATCAGAGGAGAGGGTACGAGCAACGACTACTTCCCACCAGAAGTGCCTGCTCTGCCCGCATTTATGCTTCAAAGAGCGGTCAGCAGTACGATTCGCGACCTTGGCTTCGATTATTGGACAGGAACAGTCTATACGACCAACCGACGTGTCTGGGAACACGACGACAACTTCAAGGAGCACCTCAAAGCAACGAGAGCAATGGCTGTGGATATGGAGACGGCAACGCTTTTTACATGTGGCTTCGCCAATCATATCCCCGTTGGAGCCCTCCTCCTCGTCAGCGACAATCCCATGACACCTGAAGGCGTGAAGACCAGCGAAAGCGACCGTCAAGTCACGGCCGGCTATGTGGTGAATCACGTAAAGATAGGCATTCAAGCTCTCGAAATGATCAAACAGGACAAGAAGACTGTCAAGCACCTGAAATTCGACTACTAAACAGGGCTGGACCGCTTGTTGAACAAGGCTTGCTGATATATTGACTATGGCTGCGAAAGGCATCACATACGACGAAATCCTGCGTGATCTCAAAGCGCAAAAAGTGGCTCCCGTCTATTATCTTATGGGCGAGGAAGACTATTTCATAGACAGGTTGAGCGATGCCATCGTGGATGCTGTGCTGACGGAGGATGAGAAAGATTTCAACCTCGACATCGTCTATGGCATTGAAGCCGATATAGATAAGGTAATAGAACTCGCTCATGCCTATCCGATGATGGCTGAAAAGCGAGTTGTTCTAGTGCGAGAAGCACAAGCCATGCGCTCCATCGAAGGGCTCGAAACCTATCTCGCTCACCTCACACCTACTACGGTTCTCGTCTTTTGTCACAAGCATGGAAAGCTCGACGCTCGCAAAGCCGCTGCCAAAGCCATTCAGCAAGTTGGTGTCATCTACGAAAGCAAACGGCTCTTCGACAATCAACTCGCGCCCTTCATCTCGCAATATCTTCATAAACATAATGTCGATATCGAACCCCAAGCCATTCAAATGCTTGCCGGACACGTTGGTTCCGACCTCAGTAGACTGACGACGGAAATGGACAAACTGCTCCTCGCCTTGAACGGAGGTAGGGTAGTAGGGGCTTCGCTCGTAGAAGAACAAACTGGAATGAGCAAGGACTTCAACGATTTTGAACTGCAGTCTGCCCTCGCTCAACGAAACATCTTCCGAGCCAACCAAATAGTAAAATACTATCAAGGCAATCCTCGCAGTTTCTTCATCACAAGAACGTTGACAAATTTATTTACATTTTTTTCTGATGTAATGCTTGCATTTTATGCTCCAGACGAGAGCGATGCCGGCATAGCAGCATGGTTGGGTAAGACTGAATGGAAGGTTAGGATGGATATCGGACCAGCTCGAAGAAACTACTCTGGCGTGAAAGTAATGCAAATTTTGAGTGAAATACGCAAAACTGATGCCCAAAGTAAGGGAGTAGGGGGCATTAGAACACCTCACGAAGAGCTTCTTCAGGACCTAATCTTCTTTATTTTGCACTAAAATCTTTCTATTTTGTATCGCATCGCGAAGCCAGTTTTTGGCCCTTATTTGCTGAAATAAAGCGGTTTATACAGGATTCATACCTCCTGAGAATCGCACGAAAACCCTCAACCTTGCCCTTGCTTCGAAAGAACGCAAAAAACGTCGTTTTTCTCGTTTTTGGCTGTTTTTTCTTGTTTTTTCGCCATTTTAATTTGAAAATGTAAAATCCGCCCTTCCTCTACAAAGCTAAACAAAAGTAGTAATTCGATTTACAAAACTCCCTAATGCGAGAAGTGAAGATTTGATTTTGTAAATACCCTATTCAAAACCTAAACTCAGGGTATTGCATAACTAAACGAATTCTTATGCATCAGAATATTGCTACCATATGTATTTGTAAACCAGCGAATAACAATGAATTGTTATAATTAAATGAACGAGCGACTGCACAAATGGGATCTCTTGATGCAAAAAGACAGCAGTCTAGATATTAAACGCTAAATTCAATGCTTTATTACATATTTAAAACCAGTTAATTGCAAGATTTTGTAAAACTAAGTTACTTTAAGCTGATTTCGTGATAGTTTGGAAGTTTTGATTAGCAAAGTCATTTCTTTGCACGAGTTCCCTTTAGTTTTGTAAATGTAGATTTTCAAATCCACAAAATGAGTGATTTATCAAATTTTCAAAGGTAAAGTTTGGACATTTGAATTTATATTTGTACCTTTGCAGCGGTTTAGACAGGCAAACTGGCTCAAAAATAACAAGTATACAGACAATGAAAGACCGAATCAATGCTCTTATGAAACATCTGGGAATGTCCCAGAAGAATTTTGCTGCTGAGATATGCATATCGGAAGGAACGCTTTCGAGCATTTTCAGCGGAAGGACCAATCCGTCGCTCAACACTGTGAATAATATTCGCGAACGTTTTCCTGAAGTTAATATGGATTGGCTGATGAATGGAAAGGGCGAAATGTTTGTTTCCTCGCAGGCAAATCCGAGGCAAGTCGAGACAAATGAAGCTGGATCTTCTTCCGTTTCTTCTCAGCCTTCAGGCCTCCCTATTCAACCTGGCTTCGTTGAACATTTTGCAACCCCTCAACAGATGCCCCCTCAAACTTCCAATTTGACGTTAGAAGGAAAAATGTTTGACAAACCTTCGCGAAAAATTGCAGAAATCAGAGTGTTTTACGACGATGGAACGTACGAGACCTTCTCTGCAAAGTGATGGAAAACTTCAAGCAAAGTGTTGAAAAACATTCCCATAAGCAATGAAAAATGTCGGAACATAGTTTTATGTTCCGATTTTTTTGTACCTTTGCAGCGCGATATATATAATAATGTATATGAGGAAGTATGTTTTGGACTTGCAAGTCACCTCTGTCGAGCAGCCAGGCGAGCGATATCTTTTGCTTGTCGCGACCAATCCTGCAGGTCTTCTTCCTGAGATGTGCCCTGGACAGTTCGCTCAGCTCCGCATTGATGAAAGCAAGGAGACGTTCCTGCGTCGCCCTATCAGCTTGCATCATGTTGATTATGAGCGTAATGAGGTCAGCTTCCTGATACAGAAGGTTGGCAAGGGAACTGCTTCGCTTTGGCAGAAACGGCCAGGTTCGACGCTGAATGTCATATTGCCTTTGGGCAAGGGCTTCACGATGCCTAAGTCGCTCAATCAGAGAGTCTTACTCGTTGGCGGCGGTGTTGGTATTGCTCCTCTCCTGTTTATGGGAGAAGCTATGCAGAAGATGGGAGTTCGACCAACGTTCCTGCTTGGAGCTCGAAGCAAGTCGGACTTGATCAGGCTCGATGCCTATCAGGCTTGTGGTGAAGTATATGTCACTACAGAAGACGGGTCGGAGGGCGAGAAAGGCTTTGTCACGCAACATACTGTCTTGCAGCGAGAGAAGTTCGATAACATAGCTGTTTGCGGACCTAAGCCTATGATGATGGCAATGGCTTGCTATGCAAAACAGACGGGAACAAAGTGTGAAGTCAGCTTGGAAAACATGATGGCTTGTGGCTTGGGTGCCTGTCTCTGTTGCGTAGAAGACACAAAAGACGGCAATGTCTGTGTCTGCAAGGAAGGCCCAGTATTTGATGTGGAGAAATTGAAATGGTGAAGAGTCGAAACATAACGTGGTTAAATCCCAAACGTAACGTTGTTAAATCGCAATCATCACGTTTGACGTTTGCAATCATCACGTTTGACGTTTGCAATTGTCACGTTTGACGTTTGGCATCGTCACTGGGGACGTTGAAAATGAGACTATAGGAAAAAGAGAAAGATGGCAGATTTGCACGTAAATATAGCTGGTTTGGAGCTCGCGAATCCGGTGCTTACGGCAAGCGGAACCTTTGGCTATGGCATAGAGTATCAAGACTTTATCGACCTGAGTCAGCTTGGCGGCATCATCGTCAAAGGCACCACTCTCGAGCCTCGCGAAGGCAATCCTTATCCCAGAATGGCTGAAACGGCTCAGGGAATGCTCAATTGTGTCGGCCTCCAGAACAAGGGAGTTGATTACTTTTGCAAGCACATCTACCCTCAGATAAAGGACGTCAAGACCAATATGATCGTGAACGTCTCGGGCAACTCGCCTGAGGACTATGCCGAGTGTGCAGCCCGCATCAATGAACTCGATTGCATTCCAGCGATAGAGCTCAACATCTCCTGTCCGAACGTCAAACATGGCGGAATGGCTTTCGGAACGACAACTGAGGGAGCGACTAGTGTTGTGAAGGCAGTTCGAAAGGCTTATGGGAAGACGCTCATCGTGAAACTCTCGCCGAATGTGACAAGCATAACGGATATCGCTCTTGCCGTGCAAGATGCTGGAGCTGATGCTGTTAGCCTCATAAATACTTTGATGGGAATGGCCATCGACATAGAAAAACGCAAACGCATCCTGAGTATCGGAACTGGAGGACTAAGCGGTCCTTGCATCAAACCAGTTGCTTTGCGCATGGTTTACCAGGTGGCTCATGCAGTTCAAGTGCCTGTCATAGGCCTTGGCGGCATTAGCGACGCAAAGGATGCAATAGAGTTCCTGCTTGCAGGGGCTTCTGCGATAGAGATAGGAACTGCCAATTTCCTCGCCCCGACCGTTAGTGTCAAGGTGGCAAAAGGCATCGACGAATACCTCGAAAAGCATAGCTTTGCGAGTGTGAAAGAGATAATTGGGACATGCGAATAGACATCATAACCGTACTACCTGAGCTGATACAGGGCTTCATGCAGGAGTCCATCGTCGGAAGGGCTCAAAGAAAGGGCTTGGTGGAAATCCATATCCACAATCTGCGCGACTATACATTGGACAAGTGGAGGCGCGTGGATGACTATCCTTTCGGTGGTTTCGCAGGTATGGTGATGCAATGTGAGCCAATCGACCGCTGCATCTCGGCTCTGACAAGCGAGCGTCATTACGACCAGATCATCTTCACCACTCCC
This sequence comes from Bacteroidaceae bacterium, assembly GCA_017961145.1. Classification (GTDB taxonomy): domain Bacteria; phylum Bacteroidota; class Bacteroidia; order Bacteroidales; family Bacteroidaceae; genus Physcousia. Next base: position 3,964 of record JAGCXU010000143.1, on the reverse strand, counting down.
GATGGAGAACAGTTCAATCAGCCGATGGCCAATAGTCTTTCGCTCTGCGAGAACATCATCATCCTCTGCGGACACTACAAAGGCATCGACTATCGCATTCGTGAACACCTTATAACTAAGGAAGTTAGCATCGGCGACTATGTCCTGACTGGCGGAGAACTGGCGGCAGCTGTGATGGCGGATGCAATCGTTCGCATCCTTCCAGGTGCAATTGGCGACGAGCAAAGCGCTCTCTCCGACTCCTTTCAGGACAATCTTCTCGCAGCCCCAGTCTATACCAGGCCAGCGGAATACAAGGGTTGGAAGGTGCCAGAAGTCTTGCTTTCGGGCAATGAGCGCTTGATAAAGGAGTGGGAACTGCAGCAAAGCATCGAGCGGACACAAAGGCTTCGTCCTGATTTGTTTGCTCAAAGTAGTGCGGAAAGCACAAAGAAAGTTAAGAAAAGTAATACATAGAAATATGGAAAAGAAGAAAATGAACCTCTACATTATAGCCGGCTGCAACGGTGCAGGCAAGACAACTGCCTCGTTCACGGTGTTGCCGGAGATGTTGGGTTGCCGCGAATTCGTCAATGCCGACGAGATAGCAGCCGGTCTTTCCCCCTTCAATCCTGAAGGCGTCGCCATTCAAGCTGGCCGACTTATGATAGACCGCATCATCTATCTGCTGAAGGAAGGCGAGACCTTTGCCTTCGAGACGACATTGGCCACGCGGTCGTACGTGAAGCTCATCAAGCAAGCTCAAAAGCGCGGTTACTTTGTGACCCTGCTTTTCTTCCTGTTGAGCACGCCTGAACAAGCAGTTGCTCGAGTGGAAAAACGTGTGGCAATGGGTGGTCACAACATCCCAACCGACGTTATTTTGCGTCGTTATGAAGCAGGTTTGGGCAATCTGTTCCAACTCTATATGCCAGTTGTGGATAGTTGGTCGCTCTATGACAATAGCGATTGTCCTGCCGTTCATATTGCATCGGGACTGGGTGGAGATAAAGTTGTGGTTTATGAAGAAGAGGCTTATCAGCAGCTTCAAGAGAAATATAACAAGCCGGAGGAGGGCGAGAAAGCATGAAAGAGAAAGAGATTCTGGAGATGCAACGCCTGATAGACGAAGGTGTTCGCAAGGCGCAATACCGCCTCTTGCAGCGTGCTTGTGCAGCTCGTCAGAGCCTTGTTGTATGCCGCAATGGCAAGATTCTTGAGTTGGTTCCGGAGGTGGAACCTAATATGACGGAAGGAAGCAGCGGCGATCCTTTAGCGCGTCGCAAGCAAAGATAAAAAGAAAGCCGTGTCTCGTTTGAAAGACACGGCTTTTTTGTTTCTTGAACAGCGACTTAGAATCCTACACCAAAGTGAACGCCACATTCTCGAACACCAGGATATTTGCTTGAATCGCGGAAGTCACGCGAGTAGCTGACACCAAAGAAGTAGCGTTTCATATAGAAGCGTAAGCCTGTTTGCCAAGACACTTGGAAATGATGCCAATCGTATGGATTTCCAATCAAGCTAGTGCTTTCTGCTCCGGTATGTTCTCGAGCCATTGCGATGGCGCGTATAGAAGCACCGGCAAAAGGTGCGATGGCATAGTCCTTATCCTTCCAAAGATACCATTTGTACATGACATTGACGGGGATACGGAAGGTTAGGACGCGGGCTTTCAGGTCGCTTGTTTCCCAAGAGAATTTCATGTTTGCGCCCACTTCTACGAAATAGGGCATGTCCTCCACCACTTCGATGAAGCGGCTATAACCAATTGTCATTTCGTTGAAATGGATGCGATCCTGCTCTTCGCCCACCTTGTATCTTGAAGGCGAGTACTGCAGATAGAAGGCGTTCTTGTATTCTTTGTGTTGAGGTTTTGGCGCGACTTCTTCCTCGTCGTCGAGTGTCCATTCCTCGATGCCATATTCGTCGTCGTACTGCGCGAAAGCGTTCATGCTAAGGCAGAGCGCAACAAACAGAGCCATAGTGATACGGGTGGTGGTCATGGCTTTGAAAAGTTAAATGTTAAGAGTTAAGGATGAATGAGTTAACTCCTTTTTGTCTGGACGATGTGGGTGATGATGCCAATAATGATGACAAGCAACGCTCCGAAATTGTAGAAGTTGTAGTCCACCAAATCAACGAAGTAGCTGATGATGAGCAATAGTGCACCAAGCACAATAAGGATGATGCCCAAGTTCTTTTTCAAATCCATAATATGATGAGTTTTTATGAGTTTTTTGTGATGTTTACATACATTTGATATGCAAATATACGAAAAAGTTTAATGTGTTCCGTTTATTTGTCGATAGAATTTTGCCAAATCTGCGAAAAAAAGCCTCAGAACTGCCACCATTTCTTTTTCGGTTCTGGCACTTCTGCCGAGAGTCGTTCGTGCAGAACCTGCTCGTAGGTCTTCTTTTCTGTGATGATCTGGTAGATGGTTCCCCAGTCGGGCAGACCGCCCAGATTGCGGTCGTCTATCCAGACATCGGCCTTTATCTTGCGGCTGAAACTCTGGTTCTTGTTTTCCTCTTCTTCAGGGAAGTCTTTGTTCACGGCATAGAATTCCACACCTCTCTGGCGACACCATTCCACGGCATCGTCCAACAGTTTGCCCTCTCGCACGCTCCACAGAATCAGTTTGTGGCGTTGCTCGATCAGCATTTTCAATGTTTGTGTGGCAAAAGGCAATTCCTTACCTATCTCAGGATAACGATGTTCGACGATAGTTCCGTCGAAGTCAACTGCAATAGTCATAGTTTTTCACGTAATTTTTTGCAAAGGTACGAAAAAAAAATGAAAGAATGAAAAATGATACAATAAAAAGTCTTACCTTTGCAGAGCAAAAATAATGCAAACCATAACACAAATCATTATATGAAGAAATCATCCCTCTTGCTCGCTTTCATGGCCGTGCTGATGATGTCGAGCTGTGTATCAACGAAAAAGATTGTTTATTTCCAAGACCCGAATCATGTGTTCGAACAGGGCCAGCAAATCATGCAGATGTACGAGATGCGGCTCAAGCCTGCTGATCAGGTACTCGTCAAGGTGACCTGCAGCGAGCCCGAGCTCCTGGAAATCTTCGCTCAGGACGTTACGATGGGCACGTCCGGTGCGTCCGGTTCCAACCTTGGCAGCAGTTCGTCCATGGGCAGTTCCTATGGTTTTACCGTCAGCAATGATGGCAAGATCACCCTTCCGGCCGTTGGAGCTGTCGAAGTGGCAGGTCTCACGACCGACGAGGCAGCCCGTCGCATCGAACAGCAGATTATCGACGCCAAACTCATTAAAGATCCCGAGGTGACCGTTCGCCTGCTCAATGCCCGCGTGGCAGTGCTCGGAGCCGTCAAGAGCCCGCATGTCGTCAGCCTTACCAGCGAGCGCAACACCATACTCGACATTCTGGCACAGTGCGGTGACATCGCCGATACTGGCCTTCGCCAGAAACTCACGCTCTATCGCGACGAGAATGGCGTGCTCAAGAAATACCCCATCGACCTCACCACCACCGACGTCTTCCAGAACCCCGCCTACTACGTTCAGCAGAACGACCTCATCTACGTCGAGCCCAACAAGAGTCAGACCGTCAAGAGCAGCGCCTTCTACACGTTTCTCGGTGCCGGTGCCAGCATAGTTGGTGCCATAGCGTCCGTTGTGGCTCTCGTCTTTGCTCTGAAGAAATAAGGTGTTAAGCTGAGGTGTCAGATTTCGACTAAGCCCCATTCTGTTGGAGCGACGGTAGAGATGTCGAAGCCATCCATCCAAAGGCTTGCGGAAATATTCTGCAGGCCTTTTCTTTTCAAATAAATCGAGGGTATGGCTCTAATGAGCAGGCATTTGCCGAAGTGCTCCGGGTTCGTGGGGATGGAGAGCATTCGTTTCCATTTGGCTGTCGCTAGTTCTACAGGGATGCAGCGGGCTGTGTCTGTGCAGAGAGAGTCGGAGGCGAGCAGAATGTTGCTCTGGTTGTCCACATCGG